>JBBKWQ010000265.1:0-3313 GCA_037969115.1 Ilumatobacteraceae bacterium
GCCACGGGTGTTCGTAGGTGAATGCCGCGTTGGGCGCCACGTCGCTGTCGCCCTGAACATGCCAGTAGCTTGCCTTGCCCTTCCAGAAGCACCTGCTCGTGGTCGGGCTCTCGACGAGCGAATCCATGTTCACACTCTCGATGGGAAAGTACGTCACGCCTTCGACGTTGCGCACGTCGTCGCTGTCGGCAATCACCACGCCGTCGAATACTGCTTTGGTCATGGCGTGCGAACCCGACCCGGTACCAGCGCATGCCCGCAACGCTGTGGCGCGCCGGGTAGCCGGCGTGTTCGCCATCGCGCCGTCCATGTTGCGCGTCATGGAAGCCGCCCCACGGGTGGTCATCCCGACGGTATGGGAAGTTCTTGGCACGTCGGAGGGTTTCGGCAGTGTGTCCAACGATCGTACGACCCTCGACATCGTCGTCTACTGGCGCCCGGGGTGCATGTTCTGTTCTGCGCTGTTTCGTCAGCTCGACAAGCGGGGCGTTCCGCATCGACGCGTCAACATCGCGATCGACCCTATTGCAGCCGCGCGGGTTCGTGCGTTGGCCGACGGCAACGAAACGGTGCCGACCGTGACGATCGGCGCGAGCGCGCTTGTCAACCCCGACATCCACGCGTTGTTCGCGCTCGCCGGCGATCTCGTCCCCGATGTGGTTCCCGAGGACTACCAACCGCCGCAGCCGGGCCGATTCGGGCGTTGGCTCCAGGCCAAGCTGTCCAGCGCGTCGTGACTCGTGACGTTCCGACGACGCCACGCGGTGAATGAGTGTGACAAGTCAGGAACGAGTGGTCCCTCGCGGACATGTGAGTGAACAAGAGTGCCGTCTTCTCGGAGCAGGGAGGCCGGCAGCCGAGACTCCACACGTTCCGTCGCAGTCGACAAGTCCGCGGCCGGATGCCGCGTCAGCGGCGAGCTCGTCCCCTCACCGTCGTCATCAACTCGGCGATCGGTCTCTGGCCTTCGAGGGCTGAAGTCGAGAGACCTCGTAGCGATCACTGCAGCAGTTGCGAGCGGTTCAGACGTTGGCGATTCGTCAGCCGCTCTCGCGCGCCAATTGGCGCCACCCGCACATATCCACAAGGGCAGGGATACCTCCGAGGTAGCGCATAGCGGCACGTATTCGCTCGGCTTCCCGCTCCTGAATGCTCGTCGCCCTGTGCGGAGTCGAGTCGATCACGCGTCTCGTCAGTTTTCGATCGGCAAGGGTTGGTCCCTGTCGACGAACTCCCAGGGGGTGTTCACCCGGCGGCTGAGTTCGCTGGTGAACGCGGTGCTGCCTCCGACGTAGAGCGACCAGAAGTCGACGTCGGTGGCTGCGAACCAGGACCGGTCGTCGGGCCAGAACAGATCAGGATTCTTCCAACCGTCGTCGTCCGGATAGCGCAATCCGGCCAGCGCGGAAAGCTGACCCTGCAAGAGGTAGTAGGTGCGGTCCGGTAGCTCGAATCGGGGAACCGCCGCGAGCGCAGGTCCAACTCGTGTGTTGCGCTCTCGTGCCGCGTTGCGGTGGCGTTCGCGAAGTTCTTCGCGTTGGCGCTGCTCATCTTCGTCGACGGGCGGCTGTCGCCATCCCATCTCGCCGCTCGAAGTGCCGAAGCCGTGGCCGTCCCAGATCGCGAACCACGCCAGGTTCGGAGTCGACGTATGCACCGCTCCGATCGACGTCACCATGTTGAACAGGTCGAGGTACCGCTCCCACCAATCATCAGGTACAGGGTGTGGGGCGTGGAGCCGCACGATCGACTCGTAGCGGTTTGGTACGAGGCCGTCGACGGTCCACGGCCGAACGCTGCACGTATCGGTCAGCCATGAGGCTGGTGCCGTTGATGGTGCGGGGTGAAGGGTCTCGCCGAAAATCACCCTTGAAGGATCGCGCAGCGTTCGAAGCGGCGGACGTCAAGATTGTTCCGCGTTGCCGTTGTCATCACACAGAGCAGCACCGAGGCACGCATATCAACGCCGTCCAATCACCCCTCGCCCCGAGCGAGATCGGCACGTACGCGATCAGGGATCCGTACGCAAACGTGTTTCCGTCTGGAATCGGTCTGTCAGAAACTCTGTGCGTATCGATGGTCAGAAAGTGAGGCGATCGAGGAGCAATGCATGGGTAGCGTTTGGGTAGCAAACGGATCGCTGCTACCCGGATTCGACGGCACTCGACGGACGATGGGCCCGCCAAATCCCAGTAATCACGGCACTTGACGGACCGAGCAGCACCAGCTGAACAGGCATCTGGCGATTCCTAAACCGTGTGTCGCAGGTTCGATTCCTGCCAGGGGCGCTGACACGTCCACGCCGCGGTGACCAAGTTGCTCCACGACGGCGAGGGCGAAGGGGCCGGAGCTGTAGGTGTGGCCGCCGGCCGGGCTCTCGACGTGTTCGTTGCGGCTGTCAACTTCGCTGGGGTTCGGTGGCTACCTATTCGTACCCGATCAGCCATGGCATTCCGAACTGGTCGATGACCTGTCCGTCGCTGGCGCCCCATGGCTTCGTTTCGAGTGGATCGACAATCGAGCCGCCCTCGGCGAGGCGGTCGAACCAGCGAGGGAGCACATCGGGTTCGGCCGCGCCGAGGAGCGACAGAAGTATTCCCTCGACGCGCACGGCTGCCTCGTCCGTGCCGGCGTCGGTGCCGAACAGCGACACCGGACCACCGCTCAGGACTCCGTGAGCGATCGCGTCGCCGGGACCGTCAGTGTTGGACATATCGGCGTTTGTGTTGAGCTGAAGCTCTCCACCGAAGACGTCGGCGTAGAACTCGAGTGCCTCTCGCGCGTTGCCGGGAAACGACACGTACGGGACGGGAGCAGCCACGGGCAGAGTTGAGCATCGAGTCAGGGCTTCGTCAAGAGTCAACGGGCGCCTGATCGGCCAGTCTGCCCACCATTTCGTCTCGCCGCCGCCTACGTTCTCAATCTCGCCGTTCGCGGACCGCCTCCGGCACGATCTGCGGACCCCATGCTCGACAGCTGTTGGCACGGGTCTCGGCGAGACTGGGATGGTGCAACGACAACCCGAACCAGATGACACCGGTGGACTCACTCCCAAGGTGGCCCGCTTCAGGAGAATCTCCCGATCGACGTATTTGGTTGCCGGTATCGGCTTGCTGGCACTCTCGTTCGCACTGGCCGTCATCGTTCAGCTGCGCAAGTCAGACGACCCCCGGCCCGCGGTTGCGATCGAGAATCCGGGCGGGGTTGCTTCCGTAGCCGACACCACGAGGGTTGCCACTGGGTTGCAGAACCCCCGAGGTGTTGCGGTGCTGCCTGACGGCCGGCTGGTGGTCGTCGAAGCGGGCAATGGGAT
>JBBKWQ010000266.1:0-3740 GCA_037969115.1 Ilumatobacteraceae bacterium
CGAGCGACGCCCGCGCGACCCTCGATGCCCTCAAGCCAGCAATGGTCCGGGCGCGCCGCCGCCGACATGTTGCGGTGGGGTCGATCGGCGTCGCAACGATGCTCATCGGCATCTTGGGCTTGGTTGCGCTCGCGTTGGTGCTCGGCGCCGACCCAGCGGTGCGGCCGGTCGTGCCCGCCGGTGTCACGTTGCCATTGATCGAGGATCACGACTCTGTCACGTTGCCCGTTCGCACCACGGTCGTCGACGACGACGACCGCGTGTACTCGCCCGAGGAATCGACGCCCGTCGCCTCGGACGACTCTGGGGTGGAGAAATCCGTCGTCTCCACCCCAGAAACTTCGACCAGCACGACCGATGAGGGGCCGCTCGGCGACGCAGCCCCGGCTCCGGAGGTACCAAAGCCGCCCGCCGTTGCGCCCAGTCCGGCGCCGACCAACGTCCCAGCCGACACCGCCCCGCCGACGACGTCGCCGCCCCAGAGTTCAACTCCAGCAACGACGACCACCACGACCGCGCCCGCCACGACGACAACCGCGCCCACGACCTCGACGACCGCCGCGCCGAACGCGGCCTTCTCTCAGAAAACGGTGTTCAGTTCCTGCGGATCGATCACGGTTTCCGCCGACGCTTCGTCAGCGCATCTCCACGGCGCCGACCCGGCGGCGGGCTTCTCCGTCGAGGTCAAGGCGGACGGCCCCGAGGTCGAGGTCGGATTCATCGGCAGCGACCGCGAGTGCGAGATCAAGGTCGCGGCTGCGAACGGCCAATTGAACGTGGACGTCGACGACGACTAGCCAGCGGTTCAGCGATCGAGCGGCTGCATCATTTCGCGGGCGACCATCGGACCGGCGTTCTGATTCTGTCCCGTGACGAGATTCCCGTCGACCACCCAGTGATTGGCCAGCGGTTCACGGAACTTCGTCTCACTCCCGAAGAGTGCGCCGACACCGCGCAGTTCGCGTTCCGGGTGATGTGGGGTCCCGTCGATCCCCAGTTCCTTCACCTGCTTGTCGGTGAGGGCGGAGATCTTACGGCCCTCCACGAGCGGTGAGCCGTCGGCCGCCTTGGCGTTGAGCGGCCCGAGCGGATCGTTCATGAGGCCGCTCCCTGTCCTGCCGCGATGTACTCGGTCAATCCGGTGAGCATCTGGTTGGATGCGGCGCCGAACCGGTTGCCGACCAGCTTGGCGACCAGCTTCTGTGGCGGCCGAGGCCCGGCGTCGATCTCTGTGGTGAGGCTCACATGAGTCGAGGCGCCATCACCGTCACCGTCACCGTCACCAGTCTCGTGGCGATCGACAGGGGTGAGCCGCCAGGTGTTCCGGACCGTCTTGATGACCGGTGGCAGACCCGTGATGCGGTAGGACAGGGTCGAGTCCGGCTCCCACGTCTCCACCGATTCGACGACGGCGACGCGGTTGGTCTGGATCCGCCGCGTCGTCCCGACGCCCTCGACTTGGTCGGACAGCAGGCACGAATGATCGACGTTCGGCGCCCAGGTGCTGATCGACTGGACATCGGCCAAGACCGCCCACACCACAGCGGGAGGTGCCGGAATCACGCAAGTACGCTCGACCGTTGCCATCGTCGACTCCCGACTCAGCCGCGGGAGATTGAGATCGCCGAGGATGCGGTCCTCCACCTCGAACCGGCCGATGCGGGTCGACTCGACCGAGTCGATGTCTCGCGGCCGTCGACGTAGTCGGCTCGCTCGCGACACTGCATCAAGTTGAGCGCCCACATCGGCCCGCCGGGTTCGGCGCGCCGGAACCACGACATGACGTAGTCGGTGTTGATCTCTCCGTAGCGGGGCATGCGATGATCGTAATGTATTGCGGGTCGCACTGGCGATACAGGAGAGTCTGTCGGGTGGTCCCGTCCCGAGACGTAGTGTCGCCAGGCATGGACGGGGGCCGACGACGACTCATCGCCGGGGCCGTAGCACTCGGCGGAATGGCTGTGCTCCCGCCGTTCGCGTCGGGCGAGGTCCGCAGCGCCACCCTGCCGATCGAACAGCAGCCGATCGTGTTGCCCAACGGACTCGCCGTCCTCCGCCGGGAACAGTGGGGTGACGACCTCCCACCGCGTGCATCGATGGGCGTGGAGGACGTTCGATTCCTCCTGGTGCACCACACGGCGTCGAGCAACACGATCACCAGCCAGCGCTCACTGATCCGCAATGTCTTCGCGTTCCACATCGGGTCGCAGAAGCGGTGGCACGACGTCGCCTACAACTTCTTCGTCGGACCCGACGGCACGGTGTGGGAAGGGCGGGCCGGCTCTCTGGCCGGCCCAGTCGTCGCCGACGCGACGGGTGGCAACCAGGGTTTCTCCCAACTGGTGTGCCTCCTCGGCAACTTCGAGTCCACTCCGCCGACCGCGGCTGCGCAGAACTCGCTGGTGCGGCTGCTCGCGCACCTTGCGGTCGAGTACGAGCTCAGCACGTGGAAGGGATCCGAGGCGCGCTTCGTGTCGCGCGGTTCGAACAAGCTGCCTCGAGGACGCAACGTCGCAACGCCCGTCATCTCCGGACACCGCGACGTCACATTCACAGCGTGCCCTGGTGACCGCGCGTACGACCTCCTCCCCGAGTGGCGTCGTCGCGTGCATCCGCTCGTGACCGAGGCGCGCCGACGACCCGGGTTGCAGCCCGCGCAGCGGCGCTCGCTTATGGCGCCGTGAGACCCGCCTGGGCGCGACCCTCGACGGGCGTTCACAAATGAACTAGCGTGGGCCGCCCCATCTCCTGGAGGAGGCCACCATGCCCATGATCACGGCAACGGCGCAGACCGTGCTCGGCTCAGACGCGGTTGCCCACGTCTGGACGACCAACGCCGACGGCAGCCCGCAGGTCTCGGTGGTCTGGGTGATCGCCCACAACGATGAGATCCTGTTCGGGACCGACTCGTCCAGTCAGAAGGCGAAGAACCTCGCCCGCGACGGTCGGATCGTGCTGTCGATCGAGGACGAGGAACGCAACGCACGCGGCTATCAACGACACCTGGTGATTCGAGGTCGCGCGCGTATCGAGCCGGGCGACCCGGAACTGATGGACCGCTTGGCCGCGAAGTACACCGGCCTACGGCGACACCCGCTCACCCTGCGTGATTCGGTGACGAGCGTGGTGGTGCGCGTGCAGATCGAGCGGCTCAGTGGCGTCGGACCGTGGATCGACCACTCCGCCGACACGGCGTTCCCGGCAGCCGAACTCGCGACGTAGGTGGCAGCCCTGGCGGGCGGATCAGTTTCCGGCGGCACCGTTCTGGCAAGCAAGCGACGGATGTGTGTCAGAGTGTGTTGGCAACCACCCGACACGAGAATCGACGCTGTCCATGAGCCGCACACGAACCCACCACCCCTGCTCGACACGTGGCTCGACACGCAGGGCGACGCCGGCGAACCGTCGCGGCGCTCGCCACTGCATCGCTCGCCTTCGCAGCGTGTGCAGGCAGCGACGATGCTGCAGAGACGCCTTCAGAGAGCGCACCGGCGACCGAGGTGGTGACGACCGAGCAGGCCCCGGAAGCGACGGACGCCCCCGAGACGACCGAGGCACCGGAGACGACGTCGGCACCCGAAACCACGGCAGCACCGGAGACCACCCCGGCGGAGACGTCGACCACAGAGCCCGAGCCGGCGTGCCCGGCGCCTATCCCGAACGAGACGCCGCAACCTGCCGGGATCGTCGCATCGTTTGACCGGGCCGCGAACCAGACTCCGGAGGGCGTTGCCGTCGAC
>JBBKWQ010000267.1:0-41392 GCA_037969115.1 Ilumatobacteraceae bacterium
TGCACTCGGCAGCGGAGTCGCTGTCGGCACCGTCGCGTTCGGTCGCTCGGTTTCGGCCGGCGACAGCGGCGGCGCACAGACCAACGGGAACGCCGTCGAACTCGGTGATTCGGCGAACACCAGCGACCTGCCGACCGGTATCAACTTCACGCCGGCCGCACCGGTCACGGCGGGGCCGAGTGCGTTCAGTGCCGGTGGATACGTCCCAGCCGCCGACTCCCCGTTCCCCGCCGGTGTCGGCGGGTACGGCGACGACACGATTCCCCACGGCGTGCACGGGTCGACCACCGATGGCGCCGGCTTCGGCGTCGTCGCGGCGAGTCTCGCCGACGCAGCTGCCGACGACACGGTTCCAGCCCCGACCGGGCTCGCCGTGGCATCGGCCAATGGTCCGCAGATCGTCTTTGCTGCACTCGACGGCGCAATTGCCGGGCCGACACCGGGCAAACACGTGGCGGGCGAGCTGTATCGGGATGCCGACGGAACGCTCTGGTTCACGGTGCCGGTCGACGGCGACCCCGATGCAGTGCGATTCGTGAACCTCGCCGGATCAGGTTCGGTGGGCGCGTTCCATCCGATCACTCCCGAACGCGCCTATGACTCGCGTCAACCCGGATACACGGTCAACGGCCAGCTGGCACCGAACACGAATCGCGTCGTGAGCGTGGCCGACGGGCATGACGCCGGCGGCACGGTCACCACAGCCGACGTCGTACCGGAGGGTGCGACGGCGGTGGCGTTGAACCTCACAGCCGCGTCGATGACCGGTCCCAACTTCTTGGCGATCACGCCGGGCGACGTCACATCGACCGCGACCTCGATCCTGAACTGGAACGAAGGCGCCACGCAGATCGCAAACACGGTCACGGTGGCACTCGACGCCGATCGCCAGGTCAGAGTCTTCTGCGGCGATCAGACCGGCAGCGCCGACTTCATCCTCGACATCTTCGGCTATTACATCTGACGCCCACCCGTCTGATACCGACCCGCTGATGTCGCTCTTCTGACGGCGACGCGCGTGCGATCGGGGTGGGTTGACCGTCCCGATCGCACGAACAGCGTGGAACCGTCGCACACGCTCGTTGCCCCGCCCATCAGTGCTCTGCCCTGCGATGATTCTGCGCAGTGATCGAACTGTTGACAGCTGTAGGCATCGCATTCGGTGTGGTGTTCGTCGCCGAACTCGGTGACAAGACACAACTCCTCGCGCTGAACTTCGGTGCCCGCTACTCGCTGCGAACGGTCGCAGTCGGACTCATGCTCGGCTACGCAGCTGCCGGAGCCGTCGCCACGGTCGTCGGCGGATTCCTCGGTTCTGCGTTTCCCGACCGGCCGATTTCGATCGTCGGCGGCGTGCTGTTTCTCGCGTTTGCGTTGATGACGTGGCGTGACGGTGACGGCAACGATGACGGTGACGGTGACGGTGACGTTGCGACGACACCAGGCAGGCGCTCGTCACGCGGTTCATCGGTGATCGCATCGATCGCGTTGACGATCGCAGTCGCCGAAATGGGCGACAAGACGCAGCTGGCCACGGCAACGCTGGCCGCACGATCGGACGCGCTCGGCACGTGGATCGGAGCGACGACTGGTGAGGTTGCTGCTGGGATGATCGGCGCGTTCGCCGGCAGCCGATTGGGTTCGAGTGTGCCGGCGAGAACGCTTCGAATCGTGTCTGCGGCGACGTTTGCGCTGTTCGGCGTGCTGATGCTCGCCAGCGCCGTGTGACGACGCGATCGACGA
Source organism: Ilumatobacteraceae bacterium (assembly GCA_037969115.1). GTDB lineage: Bacteria > Actinomycetota > Acidimicrobiia > Acidimicrobiales > Ilumatobacteraceae > JBBKWQ01. The sequence continues at coordinate 1,744 of JBBKWQ010000267.1, forward strand.
ACCTCGTGAGGACCCGTCGGGCAACAGTCAGCTGTAGTACGGGTTCTCGCCGGTCGAGTGGTCGGTGAGGTCCTTGACGCGCTCGATCGCAGGGAGTGCTTCGGAGAGCATCGTCTGGACGCCGTCGAGCATCGTCATCTTGCTCATCGAGCAGCCGTGGCAGCCGCCGCCCATCGTCATGTAGGCCGTGCCTTCGCCATCGTGTCCCATGTATGTGACGAAACCACCGTGCGCGGCGAGCGCTGGGTTCACCTCGCCCGACACGAGCGCTTCGATCTCGGCCGACAGCTCGTCGTCGGCGGTGAGTCCCTCCACGCTGGGGGCGGCCGGGCGGTTCGGGTTGCGAATCACGAGGCCCTGCGAGTCGGTGAAGTCGAGCGTGGCACCCTGCAGCAGTGCCAGGTTGTCGCCCGGCACGATGACCTTGAGCCCGTCGTGCGTGCGCACCTCGTCGCTGAACGCGGCCTTGAGGAATTCATCGAAACTCAGGTCGTACCGAAAATCTTCGCCCGGTCCGGAAGCGACCGCGACACGAAGACCCAGCTGGGTGGCGTCGGACTCCTCGTTGCGCAGTTCGAGCAGCTTGGCGTGGGCCGCAGGCGTGATCTCGACGATCGGCTCGCTCGCGGTCGAACCTTCAGCACCGCCGGACGCCATTGCTTCAAGGGGACTCATACGAATTCAGACTACCGTCGTGTCGGTGAACACGGGCCTGACCGTCGACCGATACGTCGACCACTTCCTCGATGACAGCGAAAGGTTCGCTCGCGTGCTCGAGTCGAACGACACCGATCGACCCGTCGGAGCGTGTCCGGGTTGGGACGTCGATCGTCTCGCGCTCCACCTCGGCGTGATCCATCGATGGGCGAGATCGTGCGTCGTCAACGCCGAGCAGCCGCCGTCGACCGAACAGTTCGAGCCCGATCTCTCCGACGGCGATGAGGGCGCCGGCGCTCGAGCGTTCGATTGGGCGACATGGATCCGTGAGGGCGCTGCCGACCTCGCCCGGGCCCTACGCGACATCGACCCCGTGGCCACGACGTGGCATCCATTCCCCGTCGAGCTGGTCGCCGCGGTCTGGCCTCGGCGTCAGGCGCACGAAACCGCAATCCACCGCTGGGACGCCGAGACCGCGATCGGTCAACGAAGCGGGCTCGACCCTGATCTCGCGAGCGACGGCATCGACGAGTACCTCGAAGTCGTGGTCCCGCGCCTCGTGCGACGCGAGAACATCACGCTGCCGACACAGAGCCTGCACATCCATTGCACCGACGTCGCCGGTGAATGGCTGGTCTGGACCGACGCTGATGGCTACCACCTCGTTCGAGAACACGCCAAGGGTGATGCAGCTCTGCGGGGACCCGCGGAAGCGATCTTGTTGCGGTTCTGGGGCCGCGCCTCCGATCGATCGAGCGAACTCAGCCCAGTCGGTGACGACGACGCCCTCAGTGCGTGGCTCGCCCTCGCCGGGATGTAGAAGAAGCGCTGCCGTGAAGTGGTTGGTCCGGCGACTCCATGTGCCAATCTTTGCTCGTGACAGACGGCAGCCGCAGAGCGATCTTCGCCGCGTTCCTCGCGAACCTCGGCATCGCCATCTCCAAGTTCGTGGGTTTCATCGTCACCGGATCGGCCTCGCTCCTCGCCGAAGCCATTCACTCGGTCGCTGACACCGGCAACCAGGTTCTGCTCTTCGTCGGCGGCAACCGTGCCCAGAAGGAAGCGACCCCTGAGCACCCCTTCGGGTACGGCCGCGAGCGGTACTTCTGGTCGTTCGCGGTCGCGTTGGTGCTGTTCTCGATGGGCGGGCTGTTCGCCCTCTACGAGGGCATCCAGAAGGTTCGGCACCCACACGAGACGTCGAACCTCTGGGTGGCCGTGGGGATCCTCGTCTTCAGCATCATGCTGGAGACGTATTCACTCCGAACCGCCGTGAAAGAGGCGAGCCACGTCAAGAGCAAGGACGTCTCGTGGTGGACCTTCATCCGAAACGCGAAGTCGCCCGAGCTCCCGGTCGTGCTGCTCGAAGACGTCGGGGCCGAGGCCGGACTCGTCGTCGCACTGTTCGGTGTCGTCATTGCCGAAGTCACCGACGATCCGCGGTGGGACGCGGTCGGCTCCATCGCCATCGGGGTGCTGCTGATCGTCATCGCGATCGTTCTGATGATCGAGATGAAGGCCCTTCTGATCGGGGAATCGGCCGGCGCAGCCGACAAGGCGGCAATCGTCGGCGCTCTCCGAAGTTCACCGTCGGTCGATCAGTTGATCCACCTGCGCACACAGCACATCGGGCCGGACGAGATCCTGGTGGCCGCGAAGCTCGAATACGACTCGGCGCTCTCGTTCGAGGAACTGAGCGCAGCGATCGACGTCACCGAATTACGCGTGCGTTCAGCGGTGCCGGCCGCGCGCCTGATCTACATCGAGCCCGACGTCGCTCGTGCTCGGGGCGAGACACCATCCGCCTCCGACTGAGTCGATCGGTGTGATTCACGAACCGCCCACGACGAGACCTCCGGGTGCCGACGTCCGCGCCCGGACGCTGGGCCTGTTCGCCGTACTCGGAGCGATCGTGTGTTTCGCTCTCAGCTTCTCGATCCTCAAGTGGCCCCGCGTGCCCGGCGCCGTGATTGCCTGGTGGCGCCTGGTGGGATCGAGCATCCTGTGGTGGTTCGTGCTGTCGTTCCGCCGACACAGAACCGGGATCGCGCTTCCCAGCGGGGACACGGTCAGGCACTGTCTCCTTCCCGGCCTCGCCTTCGGGATCAACATCTCGCTGCTCTTCGCCGGGGTCACGCGAACGGCCGTCGCGCACTCCGAGTTCATCGCCTCACTCAGCCCGCTCATCCTCATGCCTGCCGGATTCCTCTTCTTCCGCGAACACCCGAACTGGACGGCGCTGCGATGGGGAGTGCTGTCGTTGGCGGGCATCGCGATCGTGCTGTTCTTCGGACCCGAACAGGGCGAGGCAACCCTCGGTGGCGACGTGCTCGTCGTGATCGCGGTCCTCGGGTTCACGGCATACCTGCTGCTCGCCAAGCGTGCGCGGGCTTATGGCGTCGGCACCTGGGACTTCATGGCCGTGGTGATGCCGATCGCTCTGGTGACGGCGACGCCGGTTGCCGTCATCACCGCCGGGGCCGACATGTGGCCGCTGAGCGCGAAAGCGTGGGTTGCCGCGCTCACCCTCTCGGTGTTGACCGGCATGGTCGCCCACGGCCTCATCACGTTCGCCCACCGGAGCGTACCGATCGCCACGATCGCGACGGTGCAGGTGAGCCAACCGGCCCTGGCCGTGTTCTTCGCGTGGTTGTTCTTGGGCGAGACGATCACGGCAGCGCAGGTACCGGGCATGATCCTGGTGTTGATCGGTGTCGGACTCGTGTCGTGGTTCACACATCGCCGAACGGGAACGCACGCACTCACGGAAGGCCCAACGGCACGCCCAGCGGAAGGCCCAGCGGACGGCCTACCGTAAGGAGGTGCTCGAGCCGATCGACATCCTGATCCGCGGCGACACCGTCGTCACGATGGACCCGGATCGCAGCATCATCACCGACGGCGCCGTCGCCGTGCGCGGTGGCCGCATCATCGCAGTCGACACCTGGGAGGCGACGCACGGCCGGTTCGAACCGGACGAGATCCTCGGCGGATCGAACCGCATCGTCATGCCCGGCCTGATCAACGCTCATCAGCACCTCACCGGCGACCGCCTGATCCGTTCGACGATTCCCGACGACCTGCCCCCGGGCGCTGCGATCACCGAGTGGGCCATTCCCGTTCACGCCGCTCACACACCGGACGACGAGGAGTTGTCGGCCACGCTCGCGCTGGTCGAGGCAGTCACCAACGGCATCACTTTTACGGTCGAAGCCGGCACGGTGCTGACACCCGAGCGAGTGCTTGCCGCGTATGACGCTGTTGGTGTCGGGGGCACCCTCGGCACGTGGGGCTGGGACGTCGAAACGGCCAGCGCCGACCACGGCCGCCTGGGGGCCGGATCGGTGCGCGAGGTCATCGATCGGCAACGCCACGTGCGGGCCATCGTTGCCGATCATCCGACGGTCAGTGCGTGCGCCACGCTCGTCGGACATGACTTGATGAGCGACGAGTTGGTACAGGCTGCGAGCGCCTTCGCGGTCGAGCACGGGTCCGGCCTGACGTTCCATCTCTCGCCATCGGTGGCCGACACCGACGCGTATCTCGCACGAGTCGGCCGGCGCCCGGTCGAGCACCTCGCCGACCTCGGCGTGCTCGGGCCACATCTGCTCATCGCCCATGCCGTGCATCTCGGCAACACCGAACTGGAGCTACTCCTCGATCACCACGTCGCGATCGCGTCGTGCCCGTGGGCCTATCTCAGGCTGGGCCAGGGCATGACGACGCACGGACGCCACGCCGAGTTCGTCGAGCGCGGAGGTCGATTGGGAGTCGGATGTGACAGCGAGAACGCGGGCGACGCGATCGACGTGCTGCTGGCCGCTCGGCTGTTCGCCGGCATCGCAAAAGACGCGGCGGAGGACCCGACTCTGACCCCCGCACACATCGCGCTCGAGCTGGCGACCATCAGCGGAGCCGCGGCGATCGGAATGGAGGGGGAGATCGGGTCGCTCGAGGTCGACAAGCGCGCCGATGTGGTGGTGATCGACACGACGCGTCCAGAGTGGATCCCGACCCCGAGCGATCCCATTCTTCCGCTGATCTGGGCCAGCGACGGCCGTGCCGTCAGCGACGTCGTGGCAGGTGGTCGAGTCGTGGTGCGCGACGGGTCGTGTGTCACGGTCGACCTGACCGAACTGGCGTCGCGATCACGAGGAGCCCACCAGCGTCTGGTATCCAGTCAGGGTGCGCATACTCCTCACCAATGACGACGGCGTCGACTCGATCGGACTGCACGTGCTCGCCCGCGCGATGCGTCGACATGGCGACGTCGTGATCGCAGCTCCTGACGCGGAGTATTCCGGATCGGGGGCATCACTCGGCGCACTTCATCTCATCAAACCCGAGGTGCACCGCCGCGAGGTCGAGGGCATCGCCGAAGCCTGGGCGGTCACGGGACCACCGGCCCTCTGTGTGATGTTCGCTCGACTCGGAGCATTCGGTTCACCCTTCGATCTGGTCGTGTCGGGCATCAACCCTGGCGCCAACGTCGGCCGTTCCGTCTACCACTCCGGCACGGTCGGCGCCTGCCTCACCGGCCGCAACGGTGGCATCAGCGGCGTTGCCGTGAGCCAGAACGTCGTCGGGTTCGGCGTCGAAGGGCAGGGTTCGGAGGACTCGCTGCTCGACCAGCGTTGGGAGAGTGCTGCCGCTGTTGCCGACGTCGTGGTCGGCGGCCTGATCGCCGACCACCCCGCAGAGCCGGTCGTGGTCAACATCAACGTCCCCAACACATCGGTCGAGGACTTCGCGGGCTGGCGCTCCACCCAGGTGGGGACACGCCCGCCTCGTTCGATGGTCGAGGCCGTCCTCACCCCGGTGAAGGGCAAGGTCGACTGTTTCCATGTCGAGATGGGGTGGGGCGACGAACTCGAGCTCCCCGCAGGCACCGACAGCGGCGCAGTTGCGCGCGGTGTGGTTTCGATCAGTTATCTGTCGCGGATCGAGGCGACTCACCGAGCCGATCTGCCGCGCATCGATTCGGCGCTCGATCAGATGCTCGTCGAGGCGGGCTCGGGGCGCCCTGATCAGTCCGTCGGGCGCACCGACAACTGACTCAGTCGCGGCCAGCCGTCGAGCTCCTGCGCCTCCATCGTCTCGAGGTCGAACGAGACGACGCGTGACGTCCGGTCGACGAACACCACCGAGTGACCGTCGTTGCCCCACAGGATCGACCCGCCGGTGAACGGATCTCGTGTGGGAAGCGGCGTCGTCGCGCCTGTCCCGAGATCGAGGATCGCCGATTCGAGCACACCAGGATCGCTCTGGCTCGTGACGACGGCATGCCTTCCATCCGGAGACACCGTTCTGCCATCGGTCGACCCGGGCGAGAAGTACAAACCGCCCAGTAGTGAGTCGGTCTCGTTCGTCGACGGCACCTCGATTCGCTCCTCGGTCGCCGGCTCGACGCGGAGGATCGCGCACGCGAATGACTCGTCGCACTCGCGTGCCACGATGAACTGCGGACCGATCGCCAACAAGTCACCTGCGGTGAGTCGCGTCACCCCATCGACCGTGGTTCGATACGTTCCCCCGGTCGCCACGGAGATCAGAGCACCCGCGGCGTCGGAACCGCCCGGGAAGCCGGGCACATCGATCGCAGCGACAACGACGTTGCCGTCGACGTCATACAGCGATGCCGTGGTGCGCCCGGTCCACTGGCTGGTTTCGTCCCACTTCCACACCGTGTCGTCGGGTCCTCGTGACAGCACGTACAGCGGTGCCAGGACCGAGGGAAGCATTTCGGTAGGACCGCCGCGACGGACCCGCACTCCGTCGCTGGGCGACCGTGCGTCGTACTCGAAGATGTCGACGGGTGGCACCAGTGTCCAGTCGCGTCCGACGATCATCGCATTCTGGCCGATCGCAGACGGCGCCGACCTCCCGGTGTCGACGATGCGAATCGTTCCGGCATCGACGTCGATCTCGACGAGATCTCCGCTCGTGCCGAGCCCGACCAGTTGCAGTCCGGCACCGGCGAGCGACGCGGGAATCCCGAGCCGTTCGACGATCGGCTCCTCGAGCGCCGCCTCGGTCGTCGAAGCGGGCACGACAGTGGCCGCTGACGATTCGGCGACTGCGTCATCGACGATCAGGCTGACGGGAGGTACCGGGATCTCCGGAAGGGACATCGGAGACGCGACAACCGAGTTCTGCGACTCCTCGACAGCCCCGCTCGGCGAACTCGCATCGCCGCGATCATCCGTCACTTCGGCTCGTCCGTCACCACTCCGCGAAGCGGTCCAACCGACCAGAGCGCCGATCAGCAACGCACCGACGGCAATTGCCGCCACGACCGATCGGTCGAGGCGGCGCAATCCCTCTGTCGGCGGAAGCGAGTCGGGAACGTCGGGGAACGGACGCTGACGCGCAGGCATGTCGCCGGAACTCGCCGGACCGGAGCGCGTGTCGCGACGGCGTGAACGATCGGACCGCTCCAGCTCGATCTCGACCCAACCGCCCTGTTCCTCGCCCACAGCGGGCCATTCGACCACAGTTTCGACGACTGTTCCGGTCACAGTACGGTCGCATCGTGGACCCACGCACCCTGATCGTTCGTCAGTACTTCGCTGCGTTCGACGAGCGCGATCCGGATCTCATCGCAGCGTCGGTCTCCACCGACTTCGTCAACGAACACACCAGTGCGCTCGGCGCGTCGTCGGCCGGACGCACGGAATACCGGTCGCGTCTCCCCGGCTTTCTCCAGATGTTCCAAGATCTTCACTACGAACTGATCGACGCCATCGCCGACCGGAACCAGGTCGCGGCCCGATACCGGATGACTGCGACGTACGACGGACAGCCGATCGACATACCGGGCGTGATGTGGTTCGTGATCAGGAATGGCCTGATCGCGCACCGTGCAGACTTCTGGGACAGTCAAACGTTCTTGGCCCAGTCCGACGGCGGACGGTCCGACTGAGGCGAGGGTTGCGGGACGTCGACAGCCAGGTTCGGATCGACCACGATACGATTGGTTGCGAACCGAACGGGGAGCTCACGAGAACGGTGGGCTGAGAGGGTGGCCGCTGCCATCGACCCGAGAACCTGATCCGGGTAATGCCGGCGGAGGAAGTTGAGCACACGATGGCCGGACGTTCTGGAAGAGCTGGGCGAGTCGGGAGCAAGGTCACCGGCATCGACGACACAGTCGTGGTCGTCACGGGAGCCGGCGCGCTGTCGCCCGACGCAGTCGGCACGATCCCTCACGGGGCGATCATCCTCGCTGCCGATGCGGGGCTCGACCACGCACTGGCGGCGGGTCTGATCCCTGCGGGTCTGATCGGTGATCTCGATTCTGTGTCGACCGACGGATTGGCCTGGGCAAAGGAGCACGCGACCATCCAGCGGCATCCCGCCGACAAGGACGCAACCGACACCGAACTCGCCTTGTCGTTCGCTGCCGACATGAATCCGGCAAAGCTGATCCTGCTTTCGGGTGCCGGCGACCGGCTCGATCACACGATCGCCGCGATCGGCGCCCTCGGAAATCGAGATCTGACCGGTGTGCCCATCATCGAGGGGTGGTGCGGCGACCAACACTTTCACGTGGTGCACGGCCCGAGCCGGATCACGATCACAACAGTGGTGGGCACCACGCTGTCGGTGCTGGCGCTGCATGGCAAGTGCACGGGAGTATCTCTCGACGGTGTCGCGTGGCCACTTCTCTCGGCCGAACTCGCCCCGACATCGGGCCAGGGTGTCAGCAACATCGCCCGGTCGGCCTCGATCGATGTCGCCCTGTCGAAGGGTGTGCTCACGATCTTCACGGAAGGACCCCCAGCGTGAGAGGGTCGGCCAACCGACAGATCATCACACTGCTGGCGAGTGCTGTTCTCGCTGTCAGCGCCTGCGGCAGCGACTCGAACAGCACCCCTGCGGCGGAAACTCCGATTGCAAACGTCGGCTCAGTCACGCTCGTCGCCTACGAGTCGTTTCCCACCGAGCAGACACCACTCAATGACGCGCTCGACGAGTTCACGGCCAGCACCGGGATCGAGGTCGACATCGTCATCGCCGGCGACACCGGCACGATGCTCGCCAAAGCCGAACTGGCTGCAGGCAACCCCGAAGGCGATGTCATGTGGGGCATCGACAACTCGTTCCTGTCTCGGGCGGTCGACGCGGGCGTCTTCACGCCCTACACGGCCGACGGCCTCGACATGATCTCTGCCGATCTGACGGCGCTCGTGCCCGACGGCATCGTCACCCCTGTCGACTTCGGCGACGTCTGCGTGAACTACGACATCAGGTGGTTCACCCAACGCGGGCTCGACCCGCCGGCCGATCTCGCCGATCTCATCGATCCCGCCTACGCCGACCTGCTGGTCGTCGAAAACCCCGCGAGTTCGTCGCCCGGTCTCGCGTTCCTCGCGGCGACGGTCGCCGAATTCGGAGAGGACTGGCTCGAATACTGGCAAGCGCTCCGCGACAACGGCGTCACCGTCGTCGACGGTTGGACCGAGGCGTACTACTCGGCCTTCTCCTACGCCGGCGGCGATCAGCCGCTCGTCGTCAGCTACGGCTCGAGCCCGCCGTTCGAAGTGCTGTTCGCTGCCGAACCCACCGAGACGGCTCCGACCGGCGTCGTCGAGTCCACGTGCTTCCGCCAGGTCGAGTTCGCCGGAGTGCTGCGCGGCACCGAACGCCCCGCTGAGGCTGAGCAACTGATCGACTTCCTCATCTCCGAGCGATTCCAGAGCGAGGTTCCGCTGAACCTGTTCGTGTTCCCCGCCAACGAAACGGTCGAACTCCAGCAGGAGTTCGTCGACCACGCCGTGATTCCGACGAGCCCCCTCACCCTCGACCCGGCAACGATCGACACCGAACGTGCTGCGTGGATCGACGCCTGGACGAACACGGTGCTCGGATAGCGGCGGCGGTGCAACGTGTGACCGCGCAAGCCGTCGGAGCCGTCGGATACGTCGGGTTCGTCGGGTTCGTCCGGTTCGTCCGGTACGTCCGATGACCGAGGCGCGGAACAACCGCCTGCCCCGAGCAGTTCTGGCAGCGCTGTTGTTCGCACCGGGCCTGTTCCTGGTCGTGTTCTACGCCTGGCCGCTCGCGACCCTGACGGGTCGGGCGTTCGATGCGGGCACGTTTGCCGACGCGCTGAGCGACGGGGCCACATGGAGCATCGTCTGGTTCACGTTGTGGCAGGCCGTGTTGTCGACCGTACTGACAGTGGTGGTCGGCATCGCCCCGGCGTACATCGTCTCCAGGTTTCGCTTCCCCGGCCGGCGATTGCTCGTCGCGGTGCTCACCGCAGTGTTCGTGCTTCCGACGGTGGTCGTCGGAGCCGCCCTGATCGCGTTGCTCCCCGACTCACTCGACCACGGGGTCTGGGCAATTCTCGGCGCCCATGTCGTGTTCAACCTCGCCGTCGTCGTCCGTACCGTGGGCGCCGCCTGGGAACAGCTGCCGAGAGACCTCGAACACGCGGCCGCGACGCTTGGTGCGACACCGCTCCAGACATTCCGGCACCTGTCGCTGCCGCTGCTCCGACCCGCGGTCGCAGCGTCAGCGGCGATCGTCTTCCTGTTCACGTTCACCTCGTTCGGTGTGGTTCGCCTGCTCGGCACCGCCGGCACGCGCACAATCGAGGTCGAAGTGTGGCGACAAGCCACGCAACTCGGCGATTTCGGCACAGCCGCCGTGTTGAGCCTGCTCCAACTGAGCGTGCTCGCGCTCGGTGTCGGCTGGTCGGCAGCGCGTCAACGCAAGCATTCGCATTCACTCGCGCTGCGAATCGAATCGTCCGCCCGACCGCCGCGCGGCACAGAGCGGTTGATCGTCGGTGGGATCGCCGTGACAACGGCGCTCGTGGTCGTCGTACCGCTTGCCGCGCTCGTCGAGCGGTCGGTGAGGTTGCCGACCGGGTATTCACTTGCCGCCTGGCGATCACTCGGCGACAACGAGATCCGGCCGGGCATCAGACTGGGGATCAACCCCGTCGACGCACTCTGGAATTCATTCACGATCGCACTCGCGTCGACTGTGCTGGCCGTGGTGCTCGGCGGACTCGCCGTCGCCGCGATCTCGGTGACCGGGAGCGCGGGCCGATTCCTCGACGTGGGCATGATGTTGCCGCTCGGCACCTCTGCGGTCACGATCGGCTTCGGCATCCTCATCACGTTCGACACCGACCCGGTCGACTGGCGGGCATCGTGGTGGATCGTCCCGTTCGGTCATGCTCTGGTTGCTGCGCCTTTCGTGGTACGTGTCGCGCTCAACGTCATCCGGTCGGTCGATCCCGACCTCCGCTCCGCCGCGATGACGCTCGGTGCATCGCCGTGGACTGCGTGGCGAACGGTCACGCTGCCGTTCCTCTGGCGGCCGCTGATCCCCGCCGCAGGACTCGCCGCGGCGATATCGCTGGGAGAGTTCGGCGCAACCAGCTTCCTGTCACGATCGGGAGGTGAAACCGTGCCGATCGCTATCGAACGCCTCGTCGGGCGTGCCGGCAGCCTGCTGCAAGCACAGGGTTTCGCGCTCGCCACGATCCTTGCATTCGCGACCATCGTGATCGTGCTGACCCTCGACGGTCTCGGCAGCGCAGCAGGCGGTGGCGATGCTCCTCGTTGACGCTGTCACCGTTCGGTACGGCGATGCGACAGTGCTCGACCAGTTCCACCTCACCGTCGATGCCGGCGAGATCGTGGCGCTCGTCGGTGCCTCCGGGAGCGGCAAGAGCACGCTGCTGCGTGCGATCGCGGGCATCGTCGACATCGACGCGGGCACCATCTGGCTCGACGACACCGACATCACACGTCTGGCGACCCACAAACGCAACGTCGCCATGGTCTTCCAGAACAACCAACTGTTTCCGCACAGGAGCGTCGCCGACAACGTGGGGTTCGGCCTCGAGATGCGTCACGTCGATGTCAGTACCCGGACTGCGACGGTGACGCGCCTCCTCGACCGCGTCGGTTTGACGGGATTCGAAGATCGTTCGGTCAGCGACCTGTCAGGTGGCGAAGCGAAGCGTGTCGCTCTCGCTCGGTCGCTGGCCCCGTCACCGCGTCTGCTTCTCCTCGACGAACCGCTCACGGGGCTCGACGCAGAGCTCCATGACCGTCTGATGATCGATGTCGCCGACCTGTTGCGAAGCGAGCAGATCACCGCGATCTGGGTCACGCATGATCAGGTCGAAGCGAGCGCTGTCAGCAGCCGGATCGTGGATCTGACTTCAGCACCGCGACGTTGAGCGGTCCGCGCCGCAACGTTGCCGTGGCCGTGCGATCAGCGCCCTGCAGTCGCACGCCGGCGGTGGGAGTTGCTTCGAGGTTGGCGAACCAGTTCGACGACGACCGCACGGTGCTGACGTAGATCGAGTCACCGACACGAAGCGACAGCAGGGGCACCCTCCGCTTCTTGCCGCTGACGCGTCCGACCGTGTCGACCACGACGGGTCCCACGCCGAGCGGCAGAGGATTCCCGATGCCGGCATCCAGCGCCGGCATCACAGCTGCGTTCAGCGTCCGAAACAATGCCCGCTCGGCGGTGGAGCGGGCGTCGGCGAGGGCATTCGAGAGGTCGTTGGGCGCGATGGTCACGCAATGGTCAACATCGGTCGTGACCAGCGGATTTCGTGACATCGGGCACACCTTCGCGACGCAGCAGCCCTCGGATCGACCGTACGGCCTTCAAGTCGCGATCGAGACGTGTCGATAGATGACCGATGACGACGACGAAAGGACGACTGGGAGGTGGCTCCCTCGCGCTTCGCTTGACCGCGCTCGTCATCGTGCCCATGATCGCGCTGAGCATTCTGGCGATTCGGCGAATCGACGAGGGACGAGCGGCCGCTTCGGAGGCTGCAGCGCTGTTCGACGAGGCAGCGCTCCGGCAGAGCATCGCGGCGGTCTTCGCTCCTGCGCAGACCGAACGAATCGCACTGGAGGGTCTCGCCCGCATCGACGAACTCGGCGTGCCGCGCGAGGTGGTCGTCGACCTGGCTGGCGTCGACTTCCAGACGGTGTACGACGCCAACCTGATCGAGTTCGAACACAGCCTCGACAGCCTCACGGCCTCGTACGCGAGCATGAAGCTGTCGGACGGAAACACGCTGAGCGACCGGCTCATGTGGATACGCGGATCGCTCCAGGTCCAACGAGAACTGAGCCAACAGTTGCTGGCGACACAGCCCGACATCAGCGCCGTGTTCGACGAGTTGAGCCTGCTCCTCGATGACGCGGTGAGACAGTCACCAGTGCCCTCCGTCAGCTCTCAGACGTTCCGCTCGAACCGTGCCCAGCTCGATGCACTGAATCAGGTGCTCTCGAGCGCCGGTGCCTCTGGAACGGCGCTCATGCAAGGCCTGATCCTCCGCGGACCCGAGCAGACGGTGGAGTTGGTCACACAAACGGCCGCCCATCAGGCGCATCTCGACGTCTTTGCCGCCACGCTCGACACTGCCGATCTTCCAGGGTTCGACCAAGTTCGGGCGATCCTCGAGCCCATTCCCGAAAACCTCATCAGCGGCGTCGCGCCGGGCGACGACGCGAGCGTGATCGACCCGGTCGTGATTGCAGCGTCAGCACGTTCGATCGTGAACCTCGTCGACTACCTCGACGCTCTCGACCAGTACTCGAACCGCTTCCATCTCAACGTTCTCGCCGAGACCAACGATCTCGCGAAGACCGCCGAGAGCGAGGGCTTCCAGACGTTGCTCATGGTGTCGATCATCGCGGTCGTGAGCATGGCGTTGATCGCGCTCATCCTGTGGTCGACACTCGCACCGCTTCGCCGCCTCAACAAGCGGGCGATGCAGATCAGCGACGGCGACCTCGCCGGACACCCGCTTCCGCTTCGCGGACCACGAGACATCCGGTCGCTCACCTTCACCGTGAACAACATGATGGCCACGCTCCAGCTGGTCGACGACCAGGTCAGCCGCCTCGCGTCGGGCGACGCACCGGTTGCTTCCACAGCGGAGGTACCCGGAGCGATCGGCGTCTCGATTCGCGACTCGGTCGACCGCCTCTCGACGGTCACCGCACAACTCCACAGGAGCGAACAACTCGCATCAGCCATCGTCACCCAGGCGGCCGACGCGATCTGGACGGTCGGCGTCGACGGCGGCATCCGTTCAGCGAACGACGCGAGCGCATCGATCACCGGCGTCGCGAGCACAGACCAAGTCGGCTTGCCGCTCCGAGACTTCCTCACGACCCTCGACGGAGAGGCGACGATCCGAGGAGCCGACGGCACGGAGACGAGAGTCCTCGTGGCACACAGCGCGATCGACGCCGGACCCGAGCCGATCGTGGCCGTCATCGCCCGTGACATCTCCGAACGTTCGCGCTACGAGAAGCGGTTGGCCCACCAGGCTCGCCACGATGCGCTGACCGGTCTCCCGAACCGATTCGCCGTCCTCGAATACCTCACGGGTCTGTTGGCCAGGCCCGGCAACAAGGTCGGCGTCCTGTTCGTCGACGTCGACGGTTTCAAGAGTGTCAACGACACCCATGGCCACGCCGCCGGCGATCGAGTGCTGAAAGAAGTCGCGAACCGACTCTCGAAGTGGGTTCGGCCGACCGAATTCGTCGCACGCCTCGGCGGTGACGAGTTCCTCGTGGTCGTCGACGGTTTCGACGAAGTCGACGACGTCGTCGCGTTCGGATACCGACTCATCCGAGAGGTCGAGCAGCCCTACGACGACGGCGAGGAGATGTTTGCCCTGTCTGCCAGCATCGGCGTATCGATTCCCGACAGATCGATGTCGGCTCTCGACGCCATCGTGCACGCCGACAATGCGGTCTACCTGGCGAAACGCCGTGGTCGAGGCCGCGTCGAGACCTTTGATGCCGACCTCCAAGCAAGCATCGAGCAGCAAGCCGAGATCGAGCTCGCGCTCCGTCATGGCATTCGCAACGACGAGCTCGTGGTGCACCTCCAACCCACGTTCGACGTACAGACCGGCATCGTCCAAGGAGCCGAGGCACTGGTCCGTTGGAACCGCCCGGGAGTGGGCCTGGTTCCACCCGATCAGTTCATCCCGATCGCCGAGCGGTCGTCGCTCATCTACGAACTCGAACGGTGGGTCCTCGCACAGTCGTGTCACCGCCTCGCCGAGTGGCGCAAGTACGACCCCGATTGCACGATGCGGATCGCCGTCAACATCTCGGGCCGACATCTCATCGAGGGTGAGCTCATCCACGACGTGGACGCGGCGCTCGCCGACAGCGGCGCCGATCCGAACATGCTCGAACTCGAACTGACCGAGACCCAACTGCTCGGTGACCTCGTCAAGGCGACCGAGATCCTTCAACAGCTGCGTGCGCGCGGCATCACGATCGCGGTCGACGACTTCGGAACCGGCTACTCGTCGATGACGTACCTGCGCCATCTCCCTGTCGACTCCATCAAGATCGACCGGAGCTTCGTGGCCAAGGCCACCGAAGACGGCTACGACTCGACGGTGGTCGAAGCGTTGCTGACCATCGGACAAACACTGCACCTGAACGTGGTCGCCGAAGGCGTGGAGACCGACGAGCAACTCGAGTTCGTTCGATCTCGGGGATGTGATCGGGCGCAGGGTTTCCTGCTCGCACGCCCGATGCCGATCGAGCAGGCAGAAGCTGTGCTCTTCGGCGTCGACGCCCTGCGGTGACCGACCTCAGGCCGACTACCGTCAAGAGGTGACCGCGCCACGCATCGTCGCCATCACCGCAGCGCAAACACACCCGCTTCGGCGCGACGTCTTGCGCTCCGGCACCCCGAGCGACCTGGTGGTCTTCGAGGGCGACGATGAGCCGACGACTTCGCATTGGGGTGCTGCGATCGACGGTTCGATCGTGGCAATCGCGACATGGGTTGAACGCAATCGGGCCGATCGACCCGGGTTGCGGGGTCTGCAGCTTCGCGGCATGGCAACCGACCCGAACATGCGCGGGCGCGGTCTCGGCGCGATGTTGTTGGCCGACGGCGTCGATCGGGCCCGTGCGAAGGGCTATGAGCTGGTGTGGGCGCATGCGCGTGTGACCGCACTCGACTTCTACGAGGCACACGGATTTCGTCCCATCGGCGGCACATATGTCGACGCAACGACCTCGCTCGAGCATCGCGACATCATCGCCGTGCTGCCCTGACCCTGCCGGCCCGGCGCAGATTCCGATCGACGATTTCCGTATCGGCTGATCGCTGTCCCACCGTGCTCCAGGAGGTCACCCATATGCCCAGCCATCCACTCGGCGATGAGTATCGGCGTCGCGCACATCGGCTCCGACAACTTGCGTCGTCGATCGAGACGAGCAGCGTGATGCAACTGCACCATCATGCCGGCAGCGCCACGTGGTCGTGCCCAGCCGCGACCACTGCCCTCGAAGCGTTGAGGTCGCACCGAACGTCGTTGCAGCGTCACGTCGGCGAGCTGCACGGTTCGGCCAGCTGGCTCGTCCGGCGCGCCGACGAGCTCGATGCGTCGCTCCTCAGCACTCCGGGGCCGGTCTAGAAGATCGCCGCGGGTTCGAGTCCTTCGATCTCGACGCGGCCCATCAGCCACGCGAGGCGTTCGGGTGGTGGAGCGGCCAGCGCCGCACCTGGCAGCGATGTCATCCCCATCGGCTGGCGGGCCGTCCAGAGCATTTCCATCCGCCTGAGTTCGAGACGTAGGTACTCGCTGGGCATGTCGGCGAACACATAGCCAAGACCGAGGTCGGCGCGGTGCACCTCGACTTCTCGCCACCGGCGAAACGGGGTGTCGCTCAACGGCACCTGCGCGGTCACGGTGTGCGCGAGCACGTCCCAGTGTTCGTGCGCGTTCCACCGCCGTTCGAGCTCGTCCGCAGTAGCGCTGACGTCGCCGATCAGTTCGGGCCATCCTCGCCCTGCCCCTGACTCGATGTCGGCGTTGCGTCCCTTCACGCCGTGCGGATACTGGTCGTGCCCGTCGAGCAGCGAGACCATGCTGTCGGCGTTTCGGGCGATGTGGGTGAGCACATGGCCCACCGTCCATCCGGGCAGCAGCGAAGGCGTCGACGCCTCGACCGGCTCCAGCGACCGTAACCAGCCGACCAGTGCGTGGTGTGACGTCGTGCACCCGGCGATGCTGCGCTCTCGATCACTGGCGAAGTCTCCTGAGCTCACGTGTGTGACCGTAGGCGCGGTCGTGGCAGGCTGGCGGCATGGACCCGGCGCTCGGCACGCGCCCAGGAAGGACAACACGATGCAACTCGGCATGATCGGACTCGGGAGAATGGGCGCCAACATGGTGCGCCGGCTCATGATCGACGGCCACGCGTGTGTCGTTCACGATGTGAACGAAGCGCCGATTGCCGAGCTCGAGGCCGAGGGCGCCGCCGGAGCTCGATCGCTCGGCGAGTTCGTCGACCGGCTCGAAGCGCCGCGGCACGTCTGGATCATGGTGCCGGCGGCCTTCGTGGGCTCGACGCTCGACGCGCTGGAACCGTTGCTGTCATCCGGCGACACCGTCATCGACGGCGGCAACTCGTGGTATCGCCACGCTGTCGACCGCAGCGCCGGTCTTCGCGAGCGGGCAGGAATCCATTACGTCGATGTCGGAACCAGCGGCGGCGTGCACGGTCTCGAACGTGGCTATTGCCTCATGGTCGGCGGCGACGACGATGCCGTCGACGAACTCGTCCCGGTCTTCGACTCCCTCGCACCGGGCCTCGACGCAGCTCCCCGAACCCCCGGCCGTTCCGGCCCCGCCGCGCCGCCGGAACGGGGGTGGAACCACTGCGGTCCTTCCGGCGCCGGCCACTTCGTCAAAATGGTCCACAACGGCATCGAGTACGGGATGATGGCGGCCTACGCAGAGGGACTCAATGTGCTCGCCAAGGCGAACATCGGCTCGGAACGCCACACCGCGGACGCCGAGACCGCTCCCCTCTCGCAGCCCGAGTACTACCAGTACGACATCGATCTGGCTGCGGTGACCGAGGTGTGGCGGCGCGGCAGCGTGGTCACGAGCTGGTTGCTCGACCTGACCGCCGAGGCGCTGTTGGCCGACCCCGACCTCGACGAGTACGGCGGGCACGTCAGCGACTCCGGCGAAGGTCGCTGGACCATCAACGCAGCCATCGACGAGGGGGTTCCCGTTCCCGTGCTGTCGGCATCGTTGTTCCAGCGTTTCAGCTCGCGGGGTCGTTCCGATGTGGCCGACAAGGTGCTCTCGGCGATGCGAGCAGGATTCGGCGGCCACCACGAGCGGAAGGATTCGAGCCGATGACGTTGTTGCCGAGCCGCCAGCCCGAAGCCGACGCATTGGTGCTCTTCGGTGCAACCGGCGATCTCGCCAAGCGCAAGCTCTTCCCGGCCCTGTACCACCTGGAGGAAACCGGTCAGCTCAAGGTTCCCGTGATCGGCGTGGCCCGTTCGAGCTGGACCGACGAGGCATTCTGCGAGCACGCGCACGACGCGATCATCGCGGCCGACCCACACGCCGATGCCGCCGTGCTCGAGCCGTTGATGGCCCGCCTCGACCTCATCCAGGGTGACTATTCCGACGAGGCCACGTGGATGGAGTTGCGCGACGTGCTCGACCGACACGGATCGACCAACGCCGTGTTCTACATGGCGATCCCACCCTCGATGTTCCCGATGGTCGCCCGTTCGCTTGCGTCGGTTGGGCTCAACGAACGCGGCCGGATCGTCGTCGAAAAGCCGTTCGGCCGAGACCTCGCATCGGCCGTGGAGCTGAACGCCACCCTGCATTCCGTGTTCCCCGAGGAGCGCATCTTTCGCATCGACCACTATCTCGGCAAGGAGAGCGTCGAAGATCTACTGGTCTTCCGATTCTCCAACACACTGCTCGAACCGGTGTGGAATCGGCGCTACGTGCGCAGCGTTCAGGTCACGATGTCGGAGACGATCGGTGTCGAGGGACGTGGGTCGTTCTACGACGGAGTCGGCGCAGTACGCGACGTGCTCCAGAACCATCTGCTCCAGGTCGTGGCCCTGCTCGCGATGGAGCCACCGGTCGGTCCCGACGCGGAGTTCTTGCAGGACGAGAAGGCGAAGGTCATGGCAGCGATGCGGCCTGTCGATCCGGCTCAATTCGTCCGTGGTCAGTACGTCGGATACCGGGACGAACCGGGCGTCGACGCTGCGTCGTCGGTCGAGACGTTCGCCGCCGCCCGGCTCGAGATCGATTCGTGGCGCTGGGCGGGTGTGCCGTGGTTCGTGCGGGTCGGCAAGGGAATGACGCAGGCTGCCACCGAGGCGGTCGTCGAGTTCCACTCGCCACCGAGATTGCTGTTCGACGAGGCCGGCGGACCGCCTCCGGGCCGGAACCTCGTCCGCCTGCGGCTCGGCAAGCAGGACGGCGTGACGTTCTCGCTCCAGGCGAAGACACCGGGCCCGCACCTCGACAGCCAGTGCGTCGACGTGTCGGTCGACTTTGCAGCAGCGCTCGGAATCCGGCAAGAGGCGTACGAACGCCTACTCGGTGACGCCATCGTCGGATCAACTCGCCGATTCGCCCGTCAGGATGTGGTGGAGAACACCTGGCGTGTCGTGCAGCCGGCGCTCGATCAGCCGGGCGTCGTGCACCCCTACTTCCGTGGTTCCTGGGGTCCGTCCGAGGCGGACCGTCTCTTGGCCGACGGCGACGGTTGGTTCGAACCGGCATGACGATCTCGCAACCTGATGGCTCGTCGTCGTTGACCGCCGACGAACGAGCGGCAGCTCGCGCCTTCGTGGCGCGATGTGAGGTGCGGCTGTCCACGTTCCACAGGATTGCCGTCGGCATGTTGTCCGGTGCCGGATTGTTGGTGGTGCTTCCCGTGGTTGCACGCGACGCGGTGACCGGGCTGCTCCGGTCGTTGTTGGTGGGCGGTGTCGGCTTCTCCGACGTTGCATTGGTGACCGCCGTCCTCGCCGTCATGGGGGTACCCGCAGCGGCGTTGTGGCTCCTGTTCGCAGACCTGACCCGTTTCTACTTTCACGCCAACCACATCGGCGACGGCGGCAGGGAGGTGTTCACCCCACGCTTCACCCTCACGTCGTTGCAGTTGCCGTCCGACGAACTCGGTCCCAGTGCCACCCGGGACCTGGAGCGCATCCGTACCGATCCGTGGATCGTAGAGTTGCTGGTACCCACCAACGACGCTTCGCGTCGACGGGTCGACCGCCAACTCGAGGTGTACGGCGGGCTCGTTGACGGCGCCGACGACGTCGCCCGTGCCGCCGGATTGTTCGAGCTGGCAGCATCGAGAACACGTCCCCTCCTCGAGGAGGTTGCCAAGCTGGAACACGGCATGGCGCGGCATGCGCTTCGTCTGCGCGGGCTGGTCCTGCGATATGTCAAAGCGCTGCTGGCACTGCTGACGACGGCGCTCGCCGTCTACGCAGGTGATGCCATCGTGGCCGAACTCGACAGCGGACTGGGATTGACCGTGCCGGGCGCAATCTGGCTGGCCGGGGTGGTTCTCGTGTGGGCTCCGCTGGTCGTGCTCGCCGTGACGTCGCCGGTTCGCTGGATCGAGCAGCTGATGCGGGATGACGGTGCGCCCTCGACGGCCGTGGCCGACGATCCCGAATTGACCTTCATCGAACGGGTCTCGCTGCGAATCGCCGCAGTCGGATGGCTGGCGGCAGCCGCTGCAATGGTGATGTCGGTCACCGACGATGCAACCACGCCGACCGCGCGAACACTGGGGCTGATCGTTCTGGCGGTGTCCGCACTGGCGGTGGGGGCTTCGGCATTCACCGGTCGATTTCGCAGTCTCGCAACGATGTCGTAGGGCAAGGTGCTGTCGAGAGGTTGGCCGGACAAGTCTCCTACAGTTCGACTTCGCCGAGATGTCTCCGCCTCGGGATCACGACGACGGTGCCGTCGGGTTCGTGACGTACCGAAACGGTGACGCCGTAGAACTCGGCGAGGATGTCGGCGCGCAGCACCTCGTCGGCTGGTCCGGTCGCCACGACCACACCCTCGTGCAGGAGTGCCAGACGATCGCTGTACAGACCGGCCAACGTGAGGTCGTGCATGGCCGACATCACCGTGAGACCGTGATCGTGACGCAGCCGGGCGACGAGCTCCAGTGCCTGTTGTTGATGTCCGATGTCGAGTGCGCTCGTGGGTTCGTCGAGCAGCAAGATCGGCGCTTCCGTAGCGAGTGCGCGGGCGATCACGACTCGCTGACGCTCTCCGCCGCTGAGCTCGCCGAGCCGCCGATCGGCGAACGACGTGAGATCGAGACGATCGAGCACGTCTGATGCCATTGCGCGGTCGTGACGGGTCTCTGATCCGAAGTAGCCGATGTGTGGAGCCCGCCCGAGCAGCGCGTACTCGAAACTCGTCATGTCGGCCGGCATCAACGGTTCCTGCGGAACGAACGCGACGAGTGCGGCTCGTCGGCCACGCGATCTCAACGCCATCGAAGCGCCGTCGACCAGGACTTCACCGTCGTATCGCACGATGCCGGCGAGCGCGCGGAGCAGCGACGACTTGCCGGCGCCGTTCGGCCCGATCAGGCCCAACCACTCCCCCGACCTGACGGTGTCGGAGAAGCCGTGCAACACGCAGCGCCCGTCATAGGACACGGATACGTCACGGAGTTCGAGCGAACTCATACCGCCACCCGACGAGTGCGGAGCAGATAGATGAAGAACGGTGCGCCGATGAACGCGGTCACCACACCGATCGGCAACTCGGCCGGAGCGCTGAGCACTCGGCCCGGGATGTCGACCAGGATCAGGAAGGCGGCACCGAACAGCATGGTCAGTGGCAGCACCCGCCGATAGCTCGACCCGGTGAGCAACCGAACGATGTGCGGAACGATCAGCCCGACGAACCCGATGAGCCCGCTCACCGAGACCACCGCCGCCGTGCCCAACGTCGCCGCCATCACGACGACGAGGCGGATTCGCGCAACGGGAGCCCCGAGCGTGACGGCTTCATCGTCGCCCACACGCAACAGGTCGAGGTGTCGACGGTGCAGGAGCAGCACGATCGCGCTGATCACCACGTAGGGAAGCACGAGTCGCACGTCTCCCCACTTCGCGGTGGAGAGCCTGCCGAGGATCCACGAATACACCTCGCGCACGACGTCGGAGTTGCGCTGCAACACGAATGTCTGGATCGCAGTGGTCAACGACACCATCGCAACACCCGCAAGCACCAGCGTCGATCCGGTTCGCGCACCGCCGAACGCAGCGCCGACGACGTACGTGACGGCGACGGTGGCGAGCGAGAACACGAAGGCGGTTGCCGGTGTCGGGTCGATCGGCCAGTCGATGTTCTGGGACTGCGTCAGCACGATCATGATCGTCGCGCCGAGCCCCGCACCGGCTGCCGCACCCAACAGATACGGATCGACCAGCGGGTTTCGGAACACGCCCTGGTAACTGGCGCCGCCGAGCGAGAGCATCCCGCCGACGATGCCTGCCAGCACGACCCGCGGCATACGAATCTGCCACACGATGTTCCACTCGGCCTCGCTCACGCCACTGTCGAGCGAGATGAGTGGAAGGTGATCGAGCAACGCGAGCGGGACTCGCCACGGAGACGGGCCGGCCGGACCGATCATGGCCCCAGCCATCACCGCGACCAGCAGCAGCGTGCCGGCAACGACATACCAACCCGACGGCCGGTGGGAGGTGGATGCGGTGGTGTCCCGCGACGACGAATCGATCATGACCGCCGTAGTTCTCCAGGGACGCACCCATCGACCTGCATCATCGCCTCAGCCGGCCGCCTGCGTCTCGACCACACGGGCGACCGCCGCACCGGCCAGCGCCAGATACTCGACCATGCGCGGTCCCCATCGCGACGCGATGTCATCGTCCATCTCGATCACGCCGGCGTTGGTGACCGCTGTCAGGTTCTCCCAGCCGGGCCGAGTCGCGAGCGTCTCGACTGTCTCTCCGCAGTACTTCGTGCACGCCAGGAAGATCAGATCCGGGTCGGCATCGACGATGAACTCGGCGCTCAGCTGCGGGTATGCCCCGAGGTCTTCGTCGGAAGAGTCCACGATGTTCACCAGGCCGAGTTCGGTGTAGACCGAGCCGATGAAAGTGTCGGACGACACCGAGTACAGAGTCGGATCGAGTTCGTGATAGTAGGTCAACGGCGCGGCGAGTTCGGGCAGCTCTGCCTTGACTGCTTCCACTTCCGTCTGCATCTCACTGACGAGTTCGGCGGCCTCGCCGATATGTCCGGTCAGTGCGCCGAGCTGCTCGATCTGGTCGTAGACGTCATCGAAGTCGGTCGCGGCCATGGCTTCGTAGTGAGCGATGCCGAGACTGTCGAGCTGGGCGAGGAAGTCGGGATTCGTGCCGTCGGTGACGACCAGGTCGGGCTCGATCCCGGCGATCGCCTCGACGTTCGGCTCGAAAGCGCTGAGGCCCCGCATCTTCGACGCTGCTTCGTCGGGGAAATTCGAGAGGTCGTCGACCGCCAGAACTAGGTCGCCGGCATCTATGGCGAACAACATCTCGGTCGCGGTCGGCGACAGCGACAGGATCGCCGACGGAACGGACTCGATCGCGGCTGCAGCGTCGCTCTCCGAACCATCGGTCGTTTCCGCGACGGGCTGTGTCGTTTCGGCCATGGGCTGTGTCGTTTCGGCCATGGACTGTGTCGTTTCGACGACGGACTGTGTCGTTTCGGCGACGGGGGATTCGTCGCTCGATGTGTTGGTGTTCGTATCACTGCCGCAGGCGGCGATGACGAGCGCCAGGCCGACGACGACGCCGACCGTTCTGTTCACAAACATTGATGCTTCCTCCGCTTGGGGAGGACAAGAGGTCGCCGGCCGAGTCGGCCTGCTTACCACCCTTGCCTCGAGGGTCTGGATTGCTCACACGACATCGGTCGACCGGGCTCGCCCGGATCGAGAACTCTTCACCGGGACCACCGTTGCGGGACAGCGCCGGGATCTCACCGGACTTCGCACAATGACGTGACACCGCAACGCTACTGCATGAGTGCGCGAAGTCGTCGCTCGCGTATGCTCTGGCGCGCATGGCCGACGATGGTGCAACCGACCAACCGACGAGCGAGATCGGCGGCGCAGTCCCGACCGAAGACCCTCGGCCGGACGGACTCCGATCGGCATCGTCCCTGGTTCTCGTCAACACCGGCAATGGCAAGGGCAAGAGCTCGGCGGCGTTCGGCGTGATGCTCCGCTCGCTCGCTGTCGGCTGGCAAGTCGCCGTGGTGCAATTCATCAAGAGCGGTGACTGGAAGGTCGGTGAGGAGAAGATGGGTCGCGAGCTCGGCGTGGCATGGCACTCCTTCGGCGACGGATTCACATGGGACTCCGAGAATCTCGACAACGATCGTGCCCACGCCGAGGACGGGTGGGCCTGCGCGAGCGGGTTGATCGCGGCGGGCGACCACCGTCTCGTGATCCTGGACGAGCTCACCTACCTCAACTCGTTCGGCTGGCTCGATGTCGACGACGTCGTTCGCGCCATCGCTGCGCGGCCGGACCACGTCAACGTGATCATCACGGGTCGCGATGCCGCGCCGCAACTGATCGAACTCGCCGACACGGTGACCGAGATGACGGAGATCAAACACGCCTACCACGACGGAATTCGCGCCAAGCGCGGTATCGACTACTGACGGGCACGAACCCACACCACACCGACCGGTAGCGTCGTCGTCGTGATCGAGGCAGCTCAGGTCGTCATCCGAACCGACCAGTTCGACGCCGATCTGGCGGCCCTCACCGATCAGTTCGGATTGCGGGTCGACGCCATTTTTCCGGCCGACCACCCGAGCGTCGCCGTGGTATCCGGACATGGCGTACGACTGCGCTTGGAACGTGTCGACGCAACCGAATCGACGCCGGCGGTCGTCGACCTGCTCACCGACGATGCCAACGCACTCTCGTCGGCGTCCGTCGGGCTTTCGGGTGGCACGCAGTTGCGATTCCGACCGTTCACCACCACGTACACGCTGCCCGACAACGACCCGGAGTTCATGCTCTCCCGCAACAACGACCCTGCTGCATGGGGCGTCGGGCGCGCCGGCATGCGATACCGCGACCTCGTGCCCGGCAGGTGGGGCGGACGCTTCATCGCGTCGCACATCATGATCGCCGAAGGCGGACCCGTTCCCGACTACGTGCACTTCCACAAGATCCGGTTCCAGATGATCTTCGTGAAATCGGGCTGGGTGAGATTGGTCTACGAGGACCAGGGCGCCCCCTTCGTGATGCAGGCGGGTGACTGCGTGCTGCAACCGCCCGAGATCCGACATCGGGTCCTGGAGTGCTCGCCCGGGCTCGAAGTCGTCGAGATCGGCTGTCCGGCCGATCACGAGACCGCCGCCGACCACCGGACTGCTCTCCCGTCGCCGAAATTCAAACCCGACCGAGACTTCTCGGGGCAACGATTCGTCCGCCACGTGGCGGCGGGTTCAACCCACCTACCGTGGCGCGCTGCCGGATACGAGTATCGCGATTCTGGGATCGGCGACGCTACCGGCGGGCTCGCCGGCGCCAGGGTCGCTCGGCCGGTCGACGGGGAACCAACGGGTTCGGCGTGGATCAGCCACGACACCGAGTTCTGCTCGCTCACGGTTGTCGCAGGAGGCGTCATATTCCAGCGTGCCGGCGCCGCAGCGGTCGAGCTCCGCGACGGCGACAGCGTTGCCGTACCCGGTGGCACCCGCTACCGGCTCACCGAACCGACGTCCGACGCCGAATTGCTCGACGTGACGTTGCCGGCAACGTTTCCCGTGCGTTCAGACTGATGGGTGCGCCGGCGGTGTAGATAGCCTCGCTCCGATGTCAATTCCTACTGCTCCCGCCCAAATTGCCCGCGGATTCGCGATGGGCGCAGCCGACATCGTCCCCGGTGTGTCGGGCGGAACGGTCGCACTCGTGCTGGGAATCTACGAGCGGCTGATCGAGAACATTCACCTCGGAGCTCAGGCCTTGAAGTCGCTCGTGACGGGCAACCTCGGCACCGCCGTTTCACGCCTGAAGCGGGTCGAATGGGTCTGGTTGGTATCGCTCCTGTTCGGCATTCTTGCCGCAGTCGCAGTGCTGTCGTCGTTGATTTCGTCGCTGCTGCACGACCACCCGATTCGCATGGCCGGGCTGTTCTTCGGCCTGGTGCTCGGGTCGATCATCGTGGCGTGGCGGTTGGTTCGTTCAATCGACGCAAAGGCGGTGGGGGTGATGTTCGTCGTCGGCGTTGCGCTGTTCTTGGTGTTGGGTCTGCGCTCCGACACCGAAGTGGCCGAGGGGACCCTCGAAATCGTCACCAAACCGTGGTGGGTTTTCTTTCTCGCGGGAGCCCTGGCGATCTGTGCGATGATCCTGCCGGGCATCTCCGGGTCGTTCATCCTCGTCATGATCGGCATGTACACCGAAGTGCTTGGCGCCGTGAACGACCGGGACTTCGGAGCGCTCATCGCCACCGCTGCCGGCTGCACGATCGGCTTGGCGCTGTTCTCGAGCCTGTTGAGTTGGCTCCTCGAGCACTATCACGACCTCGTGATCGCGGCCATGATCGGCCTGATGCTGGGCTCGCTCCGCGTGCTCTGGCCATGGCCGAACGGCACGAACACCACGACCTTCACGGCCCCCAGTGGCGACGTGGCCGTCCCTGTCCTGTTGATGGTGGCGGGCTTCGTGGTGGTGCTCGGTGTGGAGCTGCTCTCGACCCGCATGTCGAAGCACGCAGATCTCTCTACCGCGTGACGGTCGGTCCGAAGCGCGATGTGCGTCAGCCGGACAACTTCGCCCGCTCGCGTCGAGCGTTGGCGACGAGGAGTCGCTGGTAGAACCCGGCCGGCAGTCGCGACACCAGGTCGAACACGATCGCGTCGGGTCCGATCAGTGCGCGACGACGGTTCCGCGAGACCGCTCGGAGAATCTGGTTCGCGGCCTTCTCGGGGCTCGTCAGGGCCAGTTTGTCGAACTCGTCGATGAAGCTTCGGGTGTCGGAACCGACATCGCCCATGCTCGGGTCGACGCGTGCGTTTCGTGCGATGTTGGTCTTGATGCCGCCCGGATGGACGGTGGTCGTCGACACACTCGCCCCCTCGATCTCGAGCTCCATCCGAAGCGCGTCCGTGAAACCGCGCACCCCGAACTTCGATGCGTTGTAGGCCGACTGGGCCGGAATGCTGACCAGACCGAACACGCTCGACAGGTTCACGACATGCCCCTCGCCCGACTCCTTCAGATGGGGCAGGAACGCCTTGGTGCCATGCACGACGCCCCAGAAGTTGATGTTGATCAACCACTCGAAGTCGTCGTACGACATTGCTTCGGCGGTGGCTCCGAGCGCCACACCAGCGTTGTTCACGATCATGTTCACCTGACCGTGATCGGCAACGACACGATCGGCCCAGGCGAACACCGCCTTTCGGTCGGCGACATCGAGCACGTCGGACGAGACCTTGACCCCCGACCCTTCGCAACGACCGACAGTCTCCGCAAGACTCACCGGATCGATGTCACTCAAGGCGAGATGCGCGCCGCGCCCCGCCAAGGCTTCGGCGAGCGCTCGACCGATTCCGGACCCTGCACCGGTGATGGCGACGACGCGACCGTTGAACTGCTTCATACCGTCAACTCTGCCACGACGTCACCCCGCCCGTTCGATCAGGTGATGAGTTCCACGTGCGCCAGTACTCGAGATCGGTCGTCGCTCAGCCAATCGTGTTCGGCGGCGTAGACGATCATCGCATCGAAACGGTCACCGAAGTGCTCGTCGGCGGACTCGGCTGCGCCAGCTCGTCGTAGCGCGACGACGTCGAGCCATACATGATCCGCGACATCGGCTTCGGCACACATCGGTTCCAACCGCATGTCGGCGACGGGGCCGGACGACTCGACACTCAGTCGGTCGAGGCGATCTGCGTCGAGCACGACCGCTGCATCGAGGGCGGAGAGTCGGACGATCATGGCCCAGCGGACGCCGCATCGTCATCGACCACGTCGGGAGTGCCGAGTTGCCAGGCGAAGAACGTCAACACGTCGGCCACCTCGTCGGCACGCTTGCCAACCGGTTTGCCCACACCGTGCCCAGCTCGGCCGGCTTGATGGAGCAGCACGGGGCGCTCGTCCTGGTTGCCTGCGTGTTCCTGGAGGAGTGCGGCCATCTTGCGGGCATGCAACGGGTCGACACGGGTGTCGCCTTCCGCTGTAGTGAGGAGCACAGCCGGGTAATTCTCGCCCGGACGAACGTGATGGTACGGCGAGTAGGCCATGAGCCAGGAGAACTCGTCCATGACATCCGGATCGCCGTACTCCGCCGTCCAGAGCCGTCCGATCAGGAACAGCGGGAATCGGATCATGTCGAGCAGCGGCACAGCGCACCAGACCGCTCGCGCGATCGTCGGGCGTTGCGTCATCACCGCACCGACGAGCAAACCACCGTTCGAGCCGCCGGCGATCGCCAGTCGATCGCGCGACGTTCGACCGGAATCGACCAACCAATCGGCCGCGGCGATGAAGTCTTCGAAGGCGTTCTGCTTCTTCGAACGCTTCCCGGCCTTGTGCCATGCCTCGCCGTGCTCCAAGCCTCCTCGAAGCCCTGCGATCGCGTACTGACCGCCGGCTGCACACCAGGCCGCGATCGTCGGCGACCACATGGGCGACTCGGTGATCGCGAACCCGCCGTAGCCCGTCAGAATGGTGGGCGTCCTCAGGTCGGACACGAGGTCACCACGGTGGATCACGAACATCTCCACCGCCGTGTCGTCGCTCGATCGATACTCGACCTGCGTCACGATGAGCGGAACGTCGGCGCTGGTCGCCTCGGTCGATGAGTTCGCCAGCCAGGGCGTGGGTGTTGACAGCCCGTTCAGGCCGAACACGGCTGGGGGACGGTCGAAACCCGTGATCACCGCGAACACATGGCCACGCTGACGATCGACGGTGAGCCCGACGATCGATGCCACACCGGTTCCGTCGATGGACCCGATCGCCAGGCCATCGTGATCGAATCGGTCGATCCGGTCGATCGCCGATCGTGTGGCAACCACGAGCAGTTCGTCGTCGAGTACGGCTGTGGCCCCGAGGACCGAATCGGTTTCGGCGATGATCGTGCGCCACGATTCGGGGCCACGTCCCGCGTCGGCAAGCGAAATCCGCACGGCTCTGCCTCGTGGAGCATCGAGCGTGGTGGTGCCGAACAGTTGGTTGTCGGGGCCGAAACCCAGTGCGGTCACGACATCGGCACCGGAGATGACATCGATCCACACGCCCTTGGACCGATCGAGTAGATGGACGTCGGTGCGGCTCCAACCAACCATCGCCGTGACCAGCACGCAGCGACCGTCGTCGGACACGTCGACGTACGGCCAGACCTGGGCGTTCACGTGTTCGGCCCAGACAACTGGGTCGTCGCGCCACGGCGACCCGAGTGTGTGCGAGTGCACGGTGCGGTGGAACTCGTCGTTCTCCGGGTAACGCGTGTACACGAATCCGGCCGCGTCCGGCTCCCAGGCGAGACTGCATGACCGGGTGTTCGGAATCGACTCGTCGAGATGTGATCCGTCCGCGGTGCGTACGACCCGCAACTCCGACGACTCCGTTCCACCCTCACTCACTCCGTACGCGACCAGCGCGCCGTCAGGCGACACGAAGAACCAG
Organism: Ilumatobacteraceae bacterium; assembly: GCA_037969115.1. Classification (GTDB taxonomy): domain Bacteria; phylum Actinomycetota; class Acidimicrobiia; order Acidimicrobiales; family Ilumatobacteraceae; genus JBBKWQ01. Next base: position 30,933 of record JBBKWQ010000267.1, read on the forward strand.
TCGACGGCGACGGCCGCGTCGTGACTGCGCTGTGCCGGGTCGACGAGCAATACGAGCGGTCCGTCCGGGTCGGAAACCGACCGCGCGATCAGCGAGGCTTGCTCGTCGCCCGACCCGCGTTCGAGCGTGACGACCACATCGCCTCGAACCTGTGCGCCCAGCACCACCGGTAGAGACAGCAGCTCGCGCAGCCTCCGGTGCCACTCGGCGCGATCAGGACGCTGGTCGAGCACCGACCTGGTGGCCGTGTTCTGCTGATCGACCCACATACGAACATCGTCTGAGTCCCCGTCTTCCAGCCAACGATACGGATCAGGCACATCGACCCCGTGGATGACATCGACGATCGGGTCTCGTCGAGTCGTCGGAAGCGGCGGCATCGAGACCACTCTATTGCCCGGCTCCTCCGTGGAGGGTGAGGCCCCGTTCGGGATCGGACGCGTGCACCGTCAGGGGCGAAGCGAACGGCAGTACCGGACCTCGCGCACGTCGGCGCCACCGACCTGCTCGATGCGCAAGTTGCCATCGTCGTGCCAGCCTTCGCGCTCGTAGAACCGGCGGGCCCGCTGATTGCCGTCGGCCACCCAGAGCGCCGCCATGTCGTGGCCGGCAGCCCGCAGACTGGACAACGCGCTGGCGTGCAGCATCGTGGCGGCCCCGCTCCCGAACGCGTCGGGATCAGCGTTGAGCATCCAGAGCTCCCCGCTCGGGTCGCCGTCGACGCCGTCGCGCAGATCGCCGACCGTGCAGATCGCGACGACCTCGCCATCGAGTTCAGCGACCAAATGTTGCGGGCGGTCTTCGCTTGCGTCGTCGGCAGCCGAGGGGACGCTCTCCGACAGCCAGTCGGTCCAGCGTCGCCCAAACCGCTCTTCCTCGAGACCTGCGAGGTAATCGCTCGGCATGATGCCGCTGTAGGCCGACCTCCAAGCAGCCACGTGGATGCGACCCATCGACGGTCCGTCATCAGGTTCCGCCGGTCGCACCACGATGTCCATGGGGCCCATTGTCGCAAATCGACCGGCGAAGCCGAGCAGCATTTCCGCATTCCCACCGAACACGCTTTGCGGCGTACAGTACGCCGATCACACACGTCGAGGTTCGGGGGTTGATCACGATGGCGGCAGCACAAGTGTCTCCGACGCGGGACGACGCGACGGGGTTGGCCCGTCCTCTCACGCCCGATTTCATCGACCACGCCTGGGAGCCGCTCGCTTCGGCAAGTTTGGCAGACGGCTTCGTGTCTCTCACCTGGCCGGATGGTTTGCGGTTCGAGGCGTACTCGCTCTGGTTGGCCGAGAACGCCGAGGGTTCGGGACTCGAGCCATCGAGCCGCGAATCGGTCATCGACCCGGTCGATCTTCCACTGCCTGGCGATCTGACTCACTCGGTCGTCGACGCAGACGGCGCGCTCGCACTCACGTGGGCCGACGGAACCGCCAGTCGTATTCATCCCGGTTGGCTGCGCTACGTCGCAGCGCAGCAGCACCTGCCGCTGGCTTCGCTGCCTCCGTGCACCGTCTGGACTGCTGGGAACTTCGCCGAGCCACCGTCGGTCGACGGCACGAGAGTGCTCGACGACCCCGCTGTGCTCACGGATTGGCTCAACCTGCTCGTGGAATTCGGCGTGGCGCGATTGAGGAATCTGCCGACCACGGAGCACTTCCTCGCGGACTTGATGGCGCGGATCGGCCCGATCCGAGACTCGAACTTCGGCCACGTCTGGAGTGTGCGGGCGGTGCTCAAGCCGGATTCCACCGCGAACACCGGCCTCAATCTCGGCCAGCACACCGACCTACCGACTCGAGAGACGCCTCCCGGGTTCCAGTTCCTCCACTGCATCGAGAACACCGTCGAGGGCGGCTGGTCGCGCATGACGGACGGCCAGTCGGTGGTCGCGGCCCTCCAAGACGAACATCCCGAGGTGTACGACGCACTCACGACGCTCGAGTGGGTCTTCCTCAACCGCGCTCCCGACGCCGAACATCGGTGGATCGGGCCGATCATCGACCACGGCGCCCGCCGTCAGCCGCTCACGTTGCGGGCGTTCTACCCCGTGCGTATGGCTCCCAACATGGACCCGCTCGACATGCCGCGGGCCTACGAATCGTTGCGCGTCTTCTCCCGAATGGCTCAGGATCCCCGCTTCCAGATTCGTTATCCCTTCGTGCCCGGCGACATGGTCGGGTTCGACAATCGGCGGATCCTGCACGGTCGCGATGCTTTCGACAGTGGCGGACGACGGCACCTCCGAGGGTGTTACGTCGACCAGGACGACATCTACTCGCGGCTTCGAATCCTTCGACGCCGGAACACCACCGTTCATCAGAACAGCCATCAGAACAGCGAGGTCACATCATGAGTTCGGTCTTCATCACTTGTGCCGTCACCGGAGGTGGCGACACGGCCGGCAAGTCGGAGCACGTCCCGGTCACGCCGGAACAGATCGCCAACGACGCGATCGCCGCGGCGAAGGCCGGCGCTGCGATCGCCCACATCCACGTCCGCGACCCGATCACCGGTGCAGCCGCGCGAGAGCCGGATCTCTACGCCGAGGTCGTGGAACGGATTCGTGCGTCGGACACCGATGTGATCATCAATCTCACGGCGGGCATGGGCGGCGATCTCGTCCTCGGTTCTGTCGAGCAGCCCCTGCCGGCCAACGATGTCGGGACCGATCTGGTGGGTGCCACGGAGCGGCTCGAGCATGTTCGTCGCTCGATGCCCGAGATCTGCACGATCGACTGCGGCACGATGAACTTCGGCGCAGGCGACTACGTCATGACCAACACGACGTCGACGCTCCACGAGATGGCCCGACAGATCCAGCAGTTCGGGGTACGCCCCGAGATCGAGGTCTTCGACACCGGCCATCTGTGGCAAGCGAAGAGCCTCGTCGACGAGGGTCTCATCGACGATCCCGTGATGGTCCAGATGTGCATGGGCATCCCGTGGGGAGCGCCTGCCGACATCAACACGTTCATGGCGATGGTGAACAACACGCCGAAGAACTGGACGTTCTCGGCCTTCTCGATCGGCCGTCAGCAACTCGAGTATGTGGCACTCTCGGCGATCGCCGGCGGCAACGTGCGCGTCGGTCTCGAAGACAACCTCTATCTCGAGCGTGGGAAACTCGCGACCAATGCCGATCTCGTCGAGCGGGCCGCACTGATCCTCGGTGGTATGAACATCTCGCTGAAGACTCCCGAAGAAGTACGTGCAGATCTGAAGCTCACCAAACATGGCTGAACAGTCGAAGACGCGAGCACGGTCTCCGGTGGATACAGCGTCGGCCATCGGCTGCGGCGTCATCGGGGCCGGATGGATCGCTCGATACCGACTCATGGGTGTCGACGTGCAGGTATACGACCCTTCACCCGACGCCGCTCGCGTGATCGGTGAGGTCCATGCCAACGCTGCCACGGCGTGGGAGGGCCTCGGGCTGTCGAGTGGGCAGGTCGGCAGCCTGACGCTCTGCCACTCGATCGAGGCCGCCGTGGCAGGTGCGCAGGTGATCCACGAGAGTGTGCCAGAGCGCCTCGACCTGAAACACGCCACGCTTGCCGAGATCGACCGCACCGCCGACGGCGGCGCCCTGATCGCGTCGTCGACATCCGGCTTCAAGCCGAGCGTGCTGGCGACGGCGCTCCAGCATCCGGAACGACTGATCGTGGCGCACCCGTTCAACCCGGTGTACCTCCTACCGCTCGTCGAGATCGTCGGTGGCGAGCGAACCGACCCCATGACCGTGGAGCGGGCGATGGAGCTGTATCGATCGATCGGGATGCACCCGCTCCATGTGCGCGTCGAGATCGACGCATTCATCGCCGACCGCCTTCTCGAAGCCGTGTGGCGCGAGTCGCTCTGGCTCGTGAACGACGGGGTCGCCACGACGGAGGAGATCGACGATGCGATCCGTTACGGATTCGGGCTGCGCTGGGCGCAGATGGGCATGTTCGAGACGTATCGAATCGCCGGCGGCGAGGGCGGCATGCGCCACTTCATCGGACAGTTCGGCGAGGCACTCGCCTGGCCCTGGACCAAGCTCATGGACACCCCGGAGCTGACTGACGAGCTCGTCGATCGGATCGCCACGCAATCCGACGAGCAATCGGGTCAGTACGAGATCCGCGAGCTGGAACGGCTGCGAGATCGCAATCTGGTCGCGATCTTGCTGGCGCTCGAAACGCACGACTGGGCGGCCGGAGCCACCGTCGCGGCGTCGCGTCGCCGGCTCAGCGACTGACGAGATCGGCGATGCGCCGAATGCCCTCTTCCATGTCGTCGTCGCCGAGTGCGAACGAGAACCGGGCGTAGCCCGGAGCGCCGAACGCCTCGCCGGGTACGAATGCCACCTTCACCTGTTCGAGAACGAGATCGGCCAGTTCCAGCGTGGTCGATGCAGTCTGACCGCCGATCGGGCGATGCAGCAGCCCGGAGACGTTCGGGAAGCAGTAGAACGCCCCCTGTGGCTCGATGCACGTGACACCCTCGATGCCGGAGAGCATCCGATGCATCGTGCTGCCTCGCCGGGCGAACGCCTCGCGCATCATCACGACGTCGTCGAGCGGGCCCGACACGGCTGCAAGCGCAGCCCGCTGCGTGACGTTGGCGACATTCGACGTTGCGTGGCTCTGGAAGTTGGTGGATGCTTTGATCACGTCGGCGGGGCCGATCATCCAGCCGACCCGCCAGCCGGTCATGGCGTAGGTCTTGGCGACACCGTTGACCACGAGGCACTGGTCTGCGAGCTCTGGAACGAGCGTGGGCATCGAGACGAATTCGTTGTCGCCGTACGTGAGGTGTTCGTAGATCTCGTCGGTGACCACCCACACACCACGTTCGACGGCCCACCGGCCGATCGCCTCGACCTCGGTGGGTGTGTATACGGAGCCCGACGGGTTGTCGGGACTCACGAACAGCAACACCTTGGTCTTCGAGGTGTATGCGGCCTCGAGCTGCTCGACGGTGACTCGGAAACCGGTGGCATCGTCGGTCTCGATCACCACCGGAACTCCTCCCGCCAGGCTGATCGCCTCTGGATACGTCGTCCAATACGGCGCCGGGCAGATCACCTCGTCGCCGGGGTCGCACAGAGCGGCGAACGCCGTGTACACCGCGTGCTTGCCACCGTTGGTGACGAGGACCTGGCCGGCCTGCACGTCGTATCCGGAATCTCGAAGCGTTTTGGCCGCGATGGCTTCCTTCAGCTCCGGGAGGCCCCCGGCCGGCGAATACCGATGGTTCTTCGGATCGCGGCACGCCTCGACCGCTGCTTCGACGATGTGCGCGGGAGTCGGGAAGTCTGGCTCGCCGGCCCCGAAACCCACGACGTTCTCGCCTTGCGCCTTCAACGCCTTCGCCTTGGCGTCGACGGCCAATGTGGCAGAGGGGGCGATTGCGGCGAGGCGGTTGGAGGTGCGGTTCACGGTCGCCCATGTTGCCAGATTTCTGCCCGCTCCACTCCAAACGTTTCGTCCACATCAGGACGCCCGGCCGCGATCGGGTGGACTCGCTGCCATCCTGATGGCCGTGGACTCAACCGGCATCACACTTCCCAAGTCGATCCTGCCCCTCGACGGGCGCTTCGGGTCCGGCCCGTCCAAGGTCCGGCCGGAGCAGATCGCCGCCGTCGGGGCGGCGGGGCTCACCATCATGGGCACGTCGCATCGCCAACCATCGGTGAAGCGCATCGTTGCCTCCGTACGTTCGGGTCTGACCGAACTGTTCAACCTGCCCGATGGTTGGGAGATCGTGCTCGGCAACGGCGGGGCGAGTGTGTTCTGGGACGTTGCGACATTCGGCCTCGTCGAGCAACGAAGCCAGCACCTGGTGTTCGGCGAGTTCTCATCGAAGTTCGCCGTTGCGTGCCACGACGCTCCGCACCTCGGGCAGCCGACGGTGATCCAGAGCGATGCGGGCACCCATCCCGACGCTGAAGCCGAAGCCGGCGTCGATCTGTACGCGTTCACGCACAACGAGACCTCGACCGGGGTGGCCATGCACCTGAGACGACCGCCGGGCATCGATGCCGCCGCGCTCGTCGCCGTCGATGCCACGTCAGCGGCAGGCGGCCTGCACTGGAACCCCAGCGACGTCGACGTGTACTACTTCGCGCCGCAGAAGTGCTTCGCATCTGATGGAGGGCTCTGGCTGGCGGCGTGCTCACCTGCTGCTGTCGAGCGGATCGAACGGATCGCCGCATCCGACCGCTGGCGGCCATCCTCGCTCGACCTCGGCATCGCACTCACGAACAGCAGAGCCGACCAGACGTACAACACACCGGCGCTCGCAACGCTCATCATGCTCGACCAGCAACTGACCTGGATGAACTCGAACGGAGGGCTCGACTGGGCAGCCGGTCGCAGCGCCGAGTCTGCGAAGGTCATGTATGGCTGGGCTACCGCCCGCGAGTGGGCCCACCCGTTCGTCGTCGACGAGGCCAAACGCTCGAACGTGGTCGCCACGATCGACCTGGACGATTCCATCGTCGCCGCCGATGTCTCCGCGGTGCTGCGATCGAACGGTGTGGTCGACACCGAGAGCTATCGCAAGCTGGGACGCAACCAGTTGCGGGTCGGGATGTTCCCGGCGATCGACCCGGCCGATGTCGAAGCCCTGACGGTCTGCATCGACGCTGTCGTCGAGCAACTCAGCTGACAGACTGGCCACGATGGACGTCGATGAGGTGTTGATGCTCGAGATCGACGATCTCGGACCGTTGCGTTCGCCCGTGATGCTGGTGGCGTTGTCGGGCTGGTTCGACGTGGGTGGTGCCGCGACGGAGACCCTTGACCGCATCGCACCCGAGGACACCACGGTGACGATCGGTGAGATCGATCCCGACCCGTTCTACGACTTCACGCAGGAACGGCCGACGGTCAGCCTGATCGACGGTGAGATCAGGGTGATCCAGTGGCCGGAGAATCGATTCGACGTGGCGCGCGGGTACGGCCAGCGCGATCTCATCATCCTGATCGGCGCAGAGCCCCATCTGGGCTGGCGCACCTACTCGGAGTGTGTCGTCGACGTGGCGCACCGAACGGGCTGCGAAGCCGTCGTGACCGTCGGCTCGGCAGCCGAGGCCGTTCCGCACACCAGGATCCCTTTGGTCACCGGAAGCACCACGAACGCCGAACTCGCCGGCGGCCTCGGTTTGACGCAGCCGAGCTACGAGGGAATGACCGGCATGGCCGGAGTGCTGCAGGCGGCACTCGAACACCGGGAGATCCCTGCGATCTCGCTTCGGGTCGGTATCCCCCACTACTTGATGAATGCCGAGCATCCGCAGGCCGTGGCCGCGCTCCAAGGTCACCTGAGTCATGTGCTCGGGGTGCCGTTCCACGGTGATCTGCGCGACGAGATCGAGCGGTGGCGATCGCTGCACGACGAGGTCGTCGAGAACGATCAACAACTCCAGATGTACGTAAAGATGCTCGAGCACGAGTACGACCGCCGCGCCGAGGCAGCCATCACGTCGGCCGACGATCTCGGTAGCCAGTTCGAAGCCTTCTTGCGAGATCAGCGAGACGACTGAGTTTCGACGCGAGCTAGGGGGCGCCGACGCGCTCGACCCGAAGGATGCACGTCAGATCGACGTCGTCGGTGGCGAATTCCGCGCCCCACGGCGCTGATTCGCCCGCCGAAACCAGGATGTCGTCGATCTGAATCAGTCCCCTGCTCACCGACGAGCCGGGTGGATTGAATGCGACATAGATGCGGTAGGCCGCATCTGACTCGGTGGTGTTGGTGACCTGGCCCTCGGCCCGAAACACGCTCACCGCCGAGCTGTCGTCCGATTCCGATGACTCGCACCGCTCGACGGTGACGTCGCCCCTGGCTCCCACGAATCCGTCGTCCGCGAGTCCTGGCTGAACTTCGACGTCGACCACTGCCGATGGTGCAGGTGTTGCCGGAACCGCATTCACCGCCCCAGTGTCGGGCGGCGACGGTTCCGTCGTCGGCAAGTCGGGGTCGTCTGCAGGCGTGCCACCGGTGTTCGTGTCGCTCGCATCGGTGTCGTCGACGACCCGCGCACTCGTGTCGACGGTACCGTCGCCGGTGGATCTCGTGGCGTCGCTCGCGCACCCGGTCAATGCCGTCAGCGCCACTGCAACGACGACGCCTCGACGGCGGGAGCCCTTCATCTTGATCGACACGATCGCAAGGCTAGAGGTGAACGACTCGGTCGCTACGTCGACGGCGTCGGGCTCCGAACAGCAGTATCCACCCCGCGGCCGACATCAGCACCGCTGCCTCGACGATGGCACCAGTGTCTGCGCCGGTCCTCGGGATCGGCCGGTTCGTTCGGGGCACCGCCGGAGTGTTCGGGCGGAAAACCACCGGCGTGTTCGGGCGGGGAACCACGGTCGCGGTCGCCCGAGGTACCACGACGGTATTCGACGTCGCGGAACTCACGCCGATGACGGAGGACGAGGCGCTGACGGTTGCGGTGTTCGTGAACCGGCCGGCCAACAGATCAGTGGTCGTCACGGCGTGTATCGCGCTGCACACCATCGATTCGTCCGGGTCGAGGGTCGTGTCGGGGCAACTGGGCGTGGTCGCGTTCGGATCGTTCACGACAACGTTCGTCAGCGTCACATTCCCCGTGTTCGTGACGGTGAACGTGAATGGAATGATCTGCCCGACCGACGCGAACGACGTCGCTGACGTCGACTTGGCAATCGTCAGCGATGCCAGTTGATTCGCCGGAACGATCACGGTGTTCGAACTGACCGGTCCGACACCGTCGGCTGTCACCGTTGCCGTATTCGTGACGGACCCGGCGTCGACATCGGCCTGGGTCGCAACGTGTTGAGCAGTGCAACCGATCTGTCCGCCGGCTGGAATGTCGGTGTTCTCGCATTCCACCTCCGATGCGTTCGAGTCGATGAGCACCACGTTGGCGACCGCCACGTTTCCGACATTGCGGATGACGAAGGTGTACTCGATGACATCGCCGTGGTGATCGAACGAAGCCGTCGGCGACGCTTTGACGACTTCCAGCGCACGACTGGGCGCGATGTCGACGATCACCGCGGACGAATCGTCCGAGACCGGAATGCCGGACGGGTCGAAGCCCGTCGCAGTCGCGACGTTCAGCACTGATTCTGCGATGACGTCAGCGGCAGTGACGGTGTGAACGGCCGTGCACGACGTCGAAGCGCCAGGGGTGAGCACAACTGGAGTGGTCGGGCTGCAGATCAGGGAGCCGGCGTCGGCGTTGGCATCGGAGACAACGACGCCTGAGATGGTGACTATGCCGGAGTTGGTGACCGTGATCTCGTAATCGATCTGGTCACCGGCGGCAAGGAAGCTCGAGTCGAGCGCAATCTTCGTCGTGGTCAGCGCAGCTGCTTGAATCGCATTGATCGTGACGGGGGCGCTGTCGTCGAACACGACGACCAGGTTCGGGTCGAGCCCGCTCGCAGACGCCGTGTTCACGACCGAGCCGGCGTCGAGATCGGCCTGGGTCACGGTATGCGTCGCGTCGCACGTGATCGTTTCGGTCGGAGCGAGATCGACCGGGTTGCCCGACAGGCACGTCAACGTGTCAGCGTTCGCGTCGCTGACGGTCACACCGGTCACAGTCACGTTGCCGGAGTTGGTCACCTCGCTCACATAATCCAGCACCTCACCAACCGCGCTGTAGGACACTTCGGTGGTGGTTTTCGTGGTCGTCAACTCCGCCGTCTGAGCGGCCGGAACCGTCACGGGAGCGCTGTCATCGGACACCGTCACCGAGTTGGGATCCAAACCAGACGCAGACGCGATGTTCACGACGCTGCCGGCATCCAGATCGGCCTGGGACACGGTATGCGTCGCGTCGCACGTGATTGTTTCGGTCGGTCCAAGATCGGTCGGGTTGCCTGGCAGACACACGAGCGTGTCCGCGTTCGCATCCGACACGGTCACACCGGTCACCGTCACGTTGCCCGTGTTGGTCACCTCGATCACAAAATCCAGCACCTCACCAACCGCGCCGTAACCGACTTCGGTCGTCGTCTTCGTCGTCGTCAACTCCGCCGACTGACCGGCCGGAACCGTCACGGGAGCGCTGTCATCGGACACCACCACCAGATCTCGATCCAAACCAGACCCAGACGCCGTGTTCACGACCGAGCCAGCATCGAGGTCGGCCTGCGTCACGGTATGCGTGGCATCACACGTGATCGACTCGGTCGGAGCGAGATCGGCCGGGTTGCCCGGCAAACACGTCAACGTGTCCGCGTTCGCATCCGACACGGTCACCTCGGTGATGGTCACGTTGCCCGTGTTGGTCACCTCGATCACATAATCCAGCACCTCACCAACCGCGCTGTAGCCGACTTCGGTCGTCGTCTTCGTGGTCGTCAACTCCGCCGTCTGAGCGGCCGGAACCGTCACGGGAGCGCTGTCATCGGACACCGTCACCGAGTTGGGATCCAAACCAGACGCAGACGCGATGTTCACGACGCTGC
>JBBKWQ010000268.1:0-15817 GCA_037969115.1 Ilumatobacteraceae bacterium
ATGGTCGTGGTGGTGGGAACCGACACTGTGAGCGGTGCGGAAGCCGATTCGCTGACACCGAGCAGGTTCCGGGCTCGGATCGCAACTGCGTACGACTGACCGTTCACCAGGCCGGTCAGCGGGAAGCTGACCTCACCGGATTCGTTGGCGACCGACTGGACGACCAGCCATGGACCGCCGTCGACCGAGTACTCGTACCAGCGGATCGGTGAACCACCGTCGTCGAGCGGGACGAGGAAGGAGACGACACCTTCGCCCGGGGTGGGCGAGGTTGCCGCGGCTTCACGAACCGGTTCCGGAGGAGTTGCTGGGATCACGTTTTCGGGGCACTCGATGGCATCGCCGCTGGCGACGATGTTGCGGAAGGGCGTGGGCGACGTCACGGTGGCGCCGACCGTCTCCGACAGTGACGCGTCGAGGTTGATGATCGCGGGGCAGTTCGGCGAACCGTCTGCCGCGGTGTTGTCGATGGTGAGGTCGACGCACATCTCGGGACCGCGTCCTTCGTAGACGATCTCGAAGTTCACGTCGTCCAGCGTTCCGGCGGTCAGGTTGAAGCCGACGTTGAACGTCGGTCGTGCGCCGGTTTGTTCGACGCTCAACGAGGAGAGGTCGACCAGTTGATCCACGCCGATCGGCACGTTCGTCCAGCCTGGGACGGCGTCGCCGTTGCCGGTCCGGACCGTCAGCGTCTGGGTGGCAGTCGGGCTGATGCCGTTCAACGACGCGAGCCGGAGTGACACCCAACGGTCGATTCCACCGCTCGTGGCACACACGAATCGTGGGGCGAAAGCAGATGGTTGCAGCGTGACCACCGGGTTGGCGGTGCATTCCGAGGCGCCGGTATAGGCGTCGAAGAGTCCGATCCTGCCCGGGTCGGAGTTGTACCAGATGCATGTGGGGTTGTTCGGGTCTGCACGGAGCGCGTAGAGCGCGGTGTCAGTGGTCGGCGTCGTGTCGAAGCCGTCGCACGCCGCCTCGGTGGCGTAGTCGAAGCAGTACACGCTTGAACCGCCGAGCACCTCGTTGAGGAATGCGCGTCCAGCTGTCGCCTCGAATTTGCCGTAGTACCCCCACCAGCTATTGGGGCTGCTGGCCCATGGCGTGATCGAGTGTGGGTTCACCCATGCCGGAGTCGCGCCGGAGGTCTGATCGGCACCAGCGAGATCGAGACACACGTTCCACATGCACACACCGTCGATGACGCCGACTGCGTCCATGTGGGCAACTGGTGGCATCGAATCACCGGTCAGGCCCAGACTTGTGTAGCTGACAGGCCATGCGCCGGCACAGTTGGAGAGATCCGCAGAGTTGAAGCAGTACAGCGTTGTGTTCGTCGTTGCGAACACCTTCGACCCGAGTCCATAGACGTGAAAGCTCTCGGTGCCGCCGCTGCCGTCCAGCGTGACCGGCGAGTTGGTGCACGCAGCGTTTGTGACTGGATCGAAGCACAGCAGCTGGCGGTTCAAGGACTCCGAGCCGAAGAGCCGGCCTCCCACACCCTCGGCGTTGGACAAGTAACCGTACGAGTTCACGTTGGTGTTCGCGCTGAGCGCGGTGAACCCGCACGACACGGGCGGGGCGACGTTCAGGTCGATGCACAGGGTGCCCGGACGGCTGGTCGCGCTCTGGATCGTAAACGCGTATGCGTACCCGGTGTTGCCGTCGACCCATCCACCCGACCGGTCGGCGGTCTGGTAGCCGGTGAACTGTGACTTGGTCGGATCGGTCGGGTTGAACCCATCGCAGCGAGCACCAGTCGACCGCAGGTGGCAGTCGAGACCGATGTACGAGCTGTTGTGATGGAAGATGTTCAGGACGTAATTGTCGTAGAAGAAGACATCCCAGCCGTCACCGCCGGTGCTTCCCGAGAACGAGCTTGCCGGTACGGCGGCGTTGAGCGCCTTGGTGTACCGCTGTGTCGACGACGTGACAGGGCCAGCGTCCACCGAGGCGGTGGAGCGCACGCTGGTCACATCTGCTGCGACTGCGGGTTCCGTGGTGACCCACGTTGCTCCGTCATCGGTAGACCACTCGATGGTCCATCCTTCCGGAGCGGTGACGCCTCCGGCTTCGTAGACGGTGGCGGCGTCGAGGTCGAGCCGCAGCTCACGTTGGCCGACGCCCGGGTCGAGCAGACCGCCGACCACGGCGGTGAGCGTCGTGCCGGTCGTGATGACCGATGCGTCGCGGATGATCTGGCCATCGATGAGCAGGGTCAGGGATGGAGGGGGGATCGCCGCCTCGACCGGTGCACTCTGTGCACCGCCAGTGGTGACGAAGACGCCGGCGAGTGCCAAACTGGCAGCCGCAAGACGAACAGCAGTACTTCTCAGGGACATGGGAATCCTTCTGTGGTGGTGGCTGATTTCAATCAGCCGGGACTGTCGGGGGGCGGAACAGCTGCCAACTCGCGTCGGCAATGCGGGAATCACCGCCGTTCCTTCGGCATCGATGGGCTGGACTTGAGCAAAAAGAAAGAAATCATGAAACGCGACGGCGTGCGCATCTTCGGCTCTTCCTTTGTCGTGGCGGCTGCAATCGTCGGCTCGGCGATATGCGCGCCGTCGGTCGCCGTCGCTCGAGCCCCGGCGGACCAGTCCAGCTTCCACTCGGTCACACCATGTCGGCTGCTCGACACGAGACGCGAGGCACCGGGTGCTCTCGTCGCCGGCCAGGCGACCGACATCGCCGTCGTCGGTCGCTGTGGCGTCCCGATCGACGCCACCGTCGCCGTGCTCACCGTCACCGCAGTCGACGCCACCGGTGCTGGCTATGTGTCGGCGTGGCCTTCAGGAGCAACGATGCCCGAGGCGTCGGTGCTGAACGTCGATCAAGGGGAGACGCGGGCCAACACGTCGCTGCTGTTGCTCGGTAGCGGGGGAGCTGTCGCCATGCAGGCCTCGATCGCGACCCACCTGTTGGTTGACGTGTCCGGCTACTTCACGCCTGCTCCGAGCGGCAGCAACGAGGGTCGGTTCGTGCCGACCGCCATCCGCCGGCTCATCGACACCCGTGCGACCGGCAGGCCCGGCCCCGGATCGATCGTCCACGTCGCCCTGGGTGCTGCGGTGCCCGACGACGCGATCGCAGTCGCGGTCAACATCACCACGACGCACACGACGGGGACGGACTACTTCACGGCATTTGCCGGTGGGGGAGAACGACCGAACGCGTCGGTACTCAATGCCGACGGGGCGAATCAGACCAGGGCGTCGTCGTCGATCGTGCCGGTCGGTGACGGCATCGACGTCTACACCGACACGGGCAACCACGTCATCGTCGACATCACCGGCTATTTCACCGGGGCATCAGCACCGATCAGCACCGACGGCTTGTTCGTCGCCACTACCCCGACGCGCCTCGTCGACACGCGCCGAGCCGATGGTGGCACCGGCGGTCCACGTCTGTACCTCGGCGGTGGCCGCGAATTCGACCCGCAGACGGTGACCGGCGGGGCCGTTGCCGCGATCGCTGCCAACTGGACCGTCGATCAGACTGCCGGCGCCGGTTGGTGGCTGGCCTATCCGGCTCGTACGTCGTTCGGCGATGCGTCCCTCGTGAACGCCGATGCTGCCGGCCAATCGATCTCGAACCTCGGCATCGTGCCGGTGTCCACCGCCGGCGTCGCAGTGCACGCCGCCGAGGAGGCGCAGGTGGTCGTCGATGTCACGGGCTGGTTCACCGGTCAACCTCGGTCCGCGGAACATGCGGAGGCGCCGAGCAACGACCCGCCACCCGTGCCGGTCCTACCGGGATGCGCGCCGACCGGAAGGTCGGCGGTTGCCGACAAGATGGCGCAGCGATATTGGCTCTGCCAGGACGGAGCAGCGATCACCGAAGCCCTCCCGATGACGACCGGTTCGTTCGAGTACGCCCTCCCGCCCGTCGGTACGTATCGCGTCTTCACCAAGCTCAGGTACAACTCCGGCCTCCACGGCGAGGTGCTTCACCGTTTCGTGGCGTTCTATCGCACGCCTCGCGGCAATCGAATCGCGTTCCACCAAGTCGTCAACCAAGACCCGGCGACCGTCGGTGACCTCGATCGACGTGGCGCATCCGCGGGCTGTTTCCGCGTGAGCCAGGCGAACTCGATCCAGGTCTGGGAGTTCCTCCAGATCGGTGATCCGGTCATCGTGATCACGCCGTAGGCAGGGCGGGTGGCAGTGGCCATCGGCGCGACCCGTGCGTGATCAGAGCAGCTTGATGTGTTCGGGGCCGATACCGCAGCAGCCACCGACGATGTGGAGACCCTTTGCCCGCCATGCCTCGACGTACTGCAGGTACTCGTCGGGCGAGAGCTCGCTGCCGAGCACCCATTCTCCGTTGACATAGGCCCCGGAGTGCGCATAGGCGCCGACGGGGCCGTCCCAACATTCAGCGAGGGCATCGAGGCAGGCACCGATGACGGCGACGTCGGTGTGCATGATATTGACGACATCGATGCGCGTACCCCGCAGCGCAGCGATGGCGTCGGACAACGGCTCGCCGCCTCGCAGGCGGACGACACCGTGGTCGGTGGCACCACCGCCGTGTTCGTCACCACAGGTGAGGCCGACCCAGACAGGTAGCCCGCTCGCACGTGCGCCGTCGAGCACGGCGAGCATGCGATCGATCTCGATCATCATTTCGAGGAACAGCACGTCGGCACCGGCCTCGCCCATGATGCGAGCCTGATCGGTGGCGTCGACACGGAGCTCGTCGATGCTGGGCCTGTCGCCGACCCAACACCAATGCGACATCCCGCCGGCGACGACCACGTCGTCCCTGCCGGACGATTTGCGAGCCTCGATCGCGAGCTCGACACCGCGGCGGTTGTAGGCATCGAAGTCGGCGTCGACGCCGGCCTTCCTCAGCGCACTTCGATGCGTGGCGAACGTGTTCGCGATGACGACATCGGTGCCGATGTCGATGTAGTCGGCGTGGACTTGGCGCACGATGTCGGGATGCGACAGCGCTCCGCCGCCGTTCCACGCACCATCGAGTTGCGGCACGCCGCGATGTTCGATCTCGGTGCCCGTCGCTCCGTCGAGCAGTATCGGCTCACCGCGGGCAACACGTTGCATTAGCAGGTCGTATCTGTTCACGTTTCCCCCTCGCGGAGTGGCGGGCCTGGTCGGCCTGTGCCGTGCCAGATTATCGATCGCCGTTTCGTGGCGACGCGTTCGCCAGACATCATTCGGACTGCGACCGTTCGATGGTGATGTCGCCCGACACCGTGCGGAGCCGAATGCGCACGACTCGTCGCTCGCCTCGGGACGGCGCAGTCGACGGAGCCGGCAGCATGGTTCGCCCACTGAGCGTCGAGATGTCGGGCTCGACCCGAATCCCGGTGGGCAGTCCCAAGGTGATGTCGCCAGAAATCGACTTCACGGAGAGATTGGCTCCGTCGTAGCGACTGACCCTGACCTCACCGGAGGCGCCGCTCATCTGCGCATCGCCCGACGCGCGCGCGATGCGCACGTCGCCGGATGCGGTACTGACGACGAGCCGGCCACCGACCGTGCCGAGATCGACATCGCCTGAAGCCGTTGAACAGGTGACGTCGTCTGCGATTCCGGTGACGCGTACGTCTCCGGCGGCACTGCTGACGTCGAGCCGGTCGACATCGTCGGCGCAGACTTCGCCAGACGCCGTGCGGATTCGCACGGCGCCGAACTCGCCGATGAGGGTGACGTCAGCCGAAACCGTCGTGATGTCGACGTCAGAGCGCTCCGGTACCTCGACGAGCAGGCGCACCGAGCGGGAACGCCAACCGCGACGGCCGGCTGATTTGACCGAGATGGAGTCGCCGAGTTGCGTGATGTCCCATTCGTCGGTGCCGTCGCCGTCCATCGAAACACGGCCGGTTCCGGCGCTACCGGTGCGGACCTCGACGGTGCCCGACTTGACGCCGATGTCGACGCTCGCCCGCGCGCCGACGGTGAACTCTTCGCGTCGCCTCACCGAGTGCTCACAGGTCGAATCCCTCGGTGACCTTGCGGCCCCGTTCGGCGGGTCGCTTCGCGCTCTTGGCGAGAGCGTCGACGACCCAGGAGTTCACCGAGTCACCGTCGAGGTTTGCGGAGTCTTCGATCAGGTTCTTCAGCGATGGAGGCAGGCGAAGGGTGATGCGTGCGTCGAAATCCTCCACCGGTGCCTCGTTGGGGGAATCGGAGGTATCGGTGACTCGCAGCGTTGGGTCACCGTCGCTGACCACAACCTCGATGGAGCGATCGCTCATCTGTGCGTCGAGTTCGGTCGCGGCCTGCTGAGCGAGATCGAGCGCTGCGAGCTGGAGCGCTGGGCCGAGTGCATCGACGAGTGAGGCGATCGCCGCGTCGACGGCTGGGTCGCTACCGGCAATCGCTCCCTGGTTGAGCAGCGCAGCGCGGAGACTGTTGAGGACGGGCTGGACGTACATGGTCAGCGGATCTTGTGGACCGGTCGAGCCGGTCGGTCCGACTGACCGGGCCGCCGGCGCTTGCGTGTGAGGCGGTAGTGGCGATCGTCATGCATGGCCTGCATTTCGGATGGATGGTAGTAGAACATGGGAGTTGACCTCTCGTGATGTCGTAGTGACATTATGATGATGTCATCATGACATCGATCAGTCAACCCCGTACTTTCTGCTCGACTGCCGTGCCGCGACTAACGGCCTCAGATGCCGGCGCCGTGCCGTCGTCCCAGATGGACTCGAGCAGGGCGTCGTCGGTCTGCCATGCCAGGTCGTCCGGCGTTCCGACCAACCACGACGACCCGGTCGACAGCTTGGCGTGCTCGGTGCGCATCGCTCGCCGAGACCGCCCGCTCGCGGGCAGGTGCGTCGACGCCGACTCGTTGAAGTGCAGTTCGAGGTCGGGGAACACGAGGTGGATGTCGGCGTCCTGGAACGCCCTCCAGACCATACGCACGATGTCGCTCCGCAGCCGCGGCACCGTGAGCGGCGACGACGACCACATGTGCAGCCGGTACGAGACGACGTTGTTGCCGAACTGGTCCTCGACCCATGCCTCGGGTCGTGGGTCGTCGAGTACCTCGGGGTGTGCCGCAGCGACGGCGTGCAGCAGCGAACGCACGCGCTCGGGATCGTTCAGGCAGTTCGCCAGCACCACGACGTTGAACCGGACCTTTTCGTCGGTACCGGTGAAGCTCTTGAACGAGTCGGTGAAGAATGCCGAGTTCGGGATCACGATCTCCTCGTTGTCGAGTGTGCGCACGGTCGTCGAGCGCACACTGAGTTTCTCGACCGTCCCCATCTGTTCATCGACCTCGACGATGTCACCGGGCCGCAGCGATCGTTCGAAGAGCATGAACGTGCCACTGATGAAATTGGCGAGCACTTCCCTGAGCCCGAATCCGATGCCGACGGAGAGGCCGCCCGTGATGGCCGCGACGGTGGCCGGCGAGAGTTGGAGTTGACCGACGACGTAGGCGATGCCGAGCAGGATGAGTGCATAGCGAACGAGCATCAACGTTGCCTCGGCCGAACCGTCGTTCAGCGACGTGTGCTTGACCACGAAGCTGACCACGACCGAGTTCAAGAGGTTGATCGCGTCGGTCCAGAACCAGATGCCGAGCGTGGCGATGAACAACGCGCCGACGCTCACCGGACTGCCGAACAGATCGAACAGGGGTGCCCGTGCCAGGCGGCCGAGATCGGCGAGGTGATCGAGGATCATCAGGCCGACCACGATCCACATGAGTGGCTTGAAGAACCGCCAGCGGTATCGGCGCGCCTCGGTCGGCTCGAGCCCGATGACCAAGACGGTCATCAGGAGTTCTGCGACGAGCAGCACGACGAACACGCTGATCAGCTCGTTCAGGAGCCCGGTGACGCGGCCCGCACGCGACAGTCCATCGATCGCAGCAGTTGCCATCGCGATGCCGAGCAAAGGTGCGCTCGCCGACCGGACGACTTGAACGGGAAGCTGTCGCGCTCCGGTCCTGGGTGGTGGCGAGCCCTCGTCGAATCTCGCCCGTGCGCGACGAAGGCGGAAGCGATCGACGATCCACCACACGCCGCGACTGACCAAGCGACTGACAACGAGCACGCCGAGGAGCACGAGGATCTGCTCGCTCACTTCTGGGCGGTCGAGGAAGACGAGGGCGCGGTCGACGATGACTGCGACCTGATCGATGCCGTCATCGCTGTTCATCGCTCGCCACCTTCCAAGCCGACGGCTTTCAGGTCTGCGTATCTCTTTTTCAGTTCTGCCGCAGCCTCCGACGGCTCGATGAGACCTCTGGTCACCTGCAGGTACACGTCGTTGGCGACCAGTCGCAGTTCGGTCTGAACGCCCTGGAACTGGGCTGGGAGGACGGTGGCGTTGCGTTGCTGCACCACGAGCGCGGCCTCCATCGGGCTGATCGTCGGGTCGATCGACACCGACGGGTTCACGGGGATCCTCCCCACGCCCGCCCGCGCAATCCGTCCCTGTGACGGCACGTTGGTGAGGTATTCCATCAGCGCCAACGAGCCACCCAGACTGTCGGTGTGCTGGTTGATGATCATCCCCTCGATGTCGAGGAAGCCGCCGGGGGCGTCGTTGTCTCCGCCCGGCAGCGTCGTGAGACCAAACGTGAGGTCGCCGACGTTGGTCAGGGTCGGGGTCGGGGCCTCGGCGTCCTCATTCGTCGCCGCTTGACCGTCATCGGTTCCCGAGTCGGCGCCCGATGAGTCACCGGAAGCGTCAGTCGCCGTATCATGGAGCAGGGTCCTGAACGTGCCGACTTCGCGCGAGCCGCCGACGAACACGTCGATCTTGCCGGATGCGAAGAGGTCGCGGAGGATCTCGTACTCGCCGTCGAGGATCACGTTGGGGTGTCGTCGCGCCTCGACCAACCACGCCATCCACTCGGTGAAACCAGTGTCGGGGGCCAACACATCGGTCTGCCCGAATACGGTCCCGTCGAACGCGTCGATGCCCCAGTAGGCGTCGAAGAAGTCCAACGGGATCGCGATCGAATGGCCGTCCTCGGCGAGGTCGATGATCTGGTCGAGCGACTGAGGCGGCGTGATGCCCTCCCGGTAGTACATGACGTCGGTGAAAGCAGCGAGTGGGACGCCGCGCTGCGCGTGGTCGATGGCCATCGCCGCGAACGCCCGAGAATCGAGCTCCCCGAAGCCGTGGCGTTCGGTGTGCTCGGCGGAGATCCGGTGCACCGCACCGTCACCCACGAGGTCGGACAGCTCGCCGACATCGGCGCCGATGAGCACGTCGGGGCCGAAGCCGGAGCGAACCTCCTTGGCGAATCGAGCTTCGATCTCGTCGGCCGGGACGTACTCGATGATCAGTTCGAGATCAGGGTCGAGGTCGTCGTAGCTGTCGAGCAGCTCGGTGAGGATCACCGCCTCGGCCTGTGGCCAATCGTGCCAGACCAGCAACCGTTCGCGGCTCAGCTGGTCGAATCCGCAACTCGTCAGCACGAGCGACGCAAGCCCGACGAGCACCGTCGGACAAATTCGCCTGAACATTCTGCATCACATCCCACCGCCCTGCATTTGGTGAACTGCGCCCGCGTTCGTATGCCCCCGGAGAAGCTGCAGGGCATCATGGCACATGAAATCGCCGAATCCGCATCTCTCACGGTCCGCTGGAGGATCCGCGTTCTGCCGGACGGATCGTTCGCAGGGCGGGTTCTCGGTCATGATCTGCGCATGACCAGGTACTTCGAGGACTTCAGTCCGGGCCAGCGATTCGATCTCGGATCGGTCGTCGTGACCGAGGACGAGATCTTGGATTTCGCCCGACAGTTCGACCCGCAGCCGTTTCACACGGACCCGAAGGCTGCGGCGCAGTCGCCGTTCGGAGGGCTGATCGCCAGTGGCTGGCACACCGCCTCGCTGTTCATGCGGCTGTACGCGGACGCCGTTCTGGCCGGCGCCGACAGTCAGGGTTCGCCGGGCGTCGAGACGATGCGCTGGCTGGCGCCGGTTCGCCCGGGTGACCGATTGACGGGCACATCGATCGTCGACGACGTGGTGCCTTCCTCGAGCAATCAGCAGCGGGGCACCGCGGTGATCACTTCAGAGGTGACCAATCAGGATGGCGTCGTCGTGATGCGCCTGACCGCGCGCGGCCTGTTCGGCCGTCGCCCCGGCTGAGTCTCAACCGTTGCCGATGATGCGATCGGGCGCCACGAAGACGGCGGTGCGTCGTTCGGCGGCCATGACGCGGTCGTATTCTTCGTAGTCGTCGTGCTCGCCACCCGCGGCCTGGAACACGGAGCGCAGGAGTCGCCGGAGGTCTTCGATGGCGACGCCGTCGGCGGGATCATCCGGACCCACGAGTTCTGCCGGCCCCGAGATGCCCACCCAACGCCAGCCGCGGCGAACCGTCACGGTGACGTGTGAACCCGCACGGATGTGGCGCAGCCGGGCAGCGTCTCCTCTCGAGACGAAGGCCACGGACTCGGCTCCCGTAACCGGATGCGCGTGTACAGCCGCATTGACGACGCTCGTCAGCACGTGACCGTTGCGTTGGACGGTGCTGACCACGGCAAGACCGTGCTCGTCGCCGAGCATCGATCGAACGTCCGAGAGGTCTGACATCCCCGAATCATGACATGAACGAGAGATGAGTGTTCGGAGCGTCGACCATGGTGACGGTCGGGCTCAATCCGTTCGGCCTGCCGTACGTGTCGTGACCGAGCCGGCGGTGAGTTCAGTCGGCAGAGCGGATGTCGAGCGCCAGCACGACGAACTGGGTGAACTGCGCGGGCGAGAAGTTGTTGTCGCTCACGATCACCAGCGTTTGACGACCGTCCGGGAGCCGTGGACCGAAGGTCATGCCTTCGATGTTGTCGATCGGGATCCCGAGGTGGTCGAACTCGAACACGACCCGCTTCGAGACCGGCGTGAACGAGATCGGCGCACCGTCTCGATAGAGCGCGTCCTTGGCGAGCACGTTCGTGGCGTGCTTGGTGGAGATCTCGTGGATCACCACCACGTTTCCCGTACCGCCGCCGAGCACCCCGCCGACCGAGAAAGAACGTTCCATCACCAGCATCGTCCCGGCATCGTCGATCGGCAGCACCTCGACGATGCCGTTGACGCCGAAGATGGTCGACGGTTCGGCCCATGGACCGACCTCGTACACGTACTCAGCCTGCGGCCGCCGCCGATGCACGTCATAGGTCAGGAGGCGGGCGAGGCTGCCGTGATCGAACGTGGAAGCAGGCCCGTCCTGGAACAGCGCCCCTTCGCCGGCGGTGACCAACGTCCGCCCGTCGGGCGTCAGATTGAGGCTCTCGAACGACAGGTTGAATCGAACGCCGTGATCGATGCCGTTGGGGATGTAGTGCTCGGGGATCCGTAGCTGCGCCGTGGCGCGACCCTTCCGGTTGTACCGGCGGATGAACGGGTCGATGATCGGGTCAGCGAAGACGTTCCCCTCCGATGACATGAAGAATCCGCCGCGGGTGGCGACGAAGCCCTCCGGGTCGACGCCACCCGGTGCGAACGCCTGCTTCTTCTTGTCGAACAACTGCGACACGTCGACGAAATCGACGTCGCCGTCGTCGAGGGCTCCGTCGTTCAGGTCGATGTCGATCGTGTAATAGCGGACCGGGTCACCGTTTGGATCTCCATTGGTGTCGGTGCGATTGCCCTGATCGTCGGACAACGAGTAGTAGACCCCGCGACGATGGTCGTACGTGATGCTTGACAGCCCCCCGATCTCGGTGCCATCGAACTCGGTGCCTGTCGGCACGACGACGTGGCCGAGCACCTCGTTGCCGGTGACGGTTCGTGCGTCGGCGTGGTGCCGGGAGCCGTGAGCCTCGACGACCGATGCCGGAACCAGCGCAGCGACGGCAGCCGTTGCCAGCCAGGCTCGGCGATTGAAGTTGAACGTCATGAGCATCCTCCACTCCGTACAAAGGCCGCCCGAGGATCGACATTAGTCCGACGAGAACGGTATGGCCACGAGACGACGGTGAGTCTTCCTCCCGCGGAGTGGAACGCGCTCTCCGGGACCACCCGAGGTGAGCACCCGTTGCCCGGCGCCGGAGAACCCGCGCGTCGCCACAGCGTCCGGAACGAAACCGACCATGTTCGCGGCCGATTAGCGTGCGGTTCATGAATGCCCTCGAAGCCCTCGTCCAAGCAAGCCAAGAGTTCGAAACGCGTCTTCGTCAGGTGGGTGACGATCAGTGGGATCTGCCGACACCCTGCACCGAATGGACCGTCAGTGAGCTGACCAATCACATGCTGTTGGGTACTCGGATGTGCGTGCAGCTCCAGGCGGGTGCGTCACGAGACGACGTGATCGCCGAGCTCGGCGATGACTTGATGGCCGACGGGCATGATCCGGTCGCCGACTTTGTTGCCCTCGCCGCGCAGATGCAGGAAGGTTTTGCCGCGCCGTCCGGTCTGGAGGGCACCGTCGATCACCCGATGGGTGAGATCCCGCGCACGATGTTGATCGGCTTTCGCGCCATCGACAACGGCACGCATGCGTGGGATCTCGCCCGCGCCATCGGTGCCGACGAGACGCTCGATTCCAACTTGGTCAGCTGGATGTGGGATGACATCCAGCCCATGGCTGGGGGCCTGGGAGCGCTCGGCATCTTCGGGGAGAGTTCGTCCGGAGACGTCGCCGACGATGCTGCGCTGCAGACCCGCTTCCTCGATCTGGTCGGACGGCGTCCGTAGAGGCCGACTTCGGTTTGCGTCGTCCCTCCTTCCGATCCGGCTCCGCGAGCCTTGGCGGCAACACCCGGGAGCGGGTCGGTCTCGCCGCTCCGGACGCTCGGCCGGGATGACGAGTGCCGGCCCTATCTGCCAGTGCGTTCTCGGTGCTTGCACCCTGGCCAGCAGCAGGGGCGGCGCTGGCCCTCCTCCAGCTCCTCCTGGGTCCGGCGAATCCGGCGTTCACGAGTTGTCTGCTGCTTGGCGTCCTCGACCCAGCAGATGAACTCGTTGCGCGCGAGAGGTGTGATGTCCTGCCATGCAGCGAGTGCAATGGCATTCGCAATCAGCGCCGTGCGCAAGTCTCCCGGAAGCTCGTGGACCACACCACCCGGCACTCGCATGCTGCTCACCAGCGCCACCGTAGTGGCCCGCGTACACGCCCCGAAGCGCGCGATTCCGGAACGGTGTTCAGCGGATGCTGTCGGCGATGATCGCTGCGACCGCTTCGGGCGCGAAGTAGTGGGCGTCGTGAGGCGCGTCGAGTTCGACGACCGGCCAGCCTCGACTTCGAGCACGCGACGCCGACTCCTTCATCATGTCGGGACCCGCGATCTGTGTACAGCGCACGTACGTTGTGGGCCGATCGACAACGACGGGGATAGAAGCCGGATCGGTGAAACAGCGCAGTGGCATCGGCACGTTCGCGCGCGCGGCGTACGCCTTGACCTCAGGTGGGTCGTCGTCCGATGCGGCGAACGGAACCGGAACTCGCCAACCGTCCCCCTCGGCAGCCAGCCAGCGAAGACCGTCGGCCATCGGTTCGGGAACGAGATCGAGCAGACACTCGCCGTCATCGGGTACGAACCCGTCCACGTACACGAGCGATCTGACCGTGTCGCTTCGTGCGGCGACCGAGGAGATCACCATCCCCGAGTAACTCTGCCCGACGAGGACCACGTCGTTGAGTTGCTCGGCGTCGAGAAGGACCAAGACGTCATCGACGTGACACTCGAGACCGATATCAGGCCGAACGAGGTGTCGACGGTCACCTAAGCCGGTCAGGCTCGGACGGTGTACCTCGAAGCCATGTCCAGCGAGCAGTTCTGCCACCGCCCGCCATTCCCATCCACCACCCCAGCCTCCGTGAAGCAGCACCACGGCCGGTCTGGACATGGGTTTCACTGTGTCACACACGACACCACCCGATCGACGCGACCCCCGGAAGCGCCACCGTCACCGTTGAGCGTTCGTCCCGATTTCGGTGTCGACTCACCGCACAGTCGGCACGCAGAGTCCCAACCGATCCGCCCATCGCCACGCAACACCCGGCGCAGCTGCTGCGTCACGGAGTTGTGCTCATCTGTCGTCGGGTTTCCAACCTTGACGACTGGCGATCCAGCGTCGGGCGATCCGACCCTGGTCGGCCTGGAACCGGCGAACCGTCGGCAGACCGGGAGGTGGTT
Source organism: Ilumatobacteraceae bacterium (assembly GCA_037969115.1). GTDB lineage: Bacteria > Actinomycetota > Acidimicrobiia > Acidimicrobiales > Ilumatobacteraceae > JBBKWQ01. The sequence goes on from JBBKWQ010000268.1 coordinate 14,080, forward strand.
CCAAGAGGGACATCCTCGTGAAGTAGCCGGCGATCGATGCGACGAAGGCGGTGACCGAGTCGGGGTCGCCGCCTTTGCCGACCGGGTGATGCTCGAACACCTCCTCGGGCGTTGGGCCGCCATCGAGTTCGAGCGCCGGGAGCAGGCCGACCAAGTCGATCCACGGGGCTCCGACCGAAGCGCCGGGCCAATCGACGATCACATCGTGCCGGCGTCCGGCGTTCGCGAGGATCACGTTGTCGCTGCGCAGATCGAGGTGCACGAGGCAGTTGCCGCGGATCGCGTCAGAAACGCCGACTTCGAGGCCGGCGAGGGCCTCGAGATGGCGCAGCGACCAGGCGCCCAGGCCATCGAGAGGTTGCTCCATGAGGAGCCGCCAGTGGCCGAACAGGTTCGGATGAGCGTCCGAGCAAGAATTCAACTCACCTCCGCCTTCGATCGAAGCGAGCTTCTCGACGAGTCCCAGGAGTCGGTTGACATCGTCGCGACCGAGCGGCGCGATCGGCATTGCACCGTTGATCCACTCGATCACCAGCGCAACCCAGTCGCCGTCGTCGAACATCCCGATCAGTTCCGGGGCGGGGACGTCCGCTCGGAGCCCGGCGAGGATCTGACCCTCTCGCCGATGCATCTGCGGTGAGACGGGATTGAGGTCGAGGCCGGCTGCTTTGACGAAGACGACTCGGCCGTCCGACAGGCTGCATCGGGCCGCCGGGCCCGGCGAGAACCCGCCATCGAGATTGTTGGCGTCGGTGACCGGAGCGCCGGCGATCTCGTCGATCGCGTCTCGAACGTGCGCAGGCATATCGCTCCATCGTGAGCGGACTCCCTGGCGACCCATCCAGACATCGAAGCACACCAGTCACTTCAGGCAGGTCCGAGTTCCGGCAAGCCACCGCTTGTCGACCCGCATCTTCATCACCGCACCCGCGACCGGCGCGTCGCATCGGGGCCACGGCGTTGCGCCCAGTATTCACACTCGGTACGTGACCGCCAGAGTGAGATAGACGGTTGACGCCTCGCAAAGCTAAGCCTAGTATTGCGAGGTATGAAGAGTCAGCAGTTGAAGGGCCATCTGGACCTGTTGTTGCTCGCGGTGCTGGCCGAGGGCGACAACCATGGGTATGCGGTCATCGAAGGGCTGCGCGTTCGCAGCGCGGACGTGTTTGATCTGCCCGACGGGACGGTCTATCCGGCGCTGCACCGTTTGGAGGAGAGCGGGCATTTGCGAAGCAACTGGACAACGGTGGAGGGACGTCGGCGACGCATCTACAAGTTGACGCCCAAAGGGCGAAAAGCGCTCTCCGAGCAGCGGCACAGTTGGACCACGTTCTCGAACGCGGTGAGTCGGGTGGTAGGGGGTGCGCCGTGGCCGACTACAGCCTGATCGACGCCTACCTCGACGATTTGGCAAGCGCGTTGCGTTGGCATCGCCACGCCGACGACATCGTCGCTGAAACCGACGATCACCTCCGGTGCGCGGTGGAGCGACGCGTCGGCGATGGCGTCGACACCAAGGCTGCCCAGCGTGACGTGCTCGAAGGTTTCGGTGACCCGGCGATCGTCGCGCGGGCGTTTGCGACGACGCAGAGCGGTCAACTAGCGATACCCACCCGATCAACACGCGACGCCGGCGTGCTCGCGTACGTCAGCGCCGGCCTGTGGATTGCAGTCTCCGGAGTTTGGCATCTTGGTGGCTGGGTCTACGACCGCCTCGATGACGGAACATCCGCCGCCG
>JBBKWQ010000269.1:0-5383 GCA_037969115.1 Ilumatobacteraceae bacterium
GAGCAGCACCGCGAGCGCCAACGCGCCGGCGCCGCACCAGGCCGGCCAGAACAACCGGTCACGCAGGAGTTCGGTCGACGCCTTGCGCCACGGCAGCGCCGGCGCAACAGCCATCAGGAACAACAGCACGAGTCCGATCGGGATCGACAGTCGGTTGAAGTACGGCGCGCCGACGACCGTGCGACGGTCTTGGAACTGCTCGACGAGGAGCGGGAAGACGGTGCCCAGCAGCACGATGAACGCAAAGACGGTGAAGATCACGTTGTTCGCCAGGAACGCCGCCTCACGCGAGACCGGCGAGTCGATCGTTCCGGGTGACCGTAGACGGTCGCCACGCCACGCCACCAGGGCGAGCGACACGACGACCACGAGCGCGAAGAAGCCGAGTAAGTACCCGTCGATCTCACCGGCGGAGAACGCGTGGACGCTGTTGATGACGCCTGAGCGGGTGAGGAACGTGCCGAGGATCGTCAGCGCGAACGTCGCGATGAGCAGCGAAAGATTCCAGACCCGCAACATGCCGCGCCGCTCCTGAACCAACACCGAGTGGATGTAGGCGGTGCCGGTGAGCCAGGGAAGGATGCTCGCGTTCTCGACGGGGTCCCAAGCCCAGACACCGCCCCACCCGAGCACCTCGTAGCTCCACCAGGCACCGAGGAGAACGCCCATCGTGAGCAGTCCCCACGAGAAAAGCGCCCAGCGACGCGTTTCCATGAGCCAGCTCTCGCCCACACGACCCGTGATCAAGGCGGCGATCGCGAATGCGAACGGCACGCTGAATCCCACGTAGCCGAGGTAGAGCACCGGTGGATGGAACGCCACCAGGAGGTGGTTCTGCAGCAAGGGGTTCGGCCCGGGACCGTCGAACCCGAACGGCACGACGGGTCCAGCTTCGAACGGCGATGCCGGGCCGAAGCTGACCAGGGCGAAAAACGCACAGATCACGAACATCACCACGAGCGCCCAACCGACGAGCGGATCATCGTTTCGGCCTCGGAATCGCCACGCGACCGCCACCGTGTACAGCGCCAGCACCAGTACCCAGAGCAAGATCGATCCCTCGAGTGCGCTCCACATCGCGGCGATGTTGAACGCCGTCGGCGTCGTGTTCGATCCGACCTGCTGGATGTAGGCCATGGAGTAGTCGCGTGTGAACAACGCCCGCTGCATCATCGCCACGGCGAGCACGGCCCCGATCGCGATCAACCAGGCGTACACCTGCGACTGCTTCAGCGCCTTGGTGTTGCCCATTTTCACGGCACCGGCCGTGGTCAACGCGCCGACGGTCGAGGCCGCGAGCATCAGCAACAGCCCGGCGTTGCCGAGCGCAACGTTTGCGCTCGCTGCGAACTGCACGTCAGGTGGTCCCGGCGGAGCACTCCGCCGAGTCGGCGTCCGCCTCGGTGAGCCGATCGTCGTTCACCGCCACGTACTCGTCGGAGTGCTTCACTTCGACGCGGTCACCGACGAACGTGCTTGCGGCCTGGTCGAACTGACCGTGGACCACGACGGGTATGCACTCTCGGAAGATGCCGCCCGGTTCTCCGTCGTAGCGCACGTCGATCTGCACATCGTTGTACGACACGACGAAGCTCGTGACGATGCCGTCGGTGGTGACCGAACCCTGTTCGACCGTTCCCTGCACGCGCAGACGCCGGTCGGCGTCGCATCCGGAGCGAACTCCGATCTCGTCGACGTTGCAGTAATAGTCGACGGCGGAGCGAAGGAATTGCGTGACGATGACACCGCCGGCGACGACCACGAGACCCAGCACGATCATCGGCATGACGTTTCGTCGTCTGCGGGACGGATCGGATTCGGAGACAGGGCGGGGGCTGAGATCGGTCATGTCCAGTACTTGTCCCCGTCGTCGACGTGATCCGCAAGGCGTCGGCCGTGTCGAACCGTTCGCCACACGAACGCACCGATCACCGCGAACGTCACGCCATAGCTGGCAAGGATGAAGCCGGCGTCGTTCATGACGTGGATCCGTGTGCCTCGGCCCGGCGCAACTCGAGTGCTCGATCGAGGCCGTGATCGTCGGTGAGGTCTTCGAGGGCCATCGACCGCGTGCGGTGCAGCATCAGCCATGCGTACAGCAGACTGAATGCGACCACGCCCACGAACAGGCTGAAGAGCATCAGGTTGTCCATGCTGACGTCGCCGTCGGCGTCGAGCACGGAAGCGTCTTGATGCAGGCTGCGCCACATACGAACGCTGAAATGCACCAGCGGGATCTCGACCACGGCGAGCAGGCCGATGACCGCACTTCGCCGCGCCCGCTGCTCGTGGCTACCGCCGAGCCCACGGACTGCCAGGTACCCGATGTACGAGACGAACAGCAATGCCGTGGTGGTGAGGCGCGCGTCCCACTGCCAGTAGACGCCCCAGGTGATCCGACCCCAGAGCATTCCCGTGATCAGCGTGAGCGCCATGAACACCACACCGATCTCGGCGCTCGCCCCGGCCATCCGGTCGAAACCCAACGAGTGTTTCTTGGTGAACAGGTACAGCGCCGAACCCAGCGCGGTGACGCTGAAGGCGAGATACGCGATCCACGCCGTCGGCACGTGCACATAGAGGATTCGGACACCATCGGCCTGATCACGATCGGCCGGCGAGAACCCGAGGCCGAACGCCACCAGCCACAGCATCGAGGCAATCGTCAGGAGACCGAGCACGCGAGTGGCTTTCGTGCCGGTTCCACGCCGTCGCGTGGGCGTGACAACGGGTTCTCCGGTCTCGGCGACATCTGGATTGGTGCTCGTACTCGTCATCGTCACCCGTTCGTCTCGGCGCGTTGCCGTGTCTGGTCCCGGCGGTTCACTCTTCGATCAGCGGCCCGAAGGCCAACGAACCTCCGACACCGAACGCTACGGCGAAGACGACGAGCAGGCCCAACCATGGCCAACCCTCCGACACCACTGCACCACCGGTTCCGAGCGCCGACTCCACGGCACGTGTTGCTCCGATCAGAATCGGCGCCACCACTGGGAGGATGAGCAACGGGAGCAACGTCTCGCGGCCCTTGAACCCAGCGGCAAGGCCACCGTAGAGCGTACCGACGCAGGCGAGTCCAGAGGTCGCGGCGATCACGGTCGTGACCAACAGCACGAAGCCATCGAGCGGCACCGATGCGCCGTACAGCACCACGGCGGCGATCACGAGGACGACCACGAGGGCGACCAGTTGGACGGCGAGCGCGACTGACTTGCCCCAGAACAGGGCTGCGGGGTCGACACCGGCGACCCTGAGTGCGTCGAGCGCACCGTCGTCGGTCTCGATGGCGAACGACCGTTGCACGATGATCAACAGGCTGAACATGGTTGCCAGCCAGACCAGTCCGGGAGCGACCTGCTGCAGCACCGATTCGCGATCGAGGGCGAACGCGAACATCACCATCGTGATGCCCGCGAACGGCAACACCTGACCCGACACCACGTGACTGCGTTGTTCAATTCTGAGGTCTTTGCGGGCGATCAGCCAGGCGAGACGTCGACGGCTCATTCAGAATCGGCTCCCCCACCCTCGGAAGTCCGATCCGTACCGCACACCTGGCCTCCCGCGAGCACGACCGTCCGGGTCGCCAACGAAGCAGTCCGCTCCAGTTCGTGACTCGCCACGATGATCGTCGCGCCGGCACCGGTGGCTTCCCGCAGTGTCGCGTCGAGTTCGTCGCGTCCCGCGGCGTCGAGACCTGCGTGCGGCTCGTCGAGCAGCCACAACGATGCCCGGCGCGCCACCAGGCAGGCCAACGCGGTACGGCGCTTCTGGCCCGCCGACAGTCGTCGTGCCGGAACGTCGCGCAATCGACCCGCGACAGCCATGCGCTGCATCGACGCTTCGACCTCGTCCGACCCCGCTCCGACGGTCGCCGCCCAGAAGGCGACATTTTCGGCCACGGTGAGGTCCTCGTACAGACCGTTCTGATGGCCGAGGAGTCCGACCCGGGGCCGGATCGACTCCCGTTCGGTCGCCAGGTCGCACCCGACGACTCGTCCTGCGCCACGAGCGAGCGGCAAGAGACCGGCGCACAGCCGTAGCAGGCTCGTCTTGCCGGCGCCGTTCGGGCCGCGGAGCAGAACGATCTCACCCTGCCCGATCTGCAGGTCGACACCGGCCAGCACCGGGAATCTCCCGAGCACTGCGACGACATCGTGCAGCTCGACCACGGATCGATCGTCGCCGGAACGTGGCGGGTACTCGGGCGATTGGGTCGCTGCGCTCATGCCGAAGAGCAACGCTAACGCCGCGGCGGCCGGGTCGTTGCCCCTCCGTTCGAGGACGGCTGCCCGAACCGCATCCGACGGGACCGGTAGCCTCGGCACCGTGAGCGAGGACGTCATCAGGACCGACGACCTGGTCGAGGGTGACGCACACGCCGACCGGGGAGCCGCCGACCCGTCGGCGGTCCGCGCCGACGCCGATGCGCCGATCGAATCCTCCGAATCGCACGACTCGACCCAACCAACGGAACGGCTGCGACGACGCGACCGCCTGTCGAAGTGGGACCGTCCGCCCGAACCGCGCGACTGGCGCTACTTCGTCGGCACACTCGGCAAGATCCTGATCTCGGCCGGCCTGCTGCTGTTCGGCTTCGTGGGCTACCAGCTCTGGGGTACCGGTATCGAGACGGCGAGAGCACAGAGTCGACTCGACGGCGAGTTCGCTGCGCTCCTGATCAAGACGGCGACGATCGAACCCGAAACCGCCACCGAGAGGCCACCCCCTCCACGGCTCGAGATCGAAGACGTCGAGGACATTCCGGTGCAGGTCGAACCGGCGCTGGTCGAAGAGCCCATCGTCCCTGTCGAGCAGGCGCTCCCGACGATCTTCGAAGGTGACGGCATCGCCCGACTCCAGATACCGCGCATCGATCTCGATTGGGTCGTCGTCGCCGGTGTGTCACCCGAGGATCTTCAGAACGGTCCCGGCCACTTCCCCGACACTCCCCTGCCCGGCCAGCTCGGCAACTCCGCGATCGCCGGTCACCGAACCACCTGGGGCGAGCCGTTTCGAAACGTCGACCAGCTCGAACCCGGCGATCGCATCGTCGCCACCACACCCGCTGGGCAATTCGTGTACGAGGTGACGGGCACTCAGATCGTCGGGCCGTCCGATTACCACGTGGTCGCCACGACGAACCCGAACATCGCCGAACTCACCCTCACGAGCTGCCATCCGGTGTTCTCGGCCAGCAAGCGCATCGTCATCAGTGCGCTGCTGAGACCCGACCTGTCGGACGGCGTCGGACTCCCCACGTCGTACGAGGCCGACGCCGATACAGCCGCACCTGGCCTGTCGGAGTCCGGGCTGCCCGGCGAGGTCGTCGCCGAGGGTCCGGCCACCGCGCCGCCCGTCGAAGCCGACCTGGGCGGCACAC
>JBBKWQ010000270.1:0-7696 GCA_037969115.1 Ilumatobacteraceae bacterium
TTCGGGCCCGACCCCCGTCTGCGCCAGATGGTGCAGCACCTCACCGACGACGAGTTGCGCTCGCTGCCGCGCGGTGGTCACAGCTACAAGAAGCTGTACGCCGCGTACAAGGCCGCATCCGAGAATCTGGGGTCTGGCCGACCCACGGTGATCCTCGCCAAAACCGTGAAGGGTTGGACGCTCGGCCCGGGCTTCGAGGCCGCAACTCGACGCACTCGATCAAGAAGATGACCAAGCAGCAACTGCTCGACCTCCGCGACCGTCTCTATCTGCACGACGAGATCCCCGAGGAGTCCGTGTCGGTCGAGAACCCGCCCTACTTCCGCCCCTCGGAAGACTCCATCGAATACCAGTACATGATGGAACGCCGCAAGGCACTCGGCGGTCCGCTGCCCAAGCGCACGACCACCGCGCGCAAGCCGATGCTACTCCCCACCGACAAGCCGTTCGCAGAGATGCGGGCCGGGTCGAAGGGCCAAGAAGTGTCGACCACGATGGGCTTCACCCGCCTGCTCCGCGGGTTGTGCCGTGACGAGAACGTCGGTGAGCGCATCGTGCCGATCATTCCCGACGAAGCACGCACGTTCGGCATGGACGCGCTCTTCCGCGAGCTCGAGATCTACGCATCGCAGGGTCAGAAGTACGAACCCGTCGACCACGACCTCCTGTTGTCGTACTCAGAGGCCTCCGACGGCCAGATCCTCGAAGAGGGCATCACCGAGGCCGGTTCCATGTCGAGCTTCATCGCGTCGGGCACCAGCTACGCCACCCGTGGTGTCGCCACGATTCCGTTCTACACGTTCTATTCGATGTTCGGATTCCAACGAGTCGGCGACCTCGTGTGGCAGGCCGCCGACATCCGCGCCCGCGGGTTCCTGATGGCCGCGACCGCGGGCCGCACCACGCTGCTCGGTGAGGGGATCCAGCACCAGGACGGCCACAGCCTCGTGTTGGCATCGACGGTGCCGTCGGTGCAGGCATACGACCCCGCGTTCGCGTACGAACTCGGCGCGATCATCAAGGCCGGCATCGAGCGGATGTACGGCCCGGATTCGCCCGAAGCCGAGCGCGACTCCATCTACTACCTCACGCTGTACAACGAGAACTACGAGATGCCCGCACTTCCCGACGACCCCGATGCGGCGCTCGCCATCGAGGAGGGCGCTGTACGCGGGTTGTACCGGTGGGCCGAGGCCGCCGACGGTCCGTCGAAGCGCGCGACCATCCTGTTCTCGGGCATCAGCCATACTGCGGCCCGCGCGGCTGCGGCCGACTTGGCGGAGCACTACGACGTCGGCGCCGAACTGTGGTCGGCCACCAGCTACAAGAAGCTACGCGAGGACGCGCTCGCCGCCGAACGTCACAATCGCCTGCACCCTTCCGGTGAGCCTCGCACGCCCATCGTGTCGAGCCTCCTGGCCGAGTCACAGGGGCCGATCACCGCGGTCAGCGACTTCATGAAAATCGTGCCAGAACAGATTGCACGCTTCGCTCCGAACGATCGTCCGTTCAACATCTTGGGAACCGACGGAATGGGCCGAAGCGACACTCGCGAGTCACTGCGTCGGTTCTTCGAGATCGATGCCGGGCACGTCGTCGTCGCCACGCTCGCCGGGCTCCTCGAGTCCGGTGCAATCGATGCGTCGGTGGTCGACGATGCCATTCGGCGTTACGACATCGACCCTGATGCCGTCGACCCGTACCACGTCTGAGATCGACTCGTCCGAGATCGACGAACCCGACGCGCCCGACTCGTCCGGAACATCCGCGGGTTCCGGCCACGACCGACCGACCGCAGCGCCTTCACCCCGTTCGCTCCGACTCGAGTACGTCGGCGCGGCGCTGACAGCGCTGTGGGTCTCGCGACACTTCTGGCTTCCCGGCCACCACCCGTCGGCCTTCGACACGGTTGCCTACTCCGGACCGAACCTTCGCCTCACCGTCGACGCCTGGCGACGATGGAGCCTGCCGCTCTGGAACGACACGATCTTCGGCGGCGTTCCACACCTCGGCAACCCGCAAGCAGGTGCGTTGTATCCGCCAAAGCTGCTCGCCGTGATCACCGATCCGAGTCGGGCGATCGGATTGCTGGTTGCGCTCCATCTCGTCGTGCTCGCGTGTGGCATGGTCGCAGTCGTTCAACGGCTCGGTTGCCGGCCCCCGTCGGGATTCGTGGCCGCCGCGATCGTCACGGCCAACGGCGCTGTGATCACGAGGGCGACACAATTCGAGCAGATCCTGGTGTTGGCGTGGGCGCCGCTGCTGCTGTTCGGGATCACAGCGTTGCTGACCACACCCGATGGCGACCCCCGGCCTTGGCGGGCGATTGCGGGAACCGCCGCTGTCATTTCACTGCTGCTCCTCGCCGGCCATCCACAGATCACGTCCCAGCTCGCGTTGTTGGCGCTGGTGTGGACCATCACGCTCGCAATCCACCATCGGGCTCGTCGCCGGTTGGTCGACCTCGGCGTCGCGATGTTGCTGGGTGCAATGGTCGCCGCGCCTCAGCTCGCGGCCGCGGCGTCTGCGACGCGCGCCGCGAGCTTGTCGCTCGCGCGCAACCCGGAGGAGCTGCGATCCCCGACACTCTCTGCTGCTCCCGACCACCTGCTCCAGATCGTGTGGGGTTCGATGCGTTCCGTCGACGAGGCGGCATTCGCCGGCGGATTCGAGTCGATTGCGCACGTGGGCATGGCAGCGACCGTCGTCGCACTGATCGGGCTCGCGACCCTGTGGTCACGAGGCAACCGGGCGATGGCCGTTTCGTTGGCGACCCTGGTGTTCATCGGCATCGTGTGGGCGTTGGGTCCGCGCACTCCGATCTTCGATGTGGCGTTCGATTTCGTCCCAGGGTTCGACGCGGCACGTGTGTCCTCGCGGTGGTTGGACCTGAGCGTCGTCGCGGTGGCCGTCGCCGCAGCTTTCGGTGTCGATGCCCTCGGGCGCGGAATCGCGCGGTCGACACACGTAGCGCTGGCGGAGGGCACCGTCGGCGTCGCGCTCGCGATCGGTTTCGGATCAGCGTTGCTGCTGCCCGATCGGCTGACCCTCGCCACATGGGTCACGATCGCCATCGTCGTCACTGCGTCCATCCGGACGCGGTCGAGTTGGGCGAAACCGGGATACGCCACGGCGTTCGTCGTGGCGATCGTGATGCTCGAACTGATCTTGCTCGGCCGTGGCTCGATGATCGAGTCGGTCTCGGCCTCGACGAGCTACGACGACGTGTCGCCGGGGCCGGCCGGTCAGCTCGCCGACGTGGAAGGGCTCGCTGTTGCGTTCACCCCCGACGGGTTCGGAGACGTCGACTCGATGGTGCGCGGCATGCGCCCGAATGCCAACGCTCTGATCGGCGTACGTTCGTTGGACGGCTACGACGGTGGCGTCCAGATCACGAAACGATGGGTTCGCCTGATCGAACGGGTCTCGCCCGACCCGCGCCCCGAACTTCCGCTCCGCAACAACCTCCCGGTTCCCTTCACTCCGGCAGTCGCCGCCGACCTCTCGGTTCGATGGGTTCTGATCGAGAACGCCCGAGATCCGCTCACGGTGCTGCCCGGATGGACGGCGACACCGAATCGCGACGAACTCTTCAGCGTGTGGGAGAACCCCGCATGGCGGGGATCAGCCCTCGCCACCTCAGGCGCACGAGATCGCGCGCTCACAGTCGAACGCCATCGACCCGAACGAGTGGTGATCGACCTGGGGGGTTCGTCGCCAGGCGGCGAGCTGGTCGCTCTCGATCAACAATTCGATACCGGCTGGATCGCCCGCGTCGATGGACGACGGACCGACACGGTCGTCGTCGATGATTTCTTCATGGGCGTCGAGGTTCCAGCAGGCGCCAGGACACTGGAACTCGAGTACCGGCCACCCTGGCTGCTGCCATCGCTCGTCGTCGCAATCATCGGACTGCTCGGTATGGCAGCGGCGCTGTCCGTCGGCCGGCGGACCGCGACAGCCGACGGCAAGAACTCAAGTGGGCTCGATAGGGTGCCGATGGGCGGTGCGTAGCTTCTGACGAAGGACGGATCAGGTTCATGAAAATTTCCCCCCGCCACATCGGTTTTGTCGCGACTGCCGCGTTGGTCCTCGGGACGGTCGCGACGTCCGGTCCGGGCACTCCAGCACAAGCCGCGGGTGGCTCGATCACCCAGGTCTGGTCCTCGGGGCACGCCGGCCACGTCGGCATCGACCTCGGTTCGGCACCGGGAGCGCCGTACGAGAACGAGAACAACCTCCTGTTCTGGGACACGAACGGATCGGCCGGCTCCTTCAGCGTGCCCAACGGCGAAACGAAGGTTCGTTTCGAGTTCTACCCCGACAGCCACGACTACGACCCCTGGACGATGAACGTCGGTGGGGCACACGTGGAACGGACGAGTTCGATGCCACGCTGGCTCGACATGCCAGTCGTCGCTCTGCCCGTCGTCGGGCAATCGGCTGACGGAAAGACCGGATTTCGCATCGACGGCGACATCTTGTCGTCCTCGAGCGTTCCGAACGGGCGGATCGAAATCGATGCATTCCAGATCGACACGGTGTATCCCGACCAGAACGTCCCTCAGCCACCCTCGATCAACGGTGTCGAGTCGCGGGCATTCGCCACTTCGAAGAACAAGGGCAAGCGGTGGACAGGCGGCGTGGGCTGGCCCGGCCGATACGTCGTCTTCGTGCGTGATACTGCGACGGGACGGAACATCACCGCGAACGTCGACATCTACGCGAACTCGATTCCGACGATCGACCTCGACGCGATCTGTTTCGGGTTCGACACCTGCACCTACGACTCGGGCGGAACCGGCAACGTAGCCGGATCGTTCCACCCGACCGCGCCGACCCGCATTCTCGACACCCGAATCGGCCTCGGCATCACCAACGGTGCCGTCCGCACCGGATTCGGCGGCCACCCCTCACCCGACCCGATCACGCGTCGTGACGAAATTGCCAACCACGACCTCAAGGTCACCGGCAAGTTCGGTATCCCCGAGTCGGGCGTGTCAGCGGTCCTGCTGAACGTGACGGCAGTCGATGCGCCGGCGACCGGCTTCATCTCGGTCACGCCGAAACAGGCTCACTGTTGCGGTGGCAACTCGATCTTCAACGACCAGGGCTCGATACCGACCAGAGCGCCGAGCACCTCCAACCTCAATGTCGAGGCCATACAAGCCGTGCCGAACCTGGTACTCGCCCGCGTCGGTGCCGGTGGCAAGATCCGTTTGTACAACTCCTACGGGCCGACCAACGTGATCGCCGACGTCGCCGGATGGTTTGGAACGGGGGGTGCCCACACGGGTGGCTCCGGATTCCAGGGCATCCGGCCGGAACGAGCGCTCGACAGCCGCGTCGGCATCGGCACAAAACGTGCTCCATTCGCTGTGAACGAGACTCGCACGCTCAACGTCACCGACGTGCCCGGCATCCCCTCCGACGCCGAGTCGATCGTGATCAACATCACTGCGGTCGATCCGGCAGGCAGCGGGTTCACCACAGCGTTTCCGACCGGTTCGGCGGCTCCGAACGCCTCGAATCTCAACTACAACGGCGGAGTCCGCAGCAACATGGCCGTGGTTCGCGTCGGAACGGGCGGCAAGATCTCGCTCAAGGCGTCAGAAGTCGGGACCCATCTGATCGTCGACGTACTCGGCAGCTTCAACCCACGCGGCGGTGACGTCACTGCGATCACGCCGCAACGGGCCGCCGACACCCGCGGCGGTTACGGGCTCAACGCCGATGAGACGACGCACGTCGAGCTACGCGGCAGGGCGGGAGTGCCCAACAATGCGACCGCTGTGATCCTCAACGTGACGGCGATCAACACCACCGTCACCGGCTACCTCACCGTGTATCCGAGGGGAGCCGCCAAGCCGAAGTCGTCGAACGTGAACTTCAACGCCGGCCAGACCGTGCCCAACATGGTGATGGTGAGCCTCGGCGACGGCGGTTCGATCTCGCTGCTCAACGGACCCGGTGACGCCGACTTCTTCGTCGACGTACTGGGCTATGTGACCTGATTCACGCGGCCGGTACGCGGCACTCCCACACTGCGTACTGATACGCCGGCTCGAACCCGAGCTGGTGCGTCAGTGCCGTGTCGGCGACGACGGTGAGGCTGCTCGGGTTCGGGTGCGGGACGATCGACGACAGCAGGAACTCACCCGCGTCGTCCTGGTGAACGTCCGAGGTCGACAGCATCTCGAAGAACTCCTGCGGCACCAGCACGTCGACGTCGAATCCTGCCTCGACGAGCTGGTCGGTCAGGTCCCAACCAAAACGCCAAAAGACCGGAGTGTTGTCGCCGTGGAACTCCGGTGTGTCCGGCGGTGCCGTGACACCTTGGAGCAACGGAACCTGGAGGTACACCACGCCGCCGGGCGCGACGACGCGTCGCAACTCGCCGAGCGCCTTGGCCGTCTCGGGCACGTGTTCCAACACGTGCGGCGTGAGCACGACATCGACGGCGTCGTCGGCGAGATCGATCTGTTGGAGGTCGAGTCGGATGTCGCCGATGTGTGCGCTCTCGTCGAAGTCGCTCGCCGTGTAGTCGAACCAGGAGCGCATGAGATCGCGGTACTCGCGCCCGAGGCGTGGACTGGTTTCGATGACCCGCTTCCAGCCCGGATCGGGGGTTCGGGACAGAAAGCACCAGATCAGGTACCGGTCGCGCCCGCTGGCGCCGCATTGCGGACAGAGCAGCAGTTCCACGTGGTGTGCTCCGACGAACTCGTCGCCGGTCCACGCGCACACTGGGCACCAGCGAGTGGCATCGCCGGGCCGGCGATCCCACGGCGCCTGTTCAGGGTGCCACCACTCGGTGGCCGGTGGTATCACCCGAAGCCGCTGGAGAAGCGGTCGTGCCCGAGCCTTCCACGACGGTGGGAGACGCGAGCGAAGCGTTCCCGTGATACTGGCAAGTCGAGTCATGCGTCGATGCTCCTGCTGTCGTGGGCCACCATGTCGAGCAGCCGGTGGGAAAAACGGTCGGCGCCGAACTCGCTCGATCGACGTACGGCCGCGCCGCCGACGAGTTCGCGCTCGTCGGCGTCGGCGATGAGGCGTCGGGTGTGCCCGAGCAACTCCGCCCGATCGTTCCAGTGGAACCCGTCGATTCCGGGTCGGACGATCTCGCCGGGTCCGGCCGCGCCGTGCACGACCGGCGCCGCTCCGGCGGCCATCGCTTCGACGAGTGCGATGCCAAAGTGTTCGAACTTCTCGGGATGGCGTTCGGCGTCCTCGCCGAGTCCGGCCGCGTGCCAATAGATCGACGTCTGACCGAGCAGTTCGGTGACGCGCTCTCCCGGCGCGTTCACGTGGACCGCGATGCGGTGCCCTCGAGCCAGGCGCTTCACGGCCAACGCATACTCACGGTTGGCAGCGTCGCAGCCACCGACGACGGCGAGTACCCAATCCTGTGCGATCGGATCGTCCTCGAGCTCGATGAACGCCTCGACGAGATCGAGCTGCTTCTTGCTGTGGCCGCGTTCGGGATCGAAGAATCGGCCGAGGGTCAGGATCAGCGGTCGCTTGGCTCCGGGGACCACCGAGGGGCGAACGGGTGGATACAACACGTCGGCGTGACGTTTCCAGAGCCGCTCCACCCAGCGGGCCGTGAACTCGGAATTGGCCAGGAAACGATCGTACGTGTCGATGAAATCAGTTCGTGCGATTCGACGGTCGAAGCCCGCGCGCACCTCGG
>JBBKWQ010000271.1:0-3311 GCA_037969115.1 Ilumatobacteraceae bacterium
CTTGTCGACGAGAGCCGCCACCACGTCGAGCATGTCGGATGCGGACACGTCCACGCCCGGCGCAATCGCCTCCACGGCGCTGAGAGAGAAGCTGCCGACGAAGACGCCGAGCCCGGCGAACACCCGCCGCTCGGTTTCGTCGAGCAGGTCGAAGCTCCATTTGATCGTGTCGCGGAGTGCTCGCTGCCGTTCAGGGAGGTCCCGAGGACCCCCGACGAGGAAGTCGAGACGGCAATCGAGTCGCTCAAGGATGGCGGCGGGACTGAGCACTTTCACCCGTGCCGCCGCCAACTCGACAGCGAGCGGAACTCCTTCCAGTCGCTGGCCGATGAGTTCGACGATGGCACGCGTCGACCCCGCCATCGTGAAGTCGGGTCGGACGGCGAGAGCGCGATCCTCGAACATCAGCGCACTGTCGTCCGGGGTGAACGGAGGCACCGGGAACTCGCGCTCGGCTCGCACCCTGAGTGCTTCGCGGCTGGTGACCAAGATCTTGAGGTCCCGTGCGCCGTCGACGAGTTCGGTGAGAATCCCCGACGCCGCGATGACGTGCTCGAAGTTGTCAACGACGAGCAGCAGCGACCGCCTCGACAGATCTTCGTTGAGAACGTCGAGTGTGATGCCGCTGGTGTCTCGCAGGCCGATCGCCGATGCGATGGCGTGCACGACCTGACGGTCGTCGACCAGCGAAGCCAGCGACACGAAGACGGCGCCTTGCTCGAAGGCCGGTGCCGCTTCTCGTGCGGCGCGCAGCGCGAGCCGTGTCTTGCCGATGCCCCCCGGTCCGGTCAAGGTGATCAACCGGACGTCCGGAGCTTCCAGGAGCCGGGTCAGCGCGTCGAGTTCATCGGCTCTGCCGATGAACGGCGTGGCGTCACCGGGCAGGGCGAACCGCCGAGGTGTGGGTTCGTCGAGATCGGGCTCGTCCAGGAAAGCCTCGCTCAACAGCATCGAGAGATCGTCGGAGACCAGCGCTTCGAGCTCCTCGGCATCGGTGAACGCCCGGTAGGACACCGCGTCGTCGGACCGGATCCGATCGAGCAGGCCGACCAGCCGCTCTTCGCGGCCAGGTGCGGGCCGTTTCACGTAGACCAACATCGGCTTGCAACTGGCGAGGAGATACTCGTCTTCGAGGCCCGACACCTCCATGCCAGGTGCCACCCATCCATAACGTTCCCAGTAGAGCCCGACGAAGACGTGGCTCTGTTCGAGATAGGAGCGATACAGGCTGCGGGGCGGGTGGGCTCGCGCACCGAGTTCGAACAGCACCGGTGAGAGCCGCAAGCGTCGAATCGCTTCGCGGACGGCAGCTCGCTCGTTCGCAAGCTCCTCCAACGTGGACGACACGAAGACCCGCACCCGCTGATCGGGCGTCAGAATGGTGTGCTGGGGCGCACCCTGTTCTCCCGATGCCCCACGATCGGTGAGCATGTAGTCATTCTGCCGACCCCCGACGTCCTGCGCTAGGCGCTCTTCGCGTGACGGTCAGACGACGGTGTGCCGCAACCGGAAGTCGGTAACGACGAGAGCAATTCCGGCCACGCAAAGGAGGACCGCCGACTCGGTGAATTGGAACTCCCAGAAGCGGTCGCCCGGGTGGTATCGGATCACGGTGCGCACGTCGAGGTCGCGCAGGCAGCGATCGACGAGCGTGGGGTCGGGGAGCGGTCCACCGACGGTGATCGCTAGATGTTTGTTGCGGAAAACAAACAGGGCGAATATGCTGGCAGCATGGTCGGCCGGCCCCGAACGATCAGCAACGCGGACGTCTTCGCGGCGATGTCGGACGTCCTGGTGGAGGCAGGTCCGGGGGATCTCACGCTGACCAGGATCGGCAAGCGACTTGGAGTGTCCGGACCCGCCGTCGGTCAACGGTTCGGTTCCAAACATGAACTCCTCGTCGCCTACGCGACGAACGCGGTCGAATCCGTCGACGTCGTCTTCGCCGCCGCGGTGGACGACTCGGCTGGGCCGTGTGATGCGATCATCGCTGCGCTCGTCGCGATGGCTGGACCAGTGGGAACGCGCGAAGCACTCGCCAACAGCCTCGCTCTGCTGCAGCTCGACCTCACCGACCCAGAACTTGGCGTTCAAGCCGCACTCCACGGTCGTGCTGTGCGACGCAACATTTCCGATCTCATCCGCGACGCCGTCGATGGCGGTGAACTCGTCACCGACGACCCGGAAGAGCTGGCCGACACCGTCTACACCACGTACAACGGCGCCCTCGTCACCTGGGCAATCGACGGCACGGGCGCCCTCGCCGACTGGATCACGACCCGAATCAACAAGTCAATCACGCCCGCTCAACGTCAGTGCCTCGACGCGGCTGGCGCGACCTGAACCGATTCCAAACTCGATCACCGAAGGACTCTGAGATGCCTGAATCCTGGGAACAACTGAAGAACGAAGCCCCCGAACTCGCCAGCGCTGTCGAACGCAGACTGCAGGCCAATCTCCACCACATACTCGGAACGATTCGAGCAGACGGCTCACCGCGGCTCAGCGGTACCGAAGTGCAGATCACACCGACTCAGCTTCGCCTCGGGATGATGCCCGATTCACAGAAACTGCAAGACGTCATCCGGGATCCACGCGTGGAGATCCACACCGCGCCCGTCGATGTCGAACTCAAGGATGGAGACGCCAAGCTCTCTGGGGCGCTACGACCCGACGGCGAGACGGAACGGGCCCCAGGCTCCGCATTCATCATCGACTTCGACAACGTCAGCCTGGTGCGAGTCGACAACGACGAACTCGAGTTCACGACCTGGTCAAAGACCGGCGGCCTCCACGTCACCCGACGAACCTGACTGCCGGACACGACGGCTCCGGACGACGATCGCCGCGATGATCGTCAACAGGCCCGCAAAGACTGCCAGGCCGACGACGAGCGGCGATCGGTTCGACGTCGACTCGTCGATCCCACGGTCAGTCGGAGCTGGCGTTGTGTCGGCGGGCGAGGTCTCGGGCGGGCCAGGATCGGTGTGCCCGGTCAGCGGCTCGATGCCGTCGACCGACGTCGACCGGTCGTGCACGACGAGCGCGCCGTACAGACCCGCCTCGCGATAGGGCTCACGATGGTCGCCGAACTCGTAGGTACCGGCGAGTTGTAGTTCTCCGCCCGCTCCTCCGTCGGGGATCACGGTGATCGATTCGAGACCAGCGATCGCAATCGACGCGACCCGTGTAGATCCATCCATCGCCGGTTCGACGGGCCACCGGTGCCCTTCAATCGAGAACACCTGGGCCTGCTCGCTCCACGGTGCGAGCACGTGGACTTCGAGAGGATCGCCAGCGAATGCTTCGAT
>JBBKWQ010000272.1:0-28597 GCA_037969115.1 Ilumatobacteraceae bacterium
CTGCTTCTCAGTGCGAGCACGCCGGCAACGAGGTCGAGCGTCACGGCAACCCGGTTCCACGCCCGTTCGGTGAGCTGCGGAATGGCCGCGATCGAATTCGGGGTCGTATCGCCGTGCGCCCAGACCGCCTCGAGACCCGAGGCGGTCCCGTGTCGTAGCGTCAACCTCGATCCGGCCGGAGTGACCAACTCGACGATCGTGCGTGGGTCGGCTTCGGTCAGGGTCGGAAGTACGAGCAACTCCAGACGGCAACACGATCCGAGGGGGAGTGGACCATCGACGGACCCGAACGAACCGAGCCGGATCGGCTGCCGCTGGCCGAGATGGCGGCCGTTGACCGGTGTGTCGATCATGTGCTCGCGTCGTGGTGGGCCGAACGGGCCGATGTCGGGCGCCAGCAGGCGCACGATCCGTGCGTCGTACGGTTCGCCGGAGGTGCTGCTGACGCAGAAGTTGATCGCTTCGCCGGCGCGAACACCGCGACGTTCGGCGTAGGCGAGCACCGAAGGGCTTTGCTCGAGACGTTCTCTCCCGGAACGCGGTTGGGTCGAGGCCATGAGAGCCACCGTCGACCCCTCGATGTCCTCGCCGAACGTCTCCTTCCAGCGCAACCCGAAGACGTGCCATTCGGCGTCTTCGAGGTTGTCGAACCGGACGGACCATTCGATCACGGGGATCGGGGGTGCGTCCATCGAGTAGCGCCCGAGGACCCATTCGCGATTCGTGTCCGACATGAAGAGGAAGTGCTTGCCCGCAATCGGCGCCGACCGCATCGCATGCAGGAGCGACTGTAGATCGGCGGAATGGCGACCGAACGGGGAGCGGCGAAACTCGGTTGCGAGTTCTCGGTTTGGTGAAGCGGCGGGTCGCTGCATCGGTCCTCGGTTCTGTCGATCGTCTCTGTCGAACGTCGTGACGTGATCGTCGCGGCAGCGACGGAGCGATGGTAACAGCAAACGTTTCCGACCGGGAGACGCAGGTCGTCAGAACGTTGTGGACCTCCATCCGCTCACGGTCTTGTCGACTGACGTTCAGCCTCTCGGCGACCGGATGTATTGCCTCGTGAGTAACGATTCCAGCCAGTTTGCTACGTTGTTTCGGTGACGTCCGTTTCGATCTATGGGGCCGGTCAGCTGGGAACGGCCGTGGCAGGTCTGTTGGGCGAGATGCCGCGATACGAAGTGAGCGGCCCCTACGATCGCGCTGGCCGAGCGCTGGCACTCGAGGCGGGTGCTGACCTCGTCATCATCGCCACCACGACCCGCCTGCGCGACGTCGCCGACGACATCGCCCAGGCCGTCGAGGCGGGATCGAACGTGTTGGTGTCGGCCGAGGAGACGGCGTTTCCGTTCGTGGTCGATGCGAATCGGGCTGCCGAGCTCGATCGGCTGGCGCGTGCCCGCGGGGTCACGATCGCTGGTGCCGGCGTCAATCCCGGGTTGATGTTCGATTCCCTGGTGTTGACGATGCTCGGCGCCGCGCCCCGCGGTTGCAGCATCCATGTCCGCAGGAAGGTCGACCTGTCCGGGTTCGGCTCGACCGTGCTGCGCCGAATCGGAATCGGCAACAACGTGGAGCAGTTCGACCGCGCCGTCGCAGATGGCGAGATCCTCGGCCACGCAGGGTTTCCGCAGTCGATGGCGATCGTCGCCAGCGCGATCGGTGTCGACATCGAACGGATCGAGAAACGGCTCCGCCCGGTGATCACCAATGAGACGATCGAGATCCCCGATCGGTTCGTCGTCGCGGTCGGCGAGAGCGCTGGGGTCGATCAGACGTACACCGCCTTCGTCGCCGGTCGGCCGTGGTTCGTCGCCAACTTCCTCGGGCATGTCGCACTTCGCGACGCTGGGTATGAGCCCAGCGACGACATCGACCTGACGCAAGGTCGCAGGCCGTTCCAGTCGATCAAGCTTCGCCCCGGTACCGATGCCCAGGTCGGGTCGTCGAATATGGTCGCCAACTCCGTCGAACGGGTGCTCGCCGCTCGACCCGGTTGGGTCACCGTGGCCGAAATGCAGCCCGCATACCCTCCGGCGCCCACGGCCGAGATGGGCTGACCGGCGGTCCCCTGGTTCCCGAGCGATCAGTTTGCTACGGTAACGTTTCCAGGAATCAGTTCAGAAGTGGAGACACGATGAAATTGAGGATGCGCCAGGCGATCGCCCGTGCTCTCGCCGACGAGATGCGTTCGGATCCGAGCGTGATCGTGATGGGTGAGGATGTCGCCGTCGCCGAAGGTCCTTTCAAGACCTCCGAGGGACTGCTGGACGATTTCGGCCCGCTCCGGGTCAGGGACACGCCGATCTCCGAAATGGGGTTCTGCGGTGCGGCTGTCGGGGCAGCTGCGACCGGTCTGAGACCGGTGGTCGAGATCATGTTCGTCGAGTTTCTCGGGGTGGCTCTCGACATGGTCGTGACCGAGGCGGCCAAGCTGCGGTATCTCAGCGGCGGTGCGTACTCCGCGCCACTCGTGATCCGAGCGAGCGTCGGCGCCGGGCTGGGGTTCGGAAGTCAGCATTCTCAGACACTCGAGACCTGGTTGTACGCCTGCCCGGGTCTGAAGGTCGTCGTACCCAGTGGCGCCGGGACGGCGTACGGGCTGCTGCGGTCGGCGATCCAGGACGACGACCCCGTGGTGGTTCTCGAGCCCCGCCCGCTGTACGCCCAGCGCCAAGAAGTCGTGGTCGGCGACGACGGACTGATTCCGCTCGGGGTCGCCGATGTCATCAGCGCCGGCGACGACGTGACGATCGTCGCACTCGGCCAGACGGTCGGCACGGCGATCGAGGCAACCGTCGGCGCGAACTGGAGTGCCGATGTGATCGACTTGAGAACGCTCGTGCCCTGGGACCGTGACCGTGTCTGCAGCTCGGTCGAACGAACCGGTCGTCTCGTACTGGTCGAGGAAAGCCCGTACTCGGGTGGCTGGGGCACCGAGATAGCGGCCCACGTGGCCGGCGAGTGTTTCTCGTCGCTCAAGGGCCCGATCGTGCGCTTCACGTGCCCCGACGTCCCGGTTCCCTATCCGGCCGACCTCGAACGTCGATATCTCCCCGCGGCGCACGACGTCCAAGTCGGCATCGCAGAGTTGATCGCCACCGCACGGCGCCCGAGGCCCTGGTGGGAGCGGGAAGGATTCGCATCATGAACACGTCACTCGATCGTCGGAATGCACTCACCGACCCGATCCAACAGCTCGACCGGATGTTCGAGATTCGGCGCTTCGAAGACCGCATCAAAGAGCTCTTCGGTGAGGGCCTGATCCACGGAACCACCCACACCTGCCAAGGACAAGAAGCCGTCTCGATCGGGCTTGCGCTCGCCGCTCGTGCCACCGACCATGTGTGTTGTACCTACCGTGGTCACGGCCACGCGCTGGCGCTCGGGATGACACCCGACTCGGTGATGGGCGAAATAACCGGTCGCGTGACCGGAGCGATTGGTGGTGTCGGCGGCTCGATGCACCTGAGCGACCGCTCCGTCGGCCTGATGCCGACGTCGGCGATCGTCGGTGCCGGGATCCCGATTGCGGCCGGGGCCGCGCTGTCGGCCCAGGTGCTGGGTCTCGACCATTGTGCGATTGCGTTGTTCGGCGACGGCGCAACCAACATCGGCGCCTTTCATGAGGGCCTGAACTTGGCATCGATCTGGAAACTGCCGGTCGTGTTCGTGTGCGAGAACAACGTCTACGGCGAGTACTCCAGATTCGATGTGACGACTCCCGTGGCGGATCTGGCAGTCAGAGCAAACTCCTATTCGATGCCGAGTGAAATCGTGGACGGGCAAGTCATCGGCGACGTGGCCGCGGCAATCGCGAGAGCGCTCGACCGCGCTCGCTCCGGCGAGGGGCCGACGCTGCTGGAATGCAAGACGTATCGATACTCGGGGCACTCGCGTGCCGACCTGGCTACCTATCGGCCTGACGGAGAGCTCGATGAGTGGCTGGCGCGAGACCCGATCATTCTGCACCGTCAACGCCTCGCGGCCGACGGCGTGCTCGACGAGGCCGGCGCCGATCGACTCGCGCAAGAGGTCGACGTTCGGATCGAAGCATGTATCGAACGCACCATGGCCAGTGCCCCGGCGGATGTCGCTGCGATGTTCCAGCATGTGTACGCGCCGGCGAACCGGCGCGCGTCATGATTCGGCCGGTCACGCTGGCGCGACTCGGGGACACCGTCGACGAAGTCGTCGTGCTCGAGTGGTTCGTCGAGGCCGGTTCGTCGGTGGAGGCCGGTGACGCACTCGTTCGCGTCGAGACCGACAAGGTCGAAGTCGACGTCGAATCGCCGTACAGCGGTGTCATCGTCGACCTCGTAGCTGCCGCTGGGGATGAGGTCGAGACCGGCGCAACGTTGTGCCGGATCGACACATCCGCAGACTGAAGCGAGCCGAACGGGAACACACAGGAATCCCGCTGGAAAGGATTCCTTGAACTCCAAGCCCAGCCCGTGTAGTTTCGCGAGAACCACGGGAAAGCGTTGTATCGAGCACGACTCACAGCAAGGGGAGAGACATCATGAGCAAGTCCGAAACGGAGATCGACCAGATCGTCCAGGTTCACGCACAGGCCCAAGGATTGAGCCGTCGACGCTTCTTGACCGCGTCGGCGCTGGCCGCCGGCGGCCTTGCTCTCGGTGCATGTGGCAGCGACGATGACGGTGGCGCATCCAGCCCGGAAACGTCTCCAGAGTCGGACGGCACCACCGCTCCCGATGACACGTCTGCGCCGGACGCGACCTCGGCGCCAGACGCGACCTCTGCGCCGGAGACGACCTCGGCCCCGACCGGCGACGAATCGGCGAAGACGCTGCGGGTCGGGATGAACTCGGTGATCGACGGATTGACGCCGTTCGCGATTCAGGGATATGTCTGGTCACAGCATCTCGGCTTCGTCATGTACGACCCCTTGGTCAAGAAGGACGAGCGCGGCAATCTGCAGCCGTGTCTGGCTACGGAGTGGGACACCAGCGACCCGTTGAAGACGGTCCTCACCATCCGCGAAGGCGTGACGTTCCACGACGGAACACCCCTCACCGCAGCGGACGTTGCGTATTCGATCGCTGCCCGAGCCGACGAGGAACTGATCGCCTCCACAGCGGGCCGTCCGATCATGTCGCCCTCGCAGTGGGTTTCTGCGGT
The DNA here is from genome assembly GCA_037969115.1 of Ilumatobacteraceae bacterium. Lineage (GTDB taxonomy): Bacteria > Actinomycetota > Acidimicrobiia > Acidimicrobiales > Ilumatobacteraceae > JBBKWQ01. Next base: position 5,146 of record JBBKWQ010000272.1, read on the forward strand.
CGCCGTCGACGACCTCACGGTCGAGGTCACCACGACCGAACGTGTCGAGTTCCTCGTCAATCCGCAGCCGGTGCTGATCGTTCCCAACGAGTCGTTCGGCAAGGTCAACTTCGCCAGCGAGGTGGCAGGGACCGGGCCGTACAAGCTGGGCAGGTTCACGAGTGGCACCTCGCTCGAGTGTGTCGCCAATCCCGACTACTGGGACGGCAAGCCGGCGATCGAGAATTTGGCCTTCGCCTTCTTCGCCGACGTTTCGACAGCAGGTGTCGGCCTGCGCAGCGGTCAAGTCGACGCTCTCTACGATGTTGCTCCCGCGAATCTCGAGTCGGTCTCCGACATCGACGGGACAGTCGTGTCGTCGATGGGCACGTATGCCTACTGGTGGATCATCCAGATGGGTAAGGAGCCGCTCGACGATCCAGAGGTTCGTCGAGCCCTTCGGTACTGCTTCGACAACGACGCGATCAACAACGCGGCGTTCAAGGGCAACGGGCTGGAGCACTCGTGGAACCCGTTCAAGCTGTACCCCGACAACTCGGGCGCCGACGCAGACATTTCCTATGACCCGGAGATGGCGAAGCAGATCCTCGCCGACCTCGGCAAGTCCGACATCTCGGTGCCGATCCTGTGCATCGATAGCTATGCCGACGGAGTCGCCGCGGCTCAGGTGATGCAGCAGGGGTTCCAGGCTGCCGGTATCACCTGTGAGGTCGAGCTCGCACCAGCTGCTGACTGGTTGGAGCGGACGTACACGAACGGTACGTGGGAGGGAATCACCTTCAATGCGGGAAACCTTCCCGCGCCTGCCAAGAACTTCTACGACTATCTCGTCAACCCGTCGAGCATTCTGAGCGCCTACAAGGAAGGCGATGTCGTCCCCGAAGTCGCCGAGTTGTACCGTGAGATCAATGCGACGCCGTTCGATGATCCGGCAATCGTCGACCTGCTCGCGAAAGCCGAAGCCACGATCGTCGACGACGCCGTCGCGCTGATGGGCTTCGGGGCGGCGGTTTCGCTCGTCCTCCCTGAGGGGTGTACCGGAGTGATTGTGAATGGGTTTGGTGACGTGTTCTGGAACAAGGCCACGCTTGCGTGACATTCGACGGTGCCGTGACCGGCGCTGATGTTTACCAAGTTGGGCCCTCCAGGCGGAGGGCCCAACTTGTTCGTGCGGTCGGACAGCTGGTGCAGTTGGCCGCAGTGTTGCTCGCTGTGTCGCTGATGACGTTCCTGCTGCTCAACGCGCTGCCGGGGAGCGCGGCCGAAGCCCGTATTGGCCCGCTTCCGAACTTCTCGCCGGAACAGCGGGCCGAGATGGTGGCGACGCTGAGTCGCCAGCTCGGGCTCGACAAGCCGCTGTGGTGGCAGTACGGCGTGTGGCTCAGAAATGTCGCAACCGGTGACTTCGGACTCAACTATCAAGGAGTGGAAGTCTCGTCTGTCGTCGGCGACCGGGTGGCGGCGACGCTTCAGCTCGGGATTGCGTCGCTCGTGATCAGCACGTTCGGCGCACTCGTCGTATCGTTGTTCGCCTACCGAACTCGGTCGAGCGCATTGCGCGGCGGCGTTCAGGGCACGGTGACACTGCTGCTTGTGATGCCGCCATTCTGGCTCGGACTGCTGTTGGTCATCGTGTTCGCCGCCGAGCTGCAGTGGCTGCCGTCGGCCGGGTTCGTCTCGTTCGGCCACGATCCGTCGGCGAATCTCAAGTTCCTCGTGCTGCCTTCTATCACTCTTGCGTTGCCGCAACTCGCCCTGTTCTTTCGCTACTTGAACGCAGGGCTCCGCGACACGGCGACGGCGCCGTTCATCACGGCCTCGCGAGCGCGAGGTCTGAGCGAACGAGCTGTCGACTACCGGCACGTCCTGCCGAATGCGGTATTGCCGACGATCACCGTGGTCGGCCTTGTGGCCGGGTCGCTCATCAGCGGGCTGGTGATCGTCGAATCCGTCTTCAGCTGGCCTGGCCTCGGACTCTTGCTGGTCGAGAGCGTGAAGCAGAAGGACTACAACACCGTGTCGGCGATCGTGCTGTTGACTGCCGTGGCCTATGTGATCGTTGCGTTCCTCGTCGATGTGCTGTACCAGGTGATCGATCCGAGAACGCGTAGGGGGGCCTCGTGAGCGTGACGACATCGCGGGTCAAGCTTGCGATTCTGGCGCAGCCGAAACCGCTGCTGTTCGGTCTTGCGATTCTGGCTCCGTTCATCATCGTCGCCCTCATGCCGGGCCTGTTCGCGCCCCACGATCCGCTCGCGATCGAGGCGATTCCACTCCAGGGGCCCTCGCGGACGTACCTGCTCGGAACCGACGAGATCGGACGTGACCTCCTGAGCCGCAGCTTGTACGCGGCGAGGATCGACATCTTCGTCAGCCTGACAGCGGCATCCCTGGCGTTCGCGGTTGGGACCGTGATCGGCCTGTTCTCGGGCTACGCAGGCCGGCGAACCGACATGGTGATCATGCGGATCGTCGACGTATTCCTGGCGTTTCCGACCATCGTGTTGGCATTGTTCCTGATCGCCATCTTCGGACGTGGGCAATGGGTCCAGATTCTTGCCATCGGCCTCGTCATGATGCCGTCGACCGCCCGATTCGCTCGCGGCGAGGGCATCGTGCTGCGGAGCCGAGGGTACGTCGAGGCGAGCCAGATTTCAGGCGCTTCCAGATTCCAAATTCTGTTCCGGCACATCCTTCCCAACGCGTTGCCGACCTTGCTCGTCGCGGCGAGCGTGTTGGCAGCGAGCGCCGTGTTGATTTCGGCGTCGCTGAGCTACCTGGGTCTCGGGGCGCAACCGCCCGATCCGAGCTGGGGCAACATGTTGAGGTCGGCGTTCAGCGTGGTCTACGACGCACCGTTGTACGGTTTGGGCCCAGGCGTCTGCATCTCGCTGGTCGCCGGCGCATACATCATGATCGGCGAAGGCCTGCGTCGGCGCTGGCGCAGCGATCGCAGCAACACCACGCTCGGCGGCTCGGTTGGTGGCCTGTGAATCCCGGCGATCGCGGCGCGCTCCGGATCGAAGGGCTGTCAGTCGACTACGCGGTCGACTCTGGCCGACTCCGCGCCCTGAACGACGTCACCTTGAGCGTTCCGGCCGGGCATCGCATGGCGATCGTCGGGGAGTCGGGTTCGGGCAAGAGCACCCTCGGGCTGGCGATGATGGGCTTGTTGCCTCGCAACAGCGCATCGGCCTTGGAACACCTCTCGATCGATGATGTCGCGGTGGATCTGACGTCGGCGAAGCAGCTGCGAGTGCTGCGCGGCGGCACGATTGCGATGGTATTTCAAGACGCCAAGGCATCGCTCGATCCGGTACGCACCATCGGGAGCCAGATCGGTGAGGTCCTGCGGGTCCATTCGGTCGTGGCTCGCAGAGCGGTCGCCTCCGAGGTGCAAAGGCTCTTGACGGCGGTCGAGATCAAGCAACCCCAACTGGTGGCGCGGCAGTACCCTCACGAGCTCTCGGGCGGTATGCGCCAGCGGGCGATGATCGCCGCCGCGCTCGCCGGGAGGCCTGCGGTACTGGTCGCCGACGAGCCCACCAGCGCGCTCGACGTGACGACACAGGCAACGGTCATCGATCTGCTGCGTCGGCTCGGCGAGACCGGGGAGATGACCACGCTCCTGATCACCCACGACCTTGCTCTGGTGGCCGGGTTCGCCGACAGCGTGACCGTGCTCTACGCCGGGGAGGTGGTCGAGATCGGTCCGGTCGTCGACGTGTACACCTCGCCGGCCCACCCCTACACGCGTGCGTTGCTCGGCTCGATCCCGAGCATCGCGACGAAGCGTTCCACGTTGTTGGGCAGCATTCCGGGATCGCTCCCCGATCTCACACAACCCCCGGACGGCTGTGTGTACGAGGAGAGGTGCGAGCTCGCCCGAGGCCGCGACCTCTGCCGCACGCAGCGCCCTCCACTTGTCGAGCGGGGATCGGATCGCAGCGTCGCATGCCATTTTGCCGACGAGTTGCCGGCGATGCAGCCCGTCACCGATTCGCGGACCGTCACCCCGGTCAGCGTTGCCGAATCGGCGCTTCCGATCATCCAGATGCGATCCGTCGTCAAGACGTTCGGGCGCAGTGGCGTACTCGGTACGAGAGGTCGGACAACCATCGCAGTGGGCGGCGTCGACCTCCGTATCGATGCGAGCGAGTCGGTCGGAGTCGTCGGCGAGTCGGGATCCGGGAAGACGACGCTGGCCCGCATCCTGATCGGTCTGGAAAAGGCGGACTCGGGAACGATTGCGGCAGTTCGTGATGGTCTCCTGGCGGAGGTCGACCGCTTGCCGAAGCACTTCGGTCAGTTCGTCTTTCAAGACCCCGGTGACAGCCTGAACCCGCTGATGTCGGTCGGGCACATCATCAGTGAGCCGTTGGTTCTTCGCGATGGCGGGCGAGCACGGCGCTATCAGGACCGCGTTGCTGAGCTGCTCGAGGACGTCGGTCTCGGCGCAGCGATGGCGCCTCGCCGCCCGCTCGAACTGTCCGGCGGTCAGCGGCAACGAGTCGCGATCGCTCGGGCGCTTTCCACACAACCGAAACTGATCATCGCCGACGAGGCGGTCGCATCGCTCGACATGTCGGCACGTGGACAGATCCTCAATCTGCTGGCCGATCTCCAACGAGAACACGGGTTCGCCTACCTCCACATTTCGCACGATCTGTCGATGGTTCGTCATGTCTGTGATCGCGTGGTCGTGATGTACGGCGGTCGAGTGGTCGAAACGGCCGATGTCGATGCACTGTTCGAGCATCCTGGCCACCCGTACACGCAGGCGTTGATCAGCGCCGTGCCGATCCCCGATCCTGCGGTCGAGCACGATCGGCAACGTGTCCTTTTGGGTGTCGAGGCGGGCGAGTCGGTGTCGGCCGCGGCGGCGACGGGATGTGCGTTCCGATTCCGGTGCCCATTGGCGCAGCAGCGGTGCGAGGACGAACGTCCCGAGCTGGATCCCTCCAGCGAACACGCCGTCGCGTGCCACTTTCGCGATGAGGCATCACAACAGTTCCGGGCGGCGTCCGTCGCTGGTGCAGCGTCCCCATGACCTTTCGAGCGTTCGTCGAGCAACGCGACCACTACTTCGACAAGCGCCGCGATTGCCTCGCGGAAGGGCCGGTCGGCGGGCCTTCGGCGTGGACGACGTCAGCGTTGACCTCGGACCAGGCGTGGCGGTTCGACGTTCCTCAACCCGTGCTCGCGGCGCTCGACGTACTGCTCGATGAACTCGACGCGGCGGGCAAGGTTCTGGGCGAGTTGACGCCGAACGACGTCGCGCTCGGCGAGTCCGGACTCGTTATCGACAGCTGGCGTGAGTCAGTTGAATCCGGTCGTGGCATCGCCCTCGTACGGGGTTTCCCCGTCGAACGGTGGGGACCCGAGCGCACCGCGTTGGCGACCTGGTGCATCGGAATGCGCCTTGGTTCTCCCGGCGCACAGAACCCGAAGGGAGACCTGCTCGGTCACGTTCGAGACGACGGTGAGGCGAGTCGCAACGAGCACGCTCGCCTCTACCAGACGAGTCGCCGGATCGGATTCCATTGCGACTACGCAGACGTCGTCGGCCTGATGTGTCTGCAACAGTCGCAACGCGGCGGCGACAGCCTGGTTGCCAGTTCCGTTGCGATTCACGACGAACTCTGGAGTCTGGACCAAGCAACGTTGCGGCGCTTGCAGGAGCCCGTGTGGTTGGATCTGAGGGACGAGAGTTCGGTGCCGGCGGTGGCCGTCAAGCCGTTCACGTTCGACGGCGTTCGACTTCGGGTGTTCTACCACTCCGACTATTTCCGCTCGGCGGACCGCCACAACGGGGACTATGCGATGTCCGCAGCACTCCAGTCGGCGCTCGATCGTTTCGACGATCTGGCTGCTGATCCGCAATTCTGTGTGCGAATGCGCCTCGAACCAGGCGATTTGCAACTCCTGTCGAATCACTCGATCGTGCACGCCCGCTCTTCCTACGAGGACGATCCAACGTCGCCTCGGCACCTACTCAGGCTCTGGCTGTCGCTGATGAACCAACGAACGGAGACATCATGATCGCTTCTGGAGCCGCGCTCGGCGAGGGCCTCCTCGACCGGGGTGTCATCGTCACGGGCGGAGCGAGCGGAATCGGTCGGGCGACGGTCGAAGCGATGGCCACGGCTGGAGCACGAGTGGCGGTACTCGATCGTGATGCGGCCGGGATCGACGACACCTTGCGTGGCCTGGCGGAACCCGATCGGCACGTTGCGGTCCCGTTCGATCTGGCGGAGATCGGCGCGATCGGCGACATGGTCGCCGCCGTGCGACGCCAGCTGGGTGATCTGTGGGCGCTCGTGCACGCGGCCTCCGTGCTTCGGCGTCAACCACTCGATTCCGTGACCGAAGAAGATTGGGACTTTCAGCACGACGTCAACCTGAAAGCCTCGTTCTTCCTGAACCGGGCGGTCGGGCAGGAGTTGATTGCAGCGGAGGGAGGCGGACGAATCGTGAACTTCACCTCGGCAGCATTCCTCACCGGCGCAATCTCGGGCAGTGACGCCTATGTCGCGAGCAAAGGAGGAATCGTCACGATGACTCGGAGTTTCGCCCGAACGTACGGCCCGCACGGGATCCTCGTGAACTGCATCTCGCCTGGCCAGATCGACACCCCGATGCAGCACATCGACAATCCGCCGGAAGTGGTCGCCGCCGCTATACAGGCATGTCCCCTCCGACGGATGGGCAAGCCGAGCGAACTGGCGTCCGTGGCGGTCTTCCTGGCGTCGACCAATGCCAGCTTCGTGCACGGCGCCACCATCAACGTCAGTGGCGGCTCGGTGCTGTACTGAGACCGAACGACACGCCAACGATGAGAGCGACCACGACCAGAGCGACCGCACCGCTGCGAGGGTATGCGGTGGATCATCTCGCGGCGTACAAACGTCCCCAGGAGTTCCTTCGCGTCGACGCGATTCCGAAAGTCGGTTTGTCAAAGGTCAGGCGCTCCAATCCGGCGGTCGATCTCGGGCTCGACCCGCCGATACGGGCACGCCACCCTTGATCGGTCTCCGCCGGTGATCTACGCTGGAAACGTTCTCAGGAATTGCTCTAGAACGCCGTCATGGAAGGAACAGGATGAGCAAGATTGCTCGTGTCGCCCCGATCACGTTGGAGTATCCAGAGCCGAACGATGACGGCGCACTGCGCAGAATCACGCTGTGCCGGCTCGAAACGACCGATGGGATCGTCGGCTGGGGCGAGGCGATCACCATGTGGCCCGAAGCCTGCATCGCGACCGAGGTGATGATCGACGGCCTCGGCGACCTACTGATCGGTCGCGATCCGCTGGATCATGCGGTGATCAGCCGAGACATCGCAGCGCGCGCGTGGTGGTACGGCCCGGAAGGTGTTGCGTCCTTCGCTCGAAGTGCGATCGACATCGCCCTGTGGGACCTCCGCGGCAAAGTGAGTGGCCAGTCGCTGGTGACGATGCTCGGCGGAGCCGTGCAAGAACGTGTGCCGGTGATCGCATCGACCCATGCCTTTCTCCCCAGCCTCGAAGCTGAAGTCGAGCGACACGCGGGTTACGTCGCTGCCGGCTTTCACGGTTTCAAGATCGGACTCGGCAAGAAGGGCGCCGCACGCGTCGGATACGAGTTCGACCGCGACGTCGAGTTCATGCGGCTGCTTCGTGAAGCGGCGGGCCCGGGTCCGGACATCATGTTCGACCGTGGCCAGCATTTGAAGTGGGACGCGGGGTACGCCGTGAAACTGACGAAGGCGTGGGAGGAATACGGTCTGCGCTGGATCGAGGAGCCGCTCGAGCCGTGGGACGTCCAGGGTTTCGAACAGCTGCGTGCACACTGCACCAGCCTCGTCGCGACCGGCGAGCGGTGTTGGACGACCGACCAGTACCGGCGGCTGATCGCGACGGGCATCGTCGACGTGGTCGGGTGCGACCCGGGTCGCGCCGGTGGCATCACCGGTTTTCGCGAGATGGTGGCCGCTGTCGAGCAGTCCCAACTCTGGTTCAATGCGCACGCCTGGAGCAGCGCGATTGTCAGTGCTGCCAGCTTGGCGATGTCGTTGACATCGGATCGATGCATCTACTTCGAACTCAAACCGCTCGAGAATCCGATGCAACACGAACTCGTGAGCGAACCGTTCTGGCACATCGACGGTTATATGGAGGGGCGCGACGGGCCGGGTCTCGGCATCGAGGTCGACGAGGCTGTCGTCGCCAAATACCGGGTTGGTCGATGACGGTTCGTCTTTCGTGCAACGACTACGCGTGGCCGGTGCTCGGTCATCGAGCGGCGCTGGCCGTGATCCGCGACCTCGGCTTCGAAGGTGTCGACATCGGTCTGTTCGCCGACGCCACGCACGTCAAGCTGTCATCGGTGCTCGAAGCGCCCGATCGGCGTGCTGCCGAGTTGGCCGTCGCCGTCGATCAGGCCGGCCTCCGAGTCGCCGACGTGTTCCTCACGTCGAGCATGGAGATCGATCGGCTGACGCCCACCAGTCGGGCTGATGACGACGTCGAGCAGCTTCGGTCGATCTTCGGTTCGACCGTCGCATTCGCTGCCGAACTGAAGGCGCCAGGAATCACGCTGCTTCCCGGCGTCGTCGCCGACGGCCAATCGGTCGCTCAAGCGATCTCGTTGGCAGCGGAAGGTCTGGCACCGCTCGTCGAGATGGGCGCCGAGCGGGGCCTCGGAGTTTCGATCGAACCGCACGTGGGTTCATGCGTCGAGACACCCGAGGCCACGATCGAGCTGCTCGAACGTTGTCCCGGACTCAGCATCACGCTCGATCCGTCGCACTTCATCTACGGCGGCTGTTCGACGGAACGAATGACGCCACTCGCCGAGCACTCGCGTCACGTGCAGGTACGCCCGGCAGGCCCGGGCGTCATGCAGGCCAAGGTTCGAGACAACCAGATCGACCTCGGCATGCTGGTCGCTGCGCTCCGAGCCGTCGGGTACGACGGTTGGATCGCCAGCGAGTTCGTGTGGATGCAGAAGTGGGCCTGCGACGAAGTCGACAACACGGGTGAATCTTCGTTGCTGCGCGAGGTGCTGTCGAGCCTGCTGAACGAGGGCGAAGAATGACGCGGCGTACCCGTGTCGGTGTAATCGGAGCCGGTGTGTGGGCTCAGGTGTCCCACATTCCGACCCTGCTCGAACGCCGGGATGAGATCGAACTCGTCGGCGTCTGCCGCAAAGGTGCCGACGACCTCGCCCGCGTCAAGGAGCAGTTCGGATTCACGATGGCGAGTGAGGACTACACGGACGTGCTCGATGCAGGGCTCGACGTCTGCATCATCGCCAGTCCGGTCGGCTTTCATCACGAACACGCGATTGCAGCGCTTCAGTCCGGGGCGCACGTGCTGTTGGAGAAACCAGTGACGCTCGACCCTGCTGATGCGTGGCACATCGCATCAACGGCTGAATCGCTCGATCGGCATGTCGTCGTCGCGTTCGGATGGAACTACCTGCCGACCTTCGTTGCTGCCCAACAGCTGTGGGAGGACGGTGGCGTCGGCACGATCGAACACGTGATGGTGCACATGGCATCGGGCACCCGGGAGTTGCTCAGCGGCACGTCGCTCTACTCCGCCGGCCCGACCGAACAGGTCGTCGACACAGCGACGTGGACCGACCCCGCGGTGTCGGGCGGCGGGTACGCCCAGGCCCAGCTCACGCACATCTTCGCTTGGATGCTGGGCGTCACGTCGATGCGCGCATCTCAGGTCTTCGCGATGGGATCGCAGCCGCACGGCGCCCCGGTCGAGCTGCACGACGCGATGTCGATTCGGTTCGTCGGTGGCGCAACCGGCTCCGTCAGCGGTGCGTCGTTCCACAGCGGTGCCCAGGCTGATCGGCACCAGTACGAGGTCCGCGTATTCGGATCGGAGGGGCAACTACACGCTGACCTCGAACGGGACCGACTCTGGATGTGGCGTCGCGATCACGCGGAACAGTCGGCGCTGCTGCCGCCCGATGCGGGCGCGTACCACTGCCGCGGCCCGGTTCACGCGATCCTCGATCTCGCACAGGCGCGCGAGGCGATCAATCGATCTCCGATCGAGCTCGGCGCGAGAACCGTCGAGGTCCTGGCAGCGGCGTACGCCAGTATGTCGTCCGGTCGCCCTGAGCAGGCGGTTGCCTGATGGAACGACTGTGTCATGCGTTCGTGCTGACCGAGGGCTCCGAAGCCGAGTACGACCGCATGCATGCCGAGATCTGGCCAGAACTCGTGGCGGCGATTGTCGATTCCGGGTATCGGGACTATTCGCTCTTTCGGCGCGGCACTCACGTGATCTGCGTCTGCGAGTGTCATCCCGACGTCGCAACGTCCCGACGCCGGATGACCGAGCGACACCAGGATGTCGTCGACCGGTGGAACGAGGCAATGGAGCCGCTGATCGCGACGATGGTCGACGATGACGGTGCCTTGTTCGAATACGAACTCTGCTGGTACCTCGAAGGAGATCAGACATGAGCCCGACACCAGTCACCAGCGCCGCTCTTCGATCGCCCGAGTACCTCGCCGACCCGTTTCCGTTGTGGCGCCACATGCGTGAAACCGCTCCGCTGTTCTACGACGACATCGCCGATCGATGGATGCTGACTCGCTACGACGATGTCGTACAGGTGCTCGGTGACCCGCAGACATACTCCGCTCGCACCTACCAGGAACGGTTCCGACCGGTGTTCGGCCGAACCCTGGCAGAGCTCGATGGTGCACAGCACATTCGCGAACGGCGAATCGTCGCCCCAGCATTCGTCGGGCGCAGTCTTCAGGGGTATCTACCGTTCATCGATAGTCAGGTCGATCATCTCAGGTCCGCCCTGGCGAACAGTTCGTCGGTTGATCTCATCGATGCTGTGACGAGTCGTCTGCCACTGCGGGTGATTGCGGCGCTGCTCGGGTTCGGCGAGCACGACGTCGACTTCCTGTTCGAGGTCGGCAACGATGTCTTGGCGGGTTTGGCTGACGAGCCTGAGCTGCGCCGAGCCGGACGGGCTGCGCACGAGCGGCTCGCCGAGCATCTCGCCCCGATCATCGACGCTCGGCTCACCGCTCCGACCGACGACCTGATTTCGCGCATCGTGCAGGCCGAGGCCGAGGGTGAGCGCTTGACGGTCGACGAGACTTGCTCGTTCATCACGTTCCTGCTGGCGGCAGGCGGGCCGACCACCGACATGGCGATCCGAAACTTCTGGTGGGCCCTGCTGACCGAGCCCGACGAACTCGAGGCGTGCCGGGCTGACCCTGATCGGATCCAGCGCGCCATATCCGAATCGCTACGCCGAGACGGACCGATTGTCTACGAGGACCGACGCACCAACGTCGAGGTCGAGTGGTACGGCAGGTCGATCCCGGCCGACAGCGACGTCCTCGTCTGCCTCGGATCGGCCAACACCGACGACAGCGTGTTCGATCACCCCGAGGTATTCGACGCCGACCGTACCGACCTGTTGATGGGCGTCGAGCGCAAAACCGGGTATCACCAAGACGGCGTAGCGGGCCATCTGGCGTTCGGGCTCGGGAGTCACTTCTGCATGGGCTACCAACTCGCTCGCGCCGAGATCGTCGCAGTCACCGAGCGGCTGTTGCTGTCGATCGGTGAAGTACGGCTGACCGAGCCGCAACAACCACACATCACCTGGTTCGAACGGACCGTTGACGCGCTGCCGGTCAGCATCGAACGGCGAGGGTGAGTGGCGGCCACGCTGTGTCGCCAGCACGGCGTCGGAAAGGTTTCCACAGATGAGCCAAGGAGGCATCGAGATGCAGGGCGTTCAACGGGTGCCGGCCGGTCGGCCTTGGGCATCGGTCGTCGGTTACAGCCGGGCCATCAAGCGAGGCCCGTTCATCGAGGTGAGCGGAACGTCGGCAACGACTGCGGAGGGGCACGTCGTCGCACCCAATGATCCGTATCTGCAAACGAAGTACATCCTCGATCAGGTCGTCGAAGCGTTGGCCGAACTGGGGGCAACGCCGCACGACGTCGTCCGAACTCGGGTGTATCTCACCAACATCACTGATTGGGAGGCCGTCGGACGGGCACACGGAGAGGTGTTCTCGGGGATCGACCCGGCGTGCAGCTTCGTCGAGATCGGCGCCCTGATGCTCCCCGAACTGATCGTCGAGGTCGAAGCGACCGCGATCGTGGGAACCCAAGCCTGATGCCCGAGGCGTCCGCCGAGTGGTTCGTTCTGCCGGACCGCATCTTTGACGGTCATTCGGTCCTGGACAACATGGCGGTGGGCGTGACGGGCTCGCAGATTTCGAGCGTGGTCGCGGTGGAGGCGGTTCCGAGTGGCGCTCCCACTCGACTGCTTCCGGGTGTGACGCTCACTCCCGGCTTGATCGACGCTCATGTCCATCTCGCACCGTGGATGGTGTTCGGATTGCTTGCGGCCGGCGTGACCACCGTTCGAGATGTCGGCAACGATGTCGACACCGTGGTCCCGATGCTCGACCGCTTGACCGGCGTGCCCCTTCCCACGGTTCACTGGTCAGGCCCGCTACTCGAAGGGACCCACGTCAACTGGCCGCCGATCTCGGTTGGCCACGAAACGACCGACGAGATCCGGTCGACGGTGAATCAACTCGCCGAGCGCGGCTTCGGCGCGATCAAGCTGTATGCGAATGCGACCCCGGATCTTGTCGCCGCGGCATCTGGCCAGGCACATGCGCGGGGAATGCGTGTTTTGGGCCACCTCGGGGCTACGGGATTGTTTGAGGCGGTCGATGCCGGCGTTGACGAACTCCAACACCTCGCGGGATGTTTGGCGGGAAGCATCGGCGCCCCGACCTGGCCAGCGGGGGCGGAGGCCGTCGCCGCTGTGCCCATCGATCATTGCGTGACGCTGATCGTGTGGGACTCGCTCGCTCATCTGGGCCAGCCGCGCGCCGATCGTGATCGGGCCATGGAGTGGGTGCCCGACACGATCAAGGTGGCCTGGTCAGAGGCCTATCACGCTCGCCAACCGGCAGCGGAAAGACATCGGCGCGCACTCGAGGTGGCTGAGTACTCGGCGGCGATCCCCGTGCTGTATCGGGCCGGCCGAACCATCCTCGTGGGTTCTGACTCGCCGTTTGCTGGGCTCATTCCCGGTTTCGCGCTGCATGACGAGGCTGCGCTGCTGGTCGAGGCGGGCTTGACGCCACTTGATGCGATGCGTGCCGTCACGATGGTGAACAGCCAGGCGTTGCAGACCGAGGAAGTCGGCCGGATCGAACCGGGGGCGATTGCCGACCTGGTTGCATTCGATGGCGACCCGACCGTCCGGATCGCGGATCTGAACCGGGTGCAGGCTGTCTGGCGTGGTGGAGTTGAGATCGACCTCGTGAAGCTGGCAGATCTGGCACGCAAGCACTTCTTGGTGCGCGAAGTCGCCCCAATCGACAGATTGGCTGAACTTCGCTACACGCCGGCCACTCGGCCTTGCCATTGACGTCCGCCCAGCATGGGCTGCAAAGCGCGAAGGCCGAAGCGGGGCCTGCTGCATGGTCGACCGAGGTGGCGAGTTGGTGTCGTCGCCGGTCGAGATATCGGGCCCACATGTCGACGAGCGCGTAGCGACCGAGCTCGTATGGACCGCCGGTCTTGTCGGGAATCTCGGACGCGCACAGTCCCGACGAGGCAGGCCGAAACGTGTGATAGAAATCCAACCCGCGTGGCTCGAGGAAACGATCGTTGCCGAGGCAGTGACCGTCGTTTTGGCCTCGCTTCACGAGTCGAGGGGGCCGCCAGCCATGAGACTGCACAGAGACGGTATTCGGCACATCGCATCGGTCTCGCACGAGGGCAAGGTCGTGCTCGTCGTGACGGGCATCGACAGCGAGGGACGGCGATCGGTCGCGTACACGGTTCGCCGTGACGGGTTCGAACCGGTCAACACGACCAACCCGCCGTTCGCCGACTTCGAGGCGCTCGAGCCCGTACCGCTCAGCCAGCAGCGTGACGATGAGTCGGTGTTGGAACACGAGCGCACACACCTCCGAGTGACGACCAACAACGGCGACCGACAGCTCCTCTCGTCCGTCTACCAGACCGCTGACCGCCTCGGAGACGGAGGCATCTCGCTGCTGTCGGCGCTCGGTCACGTGTACTTCTGGTGGGTCGATCCGAGCGGCCGCGCAATCGCGCAACGGTTTCTGCTCGACGGCCTCACGAACAGACTCATCCCCGTTCCAGAACTTCGCTTTCGACGAAGTGGCCAGCGGCTGGAGCCACACCGGGCGAGCCGCGGGTTCGACAGCCTCTCGGCACAGTCATCCGCCGGGAGTCCCTTCACCGAACCCGCCGTCGAGCTCGGGTTCCTGGGGTCGGTCGACCATGCTGCGGTCGCGTCGTGCCTGGTCGAGACGTCGACATCGCATCGATGGCATTTCGCATCGGTGGACGGCGGCGCCGTCGAGATCGTGAGCGTCCTGGCGAGCGAAGATGGATGGTTCGATCTCGCCCCGACGTCTCGCCCGACGATCTTCACGCACCGCATCGACCTGGGCACGATTTCCGGCGCACCGACGATGGTGGTCTACGACGAGCAACAGGGATCCGTTTCCGACGGCGACGCCTCGGGGCTCCGCGTGGCACGACGGCTGATGCTTGCGGTGCCGGTCGGCGGACATGTGAGAACCATCGACTTCGCCATCGGCAGCGACGGTAGTCTCTCCGACCTGCCGGGTACGGAGCTCGTCGAGTCGTACGTTGTCGGCAGTTCCGCAGCCGCGATCCGAGAGCGGGTGCGCGCAACGGCTCTCACCAGCAACACGGTGGACGACGTGACGAACTCCGAGTCGGTCCTCGCTCGTCTCGAGCTCAAGTCGTTGGTCCTCGAGCACGAGATCGCCGAACTCGAGGCCGTGACCACGAGCGATGGACCGATCGCGCAGATCGGGCGCAGGATCGACCGGCTCAGGGAGGAACGCGATCGGCTCGAAACCGAGCGACTTCCGCAACTGCTTGCTGCCCGAGACTTCGAGTTGAAACACCCGTTGAACAAAGCCTCCGACTTCTACGTCGGCACCGACCCGGACGAGTACGGCGGCGCTCAGTTCTTGCTACAAGCGATCGACAAGCCGAACAACTGGGCCGACCTGTTGTTCGTGGGCACGAAGGGTTTCAGTCCGGAGACGGCAACGAAGTTCTCCATCGAGCACCACGAGACCACTTGGGGGTCTCCGCGGCAGATCTCGCTCGAACGGGGTGGCCGATACGTCGTCGGTTGGAACCTCCCCGAACCGTGGTGGCCCAACCAGTTCCAGGACCGGCAGGTGGAACTCCGCGCGCCGAGCGAGCACACCGGCACTCGGCGAGACGGTCGGTGGTTCGTCGAGCCGGTCGTCGATCGAGAGTCAGATGCCTGGAAGATTCGTCTCTACCAGGTCGCGGTCGACCGCTGGAACAGGACCAGGAAGCTGTATCTGTCACGACGCGGGACCTCCCCGACGCGTACCCAGCATGGCTCAGGGGGCGCCGTCTTGGTGATCCAAGCCGTCGAGAGCGATTCCGACTTCAGCGAGGTGGGGAGGCGCCGGTTCTCATCTGCTGTCGCGGACCTGGCCGTGTTCGAGGACGAGCAGCAAAACCGTTACGCAGAAATCGTCCGACTCGGAGAGTCGCAGCGATCCCGCACGAACGCCGCGGCACGACTCGCAATTGCCCGAGACGAACTCGACGCCGTCACCGACGCCATCGGGCAGCACCGAGCAGAGCAGCGGCGACAGCAGCGGACGGTCCCGTCGGTGCCGATCGACCCAGGGGAGGAGACCGGAACCCGGACCGCTGTGGTGCCCGCTGCTGATTTCACCGCTCATGAGTTGGTCGCACGCCCGGGTCGTGTCGATCTCATCGGTGCCAATCTGGCAGGGCGGATCGTGGCGATCCCTTACCGTTCATCCGACAACAACCCCGGCGACGCACTCGAGTTCCGGCAATGGTCGATTCCCGGGGCGAGGTCTTGCGTAGGGTTCGACAGCGTGAGCGACCCCGGTGGCGAAGCGGGGCAAGGGGTGTATCTCGACGGCGTCGGGGTCCCGCTGAACGATCAAGAGTCGGGATGGACGATCGAGCTGTGGTATTTCCATGCGCCGACGCCAACTCTCAGCCTCGATGACGGCGAGGTTGCCATGACGTCACTGTTAGCGGGAAGCGAGGCGTGCCATCTCTGCCTGGAGGAGACGAACGAGTCGGCCGAGTTGGGGACGTGGCGCGATGGCGTCGGGTTCGTCGGAATCGCAGACGTCAGCGACCTCGTAGCCGGCTGGCACCATCTTGCGCTGCGCGCCCGTGGCGCTGGTGGAGCATCGGTAATGGTGCTCTCGATCGACGGCCAGGCCTCGGTCGACGTCGCTCGCTCCGGCACGACCCGCGCGCAGCGCTTCGACGCGGCCGTGCGAACCATCGGGGCATTCGTACCAGTTGTCGACGAGGAAAACGGCGGCCCACCGCCGCCTCGGTTTCGTGCGCCGCGCGCCGTTTCCGAGTTTCGCATCTGGAATCAAGCGCTCGCCGCCGACACCGTCGAGACCAATGCGATGTGCGAGCTCACCGGGGACGAACCGGGCCTGACCGCCTGGTATCCACTCGATCAACCACCACGTGTCGCCGTCGCGAATGCCGCGTTCGAAGGCATTGGCACGGCGACGGTTCACACTGCGCAATCGATCCCGTTCACCGGCTCGATCGGATCTCCCGGTCCGCGAGTCCTCGCCCCGTCGATCAGTAGGACGGCCATTCCTGAGCGTGAGCTGGCGTTGTCGGCAGGCATCAGCTGTTGGGTGCGGTTCGATCATCGCGAAGCGCACCCAACGCTGCTCGGGGCCCTTGTCGACACCGAACTCGGCGGCGTGGGCGGACAGCTGCTCGCCGAAGTCAACGAGTTGGGCACCGCCAGTGCTGCTTTTCAGCTTGTGCCCCTCCCAGCCGATGGGGACTGGCACCACTTGGTCATCTGGTGGGGCAACTCCTTGCTCGACGCGTCGCCGTTCGTCTGGGTGGACGGCACAGCCGTTTGGGCAGGCAGTGAAGCGCCCGGAAGTGGTGCCCGACCCGTGTCGCTGTTGCTGGGGGGCGAACGCGTCCGAGTCGGTGCGGCGGCGCTCTGGGACGAATCCCTCGACCCGCGGTTGATTTCGGTGCGCGGCCACGAAGCGGCGACCTCGTCGACACCCGGTGTCGTCTGGATCTGGAGTCCATCGAGCACCGAACCCGACACCGACGCTCCATCCAGGTATGCGATCGACACCCGGCTCCCCATCGGAGGCATCCGTCCGACTGCGTGCGAACAGATCGTCTACTCGCCGGCGCCCGTGCTCACGCGATCTTGGTTCATCACCGGTCCGAGCAGTGTGGAAGTCAAGACGGGCCAGCTGATCGACGTGATCGAGCTCGAATGGGGTGGCACGACGACGTTCAACGAGTCTCTGCTCGGCTACATCGAGGGCGCACCGCCGGTGCCGTCGGAGAATCTCACCGTCGCCCCCCATGCTTATGCGAGTGCGTCCGCCGTGGAACTGAGCGCCGCCACCGAAACACATCGGTCCTGGACTCGTACCTCGACTTCGGGGAGAGCATCCGATCTGGAGGCCTACTTCGGCCCCAAGCTGTCGGTCGAGCTCGGTTTGGCGAGCGCCGAGGCAAGCGTCGTGATCGGTGGGGCAATACGCGACCGAATCACACGCGAGTGGTCGGCGTCGTTCTCTGTGACAGAGGCCGCCACGAAGACTGATCGCCTCGCACTCGTCGGTTCGGTCGAACACGGAGGAGTCCATGCTCGACTCGGCGCACGATTCGTCCCCAAGAACGTCGGATACGCGTTGATCGTCGGCGGCATGGCCGACATCTTCCATATGCGAACACGCCGCACCGGACGGATCGTGGGGTCGTACGTTCGAGCGCGCGACGACCTCCCGCCGGACATCAACACCATCACGTTCATGATGAACCCGTCCTATGTGATGAACGGCAGCCTCGACGGGATGACCGGTGCGCTCCCCACGAGTGATCGGTACTTCCCCAAGCTCGCCGAACTTCGCGCCGAGCACGGCTCCCGATACCCGGCGAGCTACTTCAACGTCGATGAGGCGAATCGGCTCGAACAGGAAATCGAACGGCAGGAGAAGCGCCGGCACGCTCACGCGCTAGCGCTCCGGACGTGGATCGACGATGCCGGTGCGCCAGCTGCGCCGTCGCAGGTCGACGCTTCCGGTTTGGGAACCGACCAGCTCCAGGCGCTCGTGGAACACGTGGCCGGCACGCTCGCCAGCCGAACGCCGTCCACCGACCATCAAGACGTGGCGCGTGCGGCTTGGCGCAGCCGGGTCGAGAAGATCAGTGCGAATGCTCGTCAACGCAACATCATCAATACGTACGTGTGGGACGCCGATGGGGGACTGCGCGTCGAGAACCAACGATTCGCCGGCACGATCGAACATCACCTCGGCTCGGTTGCCAACTACCAGCTCGAGGCCGGACTCAGCATCGAGGGGTCAGCGACCTTCGTGGCCGGCGCGTCGTTCGCTCTCAATCAGATTTCGACCGTCGACATCGCAATGAGCATCTCTGCCGCAGACTCCGAGAGTCGAGGATTCGGACTCGACATCGATCTCAGCGGGGTCGAGCAATCGGGCGTCACCGATCGGGACGATCAGCCGCTCGTGCCCGGTGAGAAGGTCGACCGATACCGTTTCAAGAGCTTCTATCTCGAGGGGTCGACCGCACACTTCGATCACTTCTTCGACGAAGTCGTCGACCCTCGGTGGCTGGCGAGCAACGACGACGAGGCGCTGCGGCTGCGGCGGATTCAGGATCGCTCGACGGAGCCGGGTCGCCCGGGCAAGCCATGGCGGGTTCTTCATCGTGTCACGTATGTCGAGCGACCGGGTCTGGCCGGGCAAACCCCATCGACGCCACCCGGCACGGGCGGCCTTCAGACCGGGACGACCGGACGGACAGTTGAACAGCTCGGTGAGCAGATCGATGCCCTGGGTGATCAACTCACCGAGTTCGGCCGACAGACGGGGCAACGGCTCGATGGCGTCGACCGAGCGCTCGAGGAACTTCGTCAAGCGGTTGCTGCACCGGTGAAGAAGGTGGCGCCAGCGAAGGTGGCGCCAGCGAAGGTGCCGCCCGCGAAGGTGCCGCCCGCGAAGGTCGCGCCAACGCAGAAGGTCGCGCCCGCGAAGAAGGTGGTGCCTGCGAAGGTTCCGCCCTCGAAGAAGGTTCCGCCTGCGAAGGTTGCGCCCGCGAAGGCCGCGCCCGCGAAGGTCGCGCCCGCGAAGAAGGTGGCGCCCGCGAAGGTGGCACCCGCGAAGAAGGTGGTGCCCGCGAAGAAGGTGGCAGGCGCAACGGGAGGCGGTTCCAGCGCTGCGAAGCCGAGCTTCGACCCGGCCGCGGCGAAGTGGGGCCAGTATCCCTCCGACACATCGAAGCCGGAGTTGCGTGTCGGATCGCACAACGACGCAGTGCGATATGTGCAGGGAGTAATTCTTCACACGGCCGGAGGTGGGATCGTCGTCGACGGCCGGTTCGGCACGCAGACGGAACGGCGCGTGAGGGATGTGCAGCGAGTGTTCGGACTACCTGAGACCGGGGTGGTCGAGCGCGCAACCTGGAACACGATCGACTATCTGGCTCAGCAGCATCGAGCTTGACTCAGTATCGAGCTTGACTCGACTCGCACTCTCCACGTGTCGTCAGTGTCGGCGACAACGCTCCAGCGGATTGGTGTACCCGTGATCGGTGACCAACGGCCCTGGCGATCCCGTCGGCGTTGTGGCGTCGTGGATCGCGGAGGCAGGTTCGCGAACGCACTCGGCGGCCGCAACCGAATCTGGCGTGTGCGGTCATCGAATGGCCGCACCGCTCGAAACCCTGAGAGTGTCGAAGGAAGGACAGGCTGATGAAAGCGATCGAACGAATCCAGCGGTCGGGTATCGCGGTCACGCCCGATCGGAAGATGGTCGAGGTGGCCAAGGTGATGGAACGTTCCGGCATCGGCATGGTCGCGGTGATCGACGGCGACGAGTTGGTCGGTGTCGTCACCGATCGTGACCTGGTGCGACGGGGCATGGCGCAGGACCTGCCCGCCGACGGACGCATCGACGGGGTGATGTCTGCACCGGTGCTCAGCATCGACGCCGAGAGCGATCTTCGCGAAGCCTTCACCGTGTTCCAGATGCATCGCGTCCGTCGTGTGCCGGTCGTGGACGGCGGTCGGTTCGTCGGGGTCCTCAGCCTCGACGATCTGCTTGTCGACGCGGCCACCGACCTCGTCGCGCTCGTGTCACCGCTCGCCGCCGAGATCGCGGCGCCGCATCACGACCCCGCCGTACCGGCAGTGACCTGACGACCCGACGCAGTCGAGCAAGTCGAGTTGAAGCGGCGTGTGGACCGCCGCATCGACTTCGACTCGTCCGCCCCTGACGGTTACTCCCGACCACGTGGGCCGTCCGGAACGCAGCCTTCGGCAGTCGGCGAAGCGTCGAACTACGATCGCGGCCATGAGCAGCATGGTCGAGTTCGCGAGCAATGGTGGCACGGCAGCTGGGTACCTCGCCGTGCCCGACGGTGGCACCGGACCCGGAGTCATCGTCGTGCAGGAGTGGTGGGGTCTCGACTCGGGGATCAAGGAGATGGCCGATCGCCTCGCCGCGGCCGGTTTCGTTGCTCTCGCGCCCGACCTCTACCACGGCCAGATCGCCGGACACACCGAGATGGACAAGGCGGGCGAGCTGATGAACGCGCTGCCGCCCGACCGCGCCGCACGCGACATGAGCGGGGCCGTCGACTACCTCGCCGACCACGATGCGACCACCGGTGACGGCATCGGCGTGATGGGGTTCTGTATGGGCGGGTTGCTCACGTTCGTGCTCGCTGCGCTCCGGCCCGACAAGATCAAGGCGGCCGTGCCGTTCTACGGATTCCCGCAGGGTGACGACCAGCCCGACTACTCGAAGATCGAAGCGGCAATCCAGGGGCACATGGCCGAGAACGACGATTTCTTCTCGCCCGATGCGGCCAAGCAGCTCGAGCAGCGGCTCACCGAACTCGGCAAGGACGCCACGCTCACCGTGTATCCGGGCACCGGTCATGCGTTCATGGCGCCGCACAACGCGCTCGGCACACACGATGCAGCGCTCGCCGAGCAGATCTGGCCGAAGGCCACGGCGTTCCTCCACGATCACCTCGGCTGATCTGCCGTCCGGTCAGCTGGTAGCCGTTCGGACTGGCTCCAGCCCGATGGCGTAGTCGGCAAGCCGGGCGGCAACCTCGATCGCGGCTTCGAGATCCTCGGGATCGGGTTGTTCCCACACCTCGGAGATGCGCCGCCACTTGTCGGAGCCGATGAACGCCCCCGCCTCTGCCTCGTCGCCGAGCTCCGGCCGCCAACTCTCTTCAGCGGCAAGCAGCCTGGCGAGTACCGATTCGTTGTCCGTCGGCTTCGGGTGCTCCGAGTGGAAGCCGATCTCGAGTGCCGTCCCGGTGGGCACACGGATCAGCTGGGCTTCGTAGTGCTCCCGAGTCGCGTCGCCGAACCAGACTTTGAGTCCACGCCGATGTGTCGACGAATGCGGCACGCCGAGTGCACCACCGACGAACCCCTCGAACGCGTCGAGCACTTGGTCGAAGAACGTCCGTTCCGCCATGGCGCTTCTATCGGCCCGTCTCGGAACCGCGGATCGTGGCATCCGTCGGCAGCTGCGATGGATCCGGCATACCTCGAACGCTAACGGAAGTGTTCCAGGTGACCGACCGGCCAAAAGACATCGCCTGGCGAGCCCCGCAACGCAGCGCTGCATGCGCCGGACGGTCGTGTTCCGTTGATCGTCGTTTGGCGAGCCGGCAGAACGAGACCGCCGGCTGTGCAGGCATCGTCGACGCCCCGAACGGCGAGATTCAGGTGAAGCTGCAGACGGGCGTGTGATCCGGGGACGGTGCTGTTCAGTCGCCGGTAACGCCGTCGATCGACTGGCGAAGCAGGTCGGCATGACCGCAGTGGCGGGCGTATTCCTCGACCAGATGAACCATGATCCATCTCAGTCGGACAGGTCGATCCTCCCGTCGGCCGACCGCCATCGCATCGAACGACGTGCTGGAAGTGATCTGACGCGCCCGATCGATCTCGGAGCGCAAGGTGGCGACTGCGTCGGCAAGCGTGTCGTGCGCTAGCGGGTGGAAGTCGCGGTCTCGATCGTCGGGGTCGTCCCAATGCGAGGGCTCGTCCGATCCGAGGAAGACGTCACCGAACCAGTACTGCTCGACGACCGCGAGATGCCGAATCAGGCCGAGCAGGGTGAGATCGCTCGCTGCGATCGTTGCTCGGGCTTGCGTGTCGGTGATGCCGTCGACCTTCCGGAGCAGGACGTGGCGGTGGTAGTCGAGCAGCCAACTCACGACAGCGGCTTCGTCGCCGTCGTACGGAGCAGTCTCTGGATCGAACGGCGGCACCATCGGTGTGTCGGACATCCCCGGAAGCTAACTCACCGTCCGTTGCGAGCAGGAAGGGCTTTCCGGCGAATGCGTCAGCCTGGTTGGCTGGTGATGTCGATCTTCCAGCGGATACCGAACTGGTCGCAGAGTCTTCCGAAGGAGTCGCCCCGGAACATGTCATCCATCGTGTCGGCTCGGAGCCGGCCATGCTCGACCGCATCAACAGGGCACTCGATGCCGGTCGGTCCTGCACCCCGCCGCTCGACCGACCGCGTCAGGAGATCTTGGGGGCGTCGTCGCTGATGAACTGGGTTCGCAGCTCGCGCTTGAGCACCTTGCCGGTGGCGTTGCGCGGCAGCACGTCGACGATCGAGATGTCGTACGGGACCTTGAACTTGGCGAGCCGCTCGACGCAGTGCTCCACCACCGTCGCCCGGTCCAACTCGGCGCCCGGCTTGAGTGCGAGCACGGCGAGGCCGACCTCGCCCCACCGGTCGTCGGGCACGCCGATCACCGCCGCCTCGGCAACCGAGGGCAGCTGGTACAGCACGTTCTCGACCTCGGCCGGGTAGACGTTCTCGCCTCCGGAGATGTACATGTCCTTCCACCGGTCGACGATGTACACGAACCCCTCGTCGTCGATGCGGGCGGCGTCGCCGGTCTTGAGCCAGCGACCCTCGAACGCGTCGGCGGTGGCGTCGGGCCGGTTCCAGTAGCCCGGCGTGATATTGGGCCCGGCGACCCAGAGCTCACCGACTTCGTCGGCCCCGCAGTCGACATCGTCCTCGTTCACGATCCGGAACTCGGTGTGCAGCAGCGCCTTGCCGGTGGAGCCGATCTTGCGCAGCGCTTCGCTGGGGTCGAGAAAGATGCAGGCCGGGCTGGTCTCGGTCATCCCGAAACCCTGGGTCAACTGGACGCCTTGTGCGTTCCAGGCCTCCATGATCGTGAGCGCGCACGGCGCCCCGCCGACCCCGGCGGCGCGCAGTCGTGAAAGGTCGGTGTTCGCGAAGTCGGGGTGCTGCATCATGA
>JBBKWQ010000273.1:0-4224 GCA_037969115.1 Ilumatobacteraceae bacterium
GGCTCGGCCCCGGCGCATCGTCGGCGCCGACGGTCGCGTCGTCCTTGCCGTCGAGCGCGGCCTGGACCTCGTCGACGTCGGTAGTGGTCGAACCGACGATGGCCGAACGGCCCTGCAGGACGAATGGCGCATCGGCCGCCCATGTGAGGATGACCGCTCCGCCGGCGGCGAGGGGCGGCAGGTCGTCGTCGGCATCGACGGTCGCCATCAGCTCCGTGCTGTCGGGCAGGTGGACGATCAGCCGGATCGACGACCCTTCGAAGATGACATCGCTGACCGTGCCGGCGACACTGCGTCGCTCGACGGGAGTGGCGACCGCGGTCAATCGCTCAGGTCGGATCATGACCGTGACCGGGTCACCGACGCTTGCGCCGCTGGTCGACGGCACCGCCACCGTCGCACCGGCGTCGAGCTGCACGCTCGACGAATCGGCGACCGATCCGGGCAGGAGGTTGGCGGACCCGATGAAGCCGGCGACGAACACGCTCGACGGTTTGCCGTAGATCTCCTCGGGTGTGCCGATCTGCTCGACCCGACCGCGGCTCATGACCGCGATCCGGTCGCTCATGGTGAGCGCCTCGTGCTGGTCGTGGGTGACGAAGATGAACGTGATGCCGACCTCGCGCTGGATCCGCTTGAGTTCGAGCTGCATCGCCTCTCGCAGCTTGAGGTCGAGTGCTGCGAGTGGCTCGTCGAGCAGCAGCGCGCTCGGCATGTTGACCAGCGCGCGAGCGAGGGCGACGCGCTGCTGTTGACCACCGGAGAGCTGATTGGGCCTGCGCCTGGAGAACTCGCGGAGCTTGACGATATCGAGCATCTCCATCGAGCGCTGTAGTGCGTCGCTCTCGGAGACCTTCTTGGCGCGGAGACCGAACGCCACGTTGTCGAGCACCGACATGTGTGGGAACAGGGCGTACGCCTGGAAGACCGTGTTGACGTTGCGCTCGTGGGGGGCCACGTTGGAGACGTCGACGCCCTCCAGCATCACGCGACCCGCCGAGGGTTGTTCGAACCCCGCGATCATCTTGAGCAGCGTGGTTTTGCCGCAGCCGGACGGCCCGAGCAACGAGAAGAACTCCCCACGGGCAATGGAGAAGTCCGCGGACTCGACGGCGACGAAATCGCCGAACTGCTTGCGGACGTCCTCCAGCACGATGACGTCATCGCTCGAACCAGTGTCGTCCATTCGGCACACCCTCCCCCATCGGCCCCAGGGCACTCGGCGAGCGAAAGAATGGCACCGTCGGGGCCCACTCCGCAAGTGGCCGTTCGTGGTCTCGCGCACCCGGCTCCTCGGCTGGTGTGGACACGTCGAGATCGTCGTGTCCGCGGCCGATGTCAGGCTGCCTGGTTGCCGCCGTCAACGAGCAGTGGTCGCCGCCCCGGCGGCGGGACCGGGGCGGCGGAACCTTGCTCAGCCTGGGAAGGCCGCTTCGAATGCAGCAGTCATCTCCGGGGTGGCGACGCCGCTGTATCCGCAGAAGTTGACGTTGCCCTCGGCGGCCGTGATCAGGTAGTGCTCGCCGACCGAAAAATCGAAGCCGGCGATCAACGACGGCGCCGAGTTCGGCGTCTGTAGTACGACGGTCTCCGCGTCGCCGCCGGTGTACCAGCGGTCGACGGTCAACGTGACCGATCCGGCGTCCACGGATGTGGCAGTCGCCGCGAACGCCGGCGACATCCCGGACAGGATCGTGACGTCGAACGGCATGCACGACGCCATCGTGTCGCCCGACCCCAACGACAGTTCGAGTGGTGCGGAGGCGACGTCGAGATCGCCGTCCCCATCTCCGCCGAAGTTGCCGACGATCGCAGCGCCGCCGATTGCGACGACCGCTGCTGCTGCGACGCCGAGAACGCCCCAGGTTCGACGGCGACCGCTGTGGCTCTTCAGGTATCTGACTCGGGAACTGTTGCCGACCTGTTCGGGCGACGCGTCCGATGATTCTTGTTCGATGAGTGGTGTGTTCATGATCTGCTCCAGACGGGCTCGGGACGACGGTGTCGTCACTGATTCGACGGGCACGCCGGTGTGCATCGGGTCGAGTTGTTCGAGTTGATTTCGCAGCTCGTCGCTCACGACCCGATCTCCTTGCTGTGTCCGAACCCAACATGTCCGGCTCGCACACGATTCTGTCGTTCGATCGACATTGCGAGCTTTTTCTTCGCTCGGGTCAACCGGAGGCTGACGGCGTTCGCTGTCGTCCCGAGCACGAGCGCGATCTCGCGGGGCTCGAGCTGTTCCCACGCCCACAGTCGGACCAGTTCACCTTCGGCCTCGTCGAGCTCGGCGAGCGCCACCGACAGCGCTGGGTGATCGGTGTCGTCGGACGACAGATCGTCTCGCCGCAGGACTGCCGGAGCGTGCGTCGCCACCCGACCGACGAGTCTCAGCCGACGTCGATCGCCGCGACGGTGGTTCGCCAGACAGCGTTTGGCGACGCCGTACGACCAGGGCCGGATGTCGTCGAGCGGCACGTCGTCGAGCCGCCGCCAGATGACGAGAAGGGTCTCGTTCAGCAGGTCCGACACGTCCTCGGGCCGCGCACGACGACCGAAGTACCGCTGCAGCGGCTCGTACACGTCGTTGACGACCGACTCGAAGCGCGCTTCTCGATCCGGAATCGCACTCACGAAACCTCCCACGAACTCGTCTGATCAGCGGAACCGATTTTTGTTCTGACGTTCGTCGATGCGCTTTGGTTCCCGACGGCCGGTGAAATCGACCGGGCGGCACGTGGACGACCCGATTTCCGGTTGCGCCTCGGGGCCGCAGGCGCGAATGGTTCAGGATTTCTGCTACTCGGCGAGCAGTTGGTACAGACGTTTCCGGGCTTCGGTGATGATCGCAGCTGCCTGGGTCGCCTGTTCCGGGGTTCCCGTGTTGCCAACCTGCTTGGCAGCGGCGGCGAGACCACCGACCGCCTCACGGAGGTCGACGCCGCCGTCGGCTTCGATGAATCGGTCCCACACCCGCGGCTGCGACAACGCCTCGGCCGCAGCATCGCTGCCGGCCGATGTGAGGCTGAAAACCTTCTTGCCGGCATCCTCGTTGCTGACGACCAGGCCTTCGTCGGTGAGCTGCTGGAGCACTGGGTAGACCGAGCCGGGGCTCGGCCGCCATGCACCGTTGGTTCGATCCGACAGTTCAGTCATCACCTGGTAGCCGTGCATCGGCTCCTCCGAGAGCAGTGCGAGGATCGCGAGGCGCGCATCGCCCCTGCGGGCGCCTCGGCCATGTCGCTGTCCCCCGCCGCGTCCGCGTCCTCCGCGTCGGCCTCGTCCTTCTTCGTGTCGGGTCATGGTGTCTCCTCGTGATCGGTTTCCGCGTCGACGCTCGGTATCGGGCTGGCCTGCGCGGCGCGTGCGGTGTCGGGCCTTGCGATGATCGGCGCCGGGTTCGGTTGGTGATTTGTCGGGTTGCGTTTCTCGATGTCGAGTCATGTGCGAACTTCCTTTTCTGGATCGCTAGGTCGATCCAAGAACAGTCACGATATATCGTGACTGTTCCAAGTTCAACCGGGTAGGGCGTGACAATCGTCACGCCGCAGGCCACGAAGTGAGAACTGCGTACGCCTCGACTTCAACAGGCAGCAACCTCGCCGAGCACCTGGCCGGCACGTCGCCGGCACCTTGGCGTGTCCTGACGCCACGCTGTGTTCGCCGACGACGCGCGCTCGCTCTCCCGGGGCAGATCCGCGTGCCCTTGACCGGACGCGGTTGCGGTGTTGGACTGGCACGGGCGGGCGTCGCCGCCGGGCGGGCACCTCTCGACGCGCGGGCACAAGGAGCTGGTAGTGATGGCAACGGTCGACAGCGATCCGAAACGTCGTGCATATCGAGGACCGGTCGTACGGCTCCATGTCGTCGTGAGCGACGGCGTCGGGGTGGTGAGGTCGGCACGGACGGTCGACCGGATGACGTTGCGCGCTCCGTGGCAGGCCACCGATCGTGACCTCGCCGGACGGGCTTCCTTCGTCGAAGCAACCGATGCCGACGGGCAGGTCGTCTACCGGCAGCGCATCGCCGACCCAGGCGACGCGAGTGTCGAGGTGTTCGATCGTGGGGGTGAGATCCATCGCGAGGACAACCAACGCGAGGTGCACCTCGACGTGACGATCCCTGCGGTGAAAGGCGGCCATGTGCGCGTCGTCGCGGCCGGCAAGCGTCTCCCGTTGCGCACTCGCAAAGGCAAGGCACGCGAAGAGTACGCCTTGCCGAGCG
>JBBKWQ010000274.1:0-13037 GCA_037969115.1 Ilumatobacteraceae bacterium
TCGTTCGACAGCCTGTCGAATCGGCGACAGGCTGTTCGTCTCAGGGGTGACGGACGCCAGGTCCCTGGCGTTCCAGCGAGAGGAGAATCCAATGAGCAAGTACGTGTTCGCCTACCACGGCGGTGGCATGCCCGAGTCCGAGGAGGAGGGGGCCAAGGTGATGGCCGCCTGGGAGTCGTGGTTCGGCAGCATCGGCCCGTCGATCGCCGATGGCGGCAACCCGGTCGGACAGAGCAAGACCGTGGCATCGAACGGTTCGGTCAGCGATGGCGGTGGAGCGAACCCGATCACTGGCTACACGCTGGTGAACGCCGACAACCTCGATGCGGCCGTCGAGCTGGCGAAGGGCTGCCCCATCCTCGCCGACGGTGGCACCGTCGAGGTCGCCGAAGCCATAGACATGTAGCCGGGTGCGGTCGATCGCGTAGGCCCGCGCGCCTACGTGATCGAGCGCACGTTTCGTCGAACTCGGGGGAGCGGGCGATCGACCCCCGTCGTAGGCTGGCCGGCATGCCAACTGGGATCCGGATCGACGCGACGGCAGAGCAACTGGCAGCGGTGATGTTCGATCCCGACGGACTCGTCCCGGCGATCGCCCAGGATTTCGAGACTCGTGAGATCCTGATGATGGCCTGGATGAACGCCGATTCGCTGGCCCGGACGTTCGACGAGGGTCGGATGGTCTACTGGTCGCGGAGCCGTCAGGAGCTCTGGCGCAAGGGCGACACCAGCGGCGACCGGCAGTTCGTACGAGAGGCCTTCTACGACTGCGATGGCGACACGTTGCTGTTCCTCGTCGAGCAGGAGGGTTCGGGCGCGTGCCACACGGGAAACCGGTCGTGCTTCTTCCGTGCCTTCGGTGGTGGCGTGTGAGCGAAGATTCATGAAGGTGCACCCCACCCGTGAGGAGTTCCACGCGTACGCACGTGAGCACAGCGTGGTGCCCGTGTGGATCGAAGTCCTGGCCGACCTCGAGACTCCCGTGGCGGCGTACGCCAAGCTCGTCGGCGACGGAGCGGGTTTCCTGTTGGAGTCGGTGGAGCACGGCGAACGCTGGAGCCGTTTCTCATTCGTCGGCCGTGACCCCTCGGCCGCGCTCGTGCTGCGGGGTGGCGTCCTGACGATCACCGGAGATCTGCCGTCGACCATTCCAACCGATCAGGGGATTCTCGTCGCGATCGAAGAGCTGTTGAAGCTGTACACATCGCCGGCGTTCGACGATCTCCCCCCGCTACACGGCGGCATCATGGGGTACCTCGGCTACGACGTGATTCGAGAGGTCGAGCGCCTACCGAACGTGCCACCGGACGATCACGGATTGCCTGATGCGGTGATGAGCGTGATCGGTTCGTTGGCGGCGTTCGATCACTGGCGTCAGCGGATCTACATGATCGAGAGTGTGCTCACGCGCGACCTGTCCGCCGACGAGCTCGATGATGCGTACGACCGGGCGTCGGTGAAGGTGCATGCAGCCATCGATCGGCTTTCACAGCCGCTGCCCTATGTACCTGTGGAGCCTCCCACGCAAGACGAGGAGCTGCCCGCGGCGACGTCGTCGATGCCGCATGGGTTGTATCGCCAAGCGGTCGAGGTCGCGAAAGAACACATCCTGAACGGAGACATCTTCCAGGTGGTGCTCGCGCAGCGGTACGACCTCGAGCTCGAGGCCGATCCGTTCGACTTCTACCGCGTGCTGCGTCAAGTGAACCCGAGTCCGTACATGTACTTCCTCCGGCACCCCGAGATCACCATCGTCGGGTCGTCTCCGGAGCCGATGGTGCAGCTGATCGACCGAAAGGTCATCTCGCGGCCCATCGCCGGCACTCGCAAGCGTGGGATGAACGACGAGCACGATCGTCGCCTCGCCGCTGAGTTGATCGAACACCCCAAGGAACGCGCCGAACACGTGATGCTCGTCGACCTGGCTCGCAACGACGTCGGGCGCGTTGCGAAGTTCGGCACCGTCCACCCCGACGAGCTGATGACGCTCGAGCGCTACAGCCACGTGATGCATCTCACGTCGCAGGTGTCAGGCGACCTGGTCGACGGGCTCGGACCCATCGACGTCTTGCGAGCAACCCTGCCGGCGGGCACGGTGAGCGGCGCACCGAAGGTGCGAGCGATGGAGATCATCGATTCGCTGGAACCGGTGAAACGCGGCCCATACGCGGGGGTCGTCGGATACGTCGACTGGTCCGGCAACCTCGACACTGCCATCGCGATTCGCACCATGTTCGTTCGCCCTGATGGCAAGATTGCGAGCCTGCAGGCGGGAGCAGGAATCGTCGCCGACTCGGTCCCTGAGGACGAAGATCTGGAGTGCAGCAACAAGGCTGCCGGACTGCTCGCCGCGATTCCGGCGGCGCGCCGGATGACCCTTGCGCGGCGGGCGGCGGGCACCACGGCCTGACAGGCCGCAACGCTCAGAGTGCGAGCGCGATCAGAAAAATCAGGCCGAGAAAGCCGAACACGAACGTGATGCCGATCGCGCTCAGGATCAGGGCGGGGAAGCTCGTGACCGCGGCCACGGCGGCCGTGAGCTTCGTGAAATCGTTGACACGGTCGCCGATCGCACCCTTGAAGTCGAACATCTGACGCGACACCGTCAGCACGGAGCCGTCCTGGTTCGCCTCACCGGCTTCGACCGTGTCGATCACGGTGCGTGCAGCACCCCCGCCCTGATCGATCAACGATCGAACTTCTCTCACCAGTTCGGGCACGTGGCGCCGCACCGCGCCGACGCGCCACCGGGCAATGAATGCGGATCCAACAGAGATCGCGCCGAAGGTGAGCCCGAGCACGATCCAGACCGACCGGATGCCGCCCGACAAGGCAGCCAGCCCGAGCAGGAACGATGCGCCCGCAGTTGCCGCCGCAACGAGGAGCACGAGCGTCGCGAAGCGGCTGGCTCGTCGCGCGAAATTCGCAATGGCGCGGCCGGTACGGCCGGCAAGTTCGTCGAGGTCTGGCATGTGACTTCGAGTGTGCCACGCCAGACTGGGCGAATGGAACTGTCGAACGTCGATACTTGGCTCGCCGCACCGCGCGATGTTGTGACGGTGGCGGGCGCCGATGCGCTCACCTACCTCCAGGGCCAGGTGTCGCAGGAACTGCGAGATCTGGCTCTCGGGCAGACGCGGTGGACGTTCCTTCTCGATCCCACGGGCAAGATCGACGCGCTCGCACGGATCGAACGAAGCGGTGACGAGGTGTTCGCGCTCGACACCGACGCCGGTCACGGCGTCGAGCTGCTGGCGCGCATCAATCGGTTCAAGATTCGTGTCAACGTCGATACCGCCCTGGAGCCTGCACCGACCGACGAGATTCCTCCGGCTGCTGAAGCTGGACGGATCGAAGCCGGCTGGCCGCGACTCGGTGTGGAGATCGAACCAGGCAAAACCATTCCCGGTGAGACCGGGCTCACCGGCGTCGCGGTGAACTACGCAAAGGGGTGTTACCCAGGCCAGGAGTTGGTCGAGCGCATGGACAGCAGGGGAGCCGAGGCTCCGCGATCGCTGCGTCGACTGACCGTGGAAGCCGGCGCGGTGGCAGGTGACGAGATCACTGACAACGACGGCAACGTCGTCGGGGTGATGACGAGCGTGAGCTCCACGACGGCGCTCGGGTACGTGAAGCGCGGTTCAGATGTCGGCGAGCGGGTGACGTTCTCGTACGACAGTGAGTAGCGCGTCCACCCCTTCCCACTCCGCCGCCACCTGAGCATTTTCTGCGGTTGCTCGCCCCCAAGGTTTGCGTGGCTAGTGCTGCATGGCCGCGACGCCGGCGCGGATCCGCCGCACCTCGGCATCGTTTCGGAGTGAGGCGAGTTCGGGCGCGTG
This sequence comes from Ilumatobacteraceae bacterium, assembly GCA_037969115.1. GTDB lineage: Bacteria > Actinomycetota > Acidimicrobiia > Acidimicrobiales > Ilumatobacteraceae > JBBKWQ01. The sequence continues at coordinate 3,840 of JBBKWQ010000274.1, forward strand.
GTCAACGGTGTCGGCGACCGGGTGGGCGGTTCCCACGGAGAGTTCTGACGCAGTGTGCGAAGCGTTGGCGCCTGCTCGGAGCCAGTCGACGGCGTTGTCTCGATCACCCGCTGCGGCCGAGGCACGTGCCACCATGCACGCGCCCGTGGCGGTCGGCGCCTTGGCGAACATCTCGGCGGCGTACTGACCAGCCTCGACGTACCGGCCGCATCGCAGCAACATCTCGGCGAGGACCCACTCGCTGTAGGGGTGGCCATGCGGGAGCGGTCTTGGCAGTACGTCGATGAGTTCGACCAGTATTGGCACGGGCGCGGCGAGTGGTGGCCACCACGACTTGTCGCCGGGCGAGGCGAGGTCGTGGGTGAGGAGGTCTCGGGCGCGGTTCGGATCGCCGGAGCGCATCGCTCGTGCCGCGAGGAACCAGGGTGACGGTACCTGTCCGTTGGCCATGAGCGTGGGCTGGCCGGACTGCCATGCGTCGGCCTCGCTCTTCGCCGCGACGTCCATGGCGTTCTGCGGTGCCCGCCCGTTGCTGGCCTGGAGGATCTGCACCTGGGCGAACAGCAGGAACGCGATGAAGATGGCGAACCCGCGCATGGTCGGGTGCAAGAATGCGGCAACCACGCCGGCTCCGGTCAGGCTGATGCTCGCAATCGCCATCATCCGATGTGCCCGTGTGCCCATGAATCGCTCGAGCGCGGACTCGACGATGTGGCCGCCGTCGAGCGGGAGCACCGGGATGAGGTTGAGCGCGCCGATCAGTGGGCCTGCCCACCAGATTGCTGCGCTTGCGCTCGTGAGATTGCCGCGTCCCGGCCAGATCGGATTGTGCCCCATGGCGACGAGCACGGCAGCGCTGGTCGCGATGTGCACGCCGGGGCCGGCGAACGAAATGGTGGCTCGTTCGCGCAACGTGAGCTCACGCGTGGGTCGGAACGAGGTGTATCCCGCCATGAAGTCGAGTGAGATGTTGGCGATCGCGCCATATCGGCGCGCGAACACGGCGTGCCCGAGTTCGTGGATGAGCGTGAAGACGAACAGTGCGCCGCCCAGCCAGAGTCCGAATTCGGACGGGTTGAGGAACACGATCAGCGCGATGAAGAACAGGAATCCGGCGCGCACGCGGACGTCGAACCCGAGCAATCTGAACATCGGGTTCAATCTAGGTCGGTTTCGCGGGAGGTACCCGCCGGTAACCGAGGAGCCGCTGTTCGTGCTCCTAGACTGCTGCGCCGTGCCTTACGTCTATTCTTTCGATCACACACACCGCAAATCGCCCATGACCTACAAGGATTTGTTGGGCGGTAAAGGTGCGAACCTCGCCGAAATGACCTCAGTGCTGGAGCTGCCGGTTCCGCCGGGGTTCACGGTGAGCACCGACGCTTGCCGTGACTACATGCACGGCGGCTGGCCCGACGGGCTCGACAAGGAAATCAGCAAGCAGGTTCGCAAGCTCGAGAAGGCGATGGGCCGCAAGCTGGGCGATGCCACCGACCCGCTGCTCGTGAGCGTGCGTTCGGGCGCCAAGTTCTCGATGCCCGGCATGATGGACACCGTCCTCAACCTCGGGCTCAACGACGCCAGTGTCGACGGCCTCGCAGCGGTGACCGACAACGAGCGGTTCGCGTACGACTCGTACCGGCGCCTCATCGCCATGTATGGCCGCATCGTGCTCGGGGTCGACGGCGATCGCTTCGAGCATCCGCTCGAGGCGGCCAAGGAGAAGGCGGGTATCACGAACGACGCCGATCTGCCTGCAAGTGTGTTGAAGGCGCTGTGCAAGAAATACCTCGCCGCCGTGAAGAAGGCGACCGGCAAGCCGTTCCCTCAGGACCCACGCGAGCAGCTCGACGGGGCGGTCGAAGCAGTGTTCAGGAGCTGGAACGGGGCGCGAGCCATCGCGTACCGCGTGCGCGAGAAGCTGAGCCACGAGCTCGGAACTGCCGTGAACGTCCAAGCGATGGTCTTCGGCAACCGTGACGACGACTCGGGCACCGGTGTGGGCTTCACCCGCAACGCGGCTACTGGCGAGAACGTCGCGTACGGCGACTTCCTCGTGAACGCGCAGGGTGAAGATGTCGTTGCCGGCATCCGCAACACCCAGACTCTCGACGACATGAAGAACGTCTTCCCGGCGATCCACGACGAACTTCTCGACATCTTCGTGCGCCTCGAAGAGCACTACCAAGACATGTGCGACACCGAATTCACCATCGAGCAGGGCAAGCTCTGGATGCTCCAGACGCGAGTCGGCAAGCGTACGGGGGCGGCTGCGCTGAAGATGGCAGTCGACATGACCAAGGGCACGAAGGGCCACACCGCGTCGAAGTGGAAGATCAGCCGCGAGGAGGCCGTGATGCGCGTCTCGGCCGAGCATCTCGACTCGGTACTGCACCCCCAGTTCGCGAACAAGGGCAAGGCCCTCGCCAAGGGGCTCGGTGCATCGCCCGGTGCGGCGGTCGGCAAGGTCTACTTCACCGCTGACGACGCCGAGACGGCGGCAGGGCGCGGCGAGCCGGTCATCCTCGTACGCAACGAAACGAGCCCGGAAGACGTACACGGCATGATGGTCGCCGAAGGCATCCTCACCGCTCGCGGCGGGCTCGTGAGCCATGCCGCCGTGGTGGCCCGTGGTTGGGGAACCCCTGCCATCGTGGGAGCCGACGCGGTCAAGATCGCCGACAAGCAGTTCTCCGTCGGCGATGTCGTCGTGAAACAAGGCGACGTGATCAGCCTCGACGGCACCACCGGCGACGTCGTTGTCGGGGCGCTCGAGCTTGCCAAGTCGGAACCGCCAGCGGAGTTCAACGTCGTGCTCGCGTGGGCCGACCAGATCCGCAAGGGCAAGCTGGCCGTGCGCGCGAACGCCGACACCGGCGAGGACGCCGCGAACGCTCGCGAGCTCGGCGCGGAGGGAATCGGCCTGTGCCGCACCGAGCACATGTTCCTCGCGCCCGACCGGCTCCCGATCGTGCAGGCCATGATCTTGGCCAATACCCCGAAGCAGGAAGCGGCCGCACTCGAGCGACTGCGCGTCGCGCAGCAGGCCGACTTCGAGGAGATCCTCGATGCGATGGACGGACTTCCCGTCACGATCCGCCTGCTCGATCCGCCGCTGCACGAGTTCCTGCCATCGGTCGAAGAGCTCAGGGTCAAGGCGGCGAAGAAGAAGCTGTCGAAGAAGGACGAGCGACTCCTCGCCGCAGCCCAGAGCTGGGCCGAGCACAACCCGATGATCGGAACGCGAGGCGTCCGCCTCGGGGTCATCAAGCCGGGTCTCTACGCGATGCAGGTTCGTGCGCTGCTCGACGCGGCAGCGAAGTTGCGTGCCGACGGCAAGAAGCCGATCGTAGAGATCATGGTGCCCCTCACCGTGACCCGCGAGGAGATGGCACTCGCTCGCAGTTGGGTGCAGGAAGAGATCGACATCGCCCTCAAGGGCATGAAGCGCAAGCCCAACATCACGATCGGCACCATGATCGAAACGCCGCGCGCAGCGATTCGTGCCGACGAGATCGCCGAGGTATCCGACTTCTTCAGCTTCGGCACCAACGACCTCACCCAGCTCACATTCGGCTTCAGCCGCGACGACGTCGAGAGCCGGATGATGCCGGCCTACCTCGAGCAGGGGCTGCTCAAGCGGAACCCGTTCGACACGATCGACAAGTCGGGCGTCGGCGATCTCGTGCGCCTCGGCGCCGAACGGGGTCGTCAGACCAAGCCCGGGCTGAAGCTCGGTGTGTGCGGCGAGCATGGTGGCGACCCCGAATCGATCGATCTCTTCTACAACGCCGGTCTCGACTATGTGAGCTGCTCACCGTTCCGGGTGCCGATTGCTCGCTTGTCGGCCGCACAGGCCATCGTGAGGGCCGGCGACAACAAGAAGTAGTCGTCGGCTCGGCATTCCGAGCACGAGCAGCACGGCACCGTCGCGACTCCCGTGAGGATGGTCGGCGGCGCCGATATCGTCAGTCCGCAATGAGCAACCCTGCGGCCGTGCTGGCGGCTGAGAGCACCTCCGGCAACTTCGTCGATCTCGACGTCGAATGGTGGCACTGGGCGGTGCTCCTCGGTCTGATCGTGGTGCTCCTGCTCGTCGATCTGCTCGTCGTACACCGCGAGGCCCACGAGGTCGACACGAAGGAAGCGGCGATCGAGTCGGCGGTGTGGGTGAGCTTCGGACTGCTGTTCTCGCTCGTCATCTGGTGGTGGTTCGGCGGTGCTGCCACCACGGAGTACGTGTCGGGCTACCTCATCGAGAAGAGCCTCAGCATCGACAACGTGTTCGTGTGGGCGCTGATCATGGGCTACTTCCGCGTTCCGCAGAAGTACCAGCATCGTGTGCTGTTCTGGGGCATCTTCGGCGCCCTGCTGATGCGTGCCGTGTTCATCTTCGCGGGCATCGCCGTGATCGAACGTTTCGACTGGGTGCTCTACATTTTCGGGGCGTTCCTGCTGTACACGGCCGGCAAGCTGATCTTCACCGACAACGATCATGTCGACCCCCGTGAGAGCAAGTTCCTGAAGCTCGTGAATCGTGTGGTGCCGACGACCGACCGGATGGACGGGCAACGTCTGTTCACGATCGAAAACGGCAAGCGGCTCGCGACGCCGCTGTTCTCCGTGCTGTTGTTGGTCGAAGCGACCGATGTGTTGTTCGCCGTCGACAGCGTTCCGGCGGTACTGGCAGTGAGCCACGAGCAGTTCATCGTGTTCGCTTCGAACGCGTTCGCGATCCTCGGCCTCCGTGCCCTGTACTTCTTGCTCGCCGACATGCATGCCCGCTTCAGCTACCTCCAGCAGGGTCTCGCCGTCGTGCTCGCGTTCGTGGGCGTGAAGATGCTCATTCACAGCTGGTATCACATCCCCACGTGGCTGTCGCTGCTCGTCATCGTGCTCGTGCTCACCTCGGCGATCGGGTTCTCGCTGAAGGTGCCACAACTCGACGCCGACGCCGAGTTGGCCGCCGAGGCGTTCGAACATCACGAGTCGCCGCCGCCGTTCTCCGAACGCTAGGCGTTCGCAGGAGGGACGCCCTGCAGCCGCGGGCGCGCCCGGCGTTAGATTCCACCCATGGCCATTGCGGACGACGACATCGAGCGGATTCGCTCGACGGTTTCGATCGTCGATGTGGTCGGCCAGCACGTCCAGTTGCGCAAGCAGGGTCGCAACTGGGTGGGATTGTGTCCCTTCCATGCCGAGAAGTCGCCGTCTTTCAATGTGCGCGAGGAGACGAACCGGTACAAGTGCTTCGGCTGCGACGCGAGTGGCGATGTGTACACCTTCGTGCAGGAGATCGAACATGTCGATTTCGTGCAGGCGGTCGAAAACCTCGCTGCGAAGGCCGGCATCCAGCTCACGAGTACGACACCGGGCCACGATCGCCAACGCGCTCGCCGCAAGAAACTGGTCGACGCGATGGCGATCGCCATCGATTGGTACCACGAGCAGCTCCTCACGTCGCCCGACGCACGCGATGCCAGGGACTACCTCCGCAGCCGCGGTCTCTCAGGCGATATTGCCAGACAGTTCAAACTCGGATGGGCGCCCGACGACTGGGACGCGTTGTCCCGCGGCGCCAATGTGTCAAACGATCTGTTGAAGGACAACGGGCTCGCGTTCACGAACCGCCGCAATCGCATGCAGGATGCCTTCCGGGCCCGGGTGCTGTTTCCGATCTTCAACGAGAACGGCGACGCCATCGGTGTCGGTGGCCGGATCCTGCCCGGGTCGGACGATCCTGCCAAGTACAAGAACTCGCCCGAGACGCCGATCTATACCAAGTCGAAGACGCTGTACGGGTTGAACTGGGCGAAGGGGGAGATCGTCAGGGAGAACCAGGCGATCGTGTGCGAGGGGTACACCGATGTCATCGGGTTCCATCGTGCCGGTCTCCCGCGAGCGGTGGCGACCTGCGGCACGGCGTTCACCGAGGAGCACGTGCGGCTCCTCAAGCGCTACGCGAGTCGCGTCGTGTTGGCCTTCGATGCCGACGCTGCCGGTCAAGGCGCCGCAGAACGTTTCTATGAGTGGGAGCGCAAGTACGAAGTCGAGGTCAGCGTTGCCAAGTTCCCCGGCGGCAAGGATCCTGGCGATCTCGCTCAGAGCGATCCGGACGCGTTGAAGGCCGCTGTCGATGGCGCATTGCCATTTCTGGGGTTCCGGCTCGATCGTGTGCTGTCGGGCCAGGCCCCGCAGTCGCCAGAGGCGCGCACGCGGCTCGGTGAGACTGCGATGGCAGTCATCAACGAACACCCGAACGCCAACGTGCGCAAGCTCTACGCAGGCCAGGTCGCCAGCCAGGTCGGGTTGCCGGTCTCCGACCTCGTGGCGCTCGCCGAGCGTGGGGTCCGTCGGCCCCAACTCCGTGTGGCTCAACCCCGGGTCGCCAGAGGGCAGCGAGAGAATGCGGAGTTCGTGGCAATCACGCAGCTCGTGCAGAACTGGGACAAGATCGCGCCGTGGCTCGTCGAGGAACTCTTCGTCGACGATGTCAACCGTCGGGCGTTTCTCGCGGTGGTATCGACAGGGGGAGTGCTGGAGCCTGCGCTCGATGCCGCCGACCCAGAAGCACGCGAGGTCCTCGAGCGCGCTGCGGTGATCGACCTCGAGGCCGACGCCGAGCTCGAGGCCAGAAATCTGATCGCGGCAGCGGTTCGACGGGCGCTGGCACACGGAGCGCGAAGCGACGATCCCGAGCACATCCAGGCTGATCGCGAAGCGCGCCTGCAACTGGAAGACCTCCAGGATGTAGACCTGGGCCCTGAGGCGGCAGGGTGGTTGCTAGGTTGGCTGCAAGCTCGCGTGGAGGGGGTGTCGGAATGAGTCATGAAGAGTCAGATGATGTCGTTGCTGTCGCCTCTGTCGCCGCGCCCCCACTCGAGCCGCCGTTCCCGGGAGTCGACGCTGACGAATGGACCGAGCTCGTTCGGCTCGGACGAGACGACGGCGTGCTCCACGCAGACGACATCACGAAAGTGCTCCGGCACGTCGAGCTGACCGGCGACGTGCTCGCAGTAGTCCACGAAGCGCTCGCCGCGCTCGGTATCACGATCGACGATGCGGTGCCCGATGTGGAGGACGACACGCCACCGGTGGGTACGCACCAGGTGGTCATCGACGACGAGGACGCCGAGCGGTTGCTCAGCCGTCGCCGCCGTCGCCGCGGATCGAAGCGACCTCCCAAGGGCGAGGGTGGCACCGCCGACGGAGTGCGTATGTACCTGCGCGAAATCGGCCAGGTCGACCTGCTCACCACCGAGGACGAGCGGCGGCTGGCACAGCTCATCGAAGAAGGCACGCTGGCTGCCCAACGGGTCGACGAGGGTGGCGTCGACGGCACCGAGATGCGCCTGCTGATGCGAGCGGTGCAGCGTGGAGAGCGCGCCAAGAGCGAACTGACGCAGGCAAATCTCCGTCTGGTCGTGAGCATCGCGAAGCGCTATTCCGGGCGGGGCATGATGCTGCTCGATCTGATTCAAGAGGGCAACCTTGGCCTGATGCGCGCGGTCGACAAGTTCGACTACACCAAGGGCTTCAAGTTCTCCACCTACGCCACGTGGTGGATCCGTCAGGCCATTACGCGGTCCATCGCCGATCAGGCTCGGACCATCCGTATTCCGGTGCACATGGTCGAGCACATGAACCGGCTGACGCGAACCCGTCGGCAGATGCATCAGGAGCTCGAGCGTGAGCCGACTGTCGACGAGCTCGCTCTCAAGATGCAGCTCGAACCCGATCGCGTCCGCGATCTGCTGCGCTATTCGCAAGACCCGTTGTCGCTCGACTCACCGGTCGGTGAAGAGGATGAATCGAACCTCGGCGACTTCATCGAGGACGCCACGGCCGACGGTCCGGCCGACGCGGCCACCCGAGCGATGCTCACACAGGCAGTGGGCGAAGTGCTCAACGAACTGTCCGAGCGCGAGCAGGAGATTGTTCGGATGCGCTTCGGCCTCGACGGAGCTCAGGCGAAGACGCTGGAGGAAGTGGGGAAGGAGTTCGGCGTCACCCGCGAACGAATTCGTCAGATCGAAGCGAAGACGCTGGCGAAGTTGCGACACCCGCAACGTTCGCAGCGCCTCCGCGAATTCCTCGAAGCCGAGTGACCCCGAATCCCGCGTGGCTAGCGGTCTCGGTTCGATCCGTGACAGGCGAGCGGATCGGTCTCGAATCCTGAGCCGTCGCGCAGCGGGATGGCATTGGCGATGATGAGGTCGCCGCGGATGCTCAATGAGTCGACGTCGTTGATGCCGGGGAGCGCGACCTTGTCGTTCAACAAGATGGTGTACGTAGCGTCGAACAGATCGTCCGACGTCGCGTCTGGCCCGAAGGTGTCGGATCCGATGCCACCGATGTCACGACGGTCGACCATCCATTGAACGGCTGCTCCGGAGAACCCGGGCGCGTCGCCGAGGAATGCGTCGGTGCCGTAGAACGCGTCGAAGCCGGTCTGGATGATCACCATCGCGCCACGCCTGATACGACCGTTGGCCCGTTCGTAGGCGCGGACGTCGTCGACGGTCAGCTGGAAGTCGTCGTCGTCCTCGTTCGCCATGCGATCGCGAACGTCGATCACGTAGGCGGGCCAGACGAACTCGGTGGCGTCGAGCTCATCGACCGTACGACCCCCTTCGATGAAATGACCGGGTGCATCGAGATGGGTGCCCGTGTGGGTTCCGGTCTCGACGAGCTCCACGAGGTAGCCGTCGTTCGCGACGTCGGCGACGATCTCGATATGTGGAGCCGGGTCTCCGGGGAACACCGTTGCGTTCTCGTCGAAGATGTGTCCGAGTCGGCTCATCCCGCCGGGACAACTCAGGCGGGCGCCACCTCCTGATCCTCCGCCGACGCTGAATCCGAAATTGGCTGCGGCCACGCCGGCGGTCGCAAAGACTCCGCAGGCTGCGGCGACGGCCGTGACAGTTCGTGCTCGTGACATGGGTCCTCCTCGGTACGCGGATCGGCCCGCTGGTACGGGCCGACTGCTGACGAGGATACGCAGACGCTGTTTCCGGCCGAGGAGTTGAGACGCGGAGGGGTCGGAAGTGGGATGGTGTTGGTTGCGGCGGTATTATCGACGTTCGCAATCCGGGGTAGCTCAGTTGGCAGAGCAGTGGACTGTTAATCCATTTGTCGCAGGTTCGAGCCCTGCTCCCGGAGCCACGGCACAGGGTCCCGAGTGTGGGACCCTGTTGT
>JBBKWQ010000275.1:0-2829 GCA_037969115.1 Ilumatobacteraceae bacterium
ACGGTGAGACCGTGGCGGAGCGGCGCGAGCGCAACACCATCCGGACGGAACGGAGGGCGCTGCGCGGAGCTCTCGGCGCCAACGACACCGAGCTCGACACCACGATCGATGAGCTGCGAGGCGCGACGGGTGGCCTGCCGACACAGCTCGGCCAAGAACGGGAACGGACCCTTCGGGCGGTCGCACCGGTCGGCGCGGCGATTCCACGCTGTCATGAGGATCGACCGTGATCCGCCACGCGTCCTCCACCGGCGAGCGGCCGGATCGACCATCCGGTCCCGGACGCCCACTCGATCGCCATTCCCGATCGACCCTGGAGCGCTTGCTCGCGCCGCGTCGGCAACTCGAACCCCGAAGCCGAACCGGAAGACCGATCGTCTCCCGACATGGCGATGGTCGTGACCGGTGGGAACGCGAGGCCGACACCGTCGCCGACCGGGCCATCTCGCCGCTCGCACGAATGCTGCCGGTCACCGGCCCGACCCCCGACCTCTCGCACGTTCGCATCCGCGATGATCCGTCAGCCGCCCAATCGGCGCGCGGGTTGGGCGCAGCCGCCTACTCGGTCGGAGATGACATCGTCTCTGCGCACCCCCTCACGACCCGCTCCGGGCCAGCCACGACATGGCTGCTCGCACATGAGGTAGCGCACACGCTGCAAGCTCGACCGCCCTCGATCGCCCGAGCCGTCGCCGCCGACTACGCGACGATCGCGTCGAACCTCAGCTACGGCATCGTCGACTGGGCTGTCACCGACGCCGAAGCACACGATGTGCTCGGGATCCTGAACGGTCTGTCGAGCGGCGATCTCGCGGACACGATCTCGCGCATGACGACCGATGGCTTCGTCGACCGCCTCTTCGACAACATGACCGAAGCCGACCAAACGTCCTTCGCCCCGCTCATCGCGAAGATTCACCAATTACGCACGGGAACCGCCACGGCAGGCCTGATCGAACAGCTGCTGTCGTACGGGGTCATCGATTGGGCCATCACAGACGCCGAAGCACACATGGCGCTCACCGCTCTGAGAAGCCTGCGGGGCGACCCAAACCGGCTCAAGATCGTCGTCAGTCGGATCCCTGCACAGCAGTACGAGCGGTTTTATGCCAACCTCAGCGACGCGGATCGAGCCGCCAACCTCCGGTTCCTGCAGCAGGTCGAGATGATCCGCAGCTCCGGCATGACCATGGAGGAGCTGAGCGATCGGCAACGCACCCATCTCGAATCCGAGGCCACCGCAGCCGGAAAGTCCGTTGGTGAGCACATCCGCGACGAAACGGCGGGGCGGGGCTACGGAGGGAACCCGGTCACTTGGTGGCCCGGTCTGCTGCCCGCCCAGAAGGCGTCGTGGATCACGCGCTTCGACGCCGTGGTCGTCCGGCTCCGAACGGAGCCACCCCAAGAGATCCGCGACATCTTGACGCGCGCCGAGGCCGCGGGCGGTGGGATCCGATGGAAGCCGGAGCGCACAGAGGAGCTCGGGGCCTACGCCTACAACGACGGTGGCGAGCGACTTGGTGTCGGACGGGACTGGCTCGAGCGCGCCGAGCTCGACTTACCGAACGTCTACGACAACATCGCCCACGAGCTGGGCGGTCACCAGGAGTATGGGCGACCTGCCTCTCGTGACGTCGTGGAAGGCACGCTCGCCGGACTCGATCCGGCGGAGCGCGCGATCGCCACCAGCGGCCCGAAAAGCGTGCACAGCGCCTATGCCTATATGGAGACGGAGATCTACGCCGAGCTCCGGGAGTTCGCGTACCGTCGACCGGACAGCGGCGGAGACGATCCCGAGACGAGCGGCGTCGAGAAGGAGTTGAAGAAGATCAAGGACGCGTTCGAACCGACTGTCGCCGAGTCCATCGTGCTCGGTCTGCGCCGACGCGTCCAGCTTGACGCACGCATCACCGACGGCGCCCGCGCGCTACTCGACCGCAAGATTCGCGTGGTGTTCCCGACACTGCGGGTGCCGTGACCGTGCCGGGACCCGACCCCGATGGGGCCCGGGAGCTGCAGCAACACCTCGAATCCCTCGCCGACGAGCACCCCGAGCCGGTCGCGGGCGCGATTGGTTGGCTCCTCGCTCATCCGGCGTCCAGCCGGCCGGCGCTCGATGCGATCGTGCGCAGCGGGCGAGACGACGCCGTCACGCGTCAAGCCATCCGTGCCTTCGCGGCGTTTCACGACGAGAACGACGTCGCGGCGATCGCCGCCCTCCTCCACGGATCGACGCCCGGCCTCGTCTGGGTCGCTGCGAGCGCACTTGCCTCCCACCGCAGCGACGCGGCGCTGCATGCGCTCATCAACGCCGTCCGTGAAGGCGACGGCGCCGCGGTCGAGGCGGCGAGTTCGGCGCTTGGCGTACGTGCCGACGAACGGGCGCGCCCCACGTTGGAGGCTGCCGCGGGGCACCGCACGGAATCGGTCCGTTACCGAGCGGTTCGATCACTCGGTCAGCTCGGGGCGATCTCGAGCGCAGCCCTCCTGCGCAATGTGATCGCACACGATCCTTCCCCGGACGTGCGGCGCGAAGCGCGCCTGCTACTTGCGTCTGACCCCGCGTGAGGTCGACTTCCACACTCGCCGCGCTGCGGGGGATGTCGAATGCGGCAGCGCTTCCATGAGAGCGCTGAGTCGATTCGGTGATTCGCGCTTGTGGATCGAAGAGCTGGGCGCGAATCGCAGTTTGCCGAAACTGCACGGTTTGATCAATCGACGTTCCGGTACGACTGGGTGAGCGGGCTCCCGTCCGAGCTCCTGATCGCACACGTCACGACCCGACTGCCGATGTTCCAGGCCGAAAGGGTCGGCGTGATGTGGGTGACC
>JBBKWQ010000276.1:0-32162 GCA_037969115.1 Ilumatobacteraceae bacterium
CCGGATGTCCGCCCGTTCGCCGGGCCGGCGCCGGGATCGCGGCCGTCACGGTCGCCGCCAGCTCGGTCGTCGTCTGGATCGGCCGCGCGGCCACGATCGCCGCAGCGATTCGTCGGGCAAACCGTTCGTCGCCGAGTCGTTTTATGACGTCGGCGAGCTGGCGTTCCGGATAACCGTTGACCACGTCGTCGGCCGACCATGGCGCGTCCGGGTCCATGCGCATGTCGACCGGACCGTCGTGACGGTACGAGAACCCCCGCTCGGCTCGGTCGAGCTGTGGCGACGAGACACCGAGGTCGAACAGCGCTCCGCTCAGGCTTGGAATGTTCATCGCAGTCATGGCCTCATCCAGTTGGTCGAAACGGCATCGGTATGTCGACACTCGATCGCCGAACTGTGCAAGCCGTTCAGTCGCCGCGGCGAGCGCAGCCGGATCCCGGTCGAGTCCGAGAATGCTGCAATCGGCGCGGGAGTTGAGGAGCGCCTCGCTGTGCCCACCGCCGCCGAGCGTGGCGTCGAGGAGCACGCCGGCGGGGACGGCTTCGAAGATGTCGACGATCTCGTCGCGCATGACGGGTTCGTGTTCGAACGTCACGCTTCGTCGCTCCAGTCACGCCGCGGCGCCTCGTGTTCGCCTTCGGCCCGCACGGCGTCGAATCGGGTCGGGCGCCAGATCTCGATGGCGTCCCACATGCCGACGACCGTGACGGGGGCGCCGCCCGAGAGCCCCGCGTGTTCGCGCAGCTTCTCGTCCAGCGTGACTCGACCCTGCTTGTCGATCGACGCCGCGACGAAGTATGTCGCAACAGCACGACGTCGGCTCCGGCTCAGCTCACCGCGCTTCTGCGCCTCGATCAGCTCACGGGCGTGTTGTTCGAAGTCATCGGGCTGCCGGAGCACGATGCAGCCTTCGCCATCGAGTTCCAGATAGCAGCGTTCACTCAGCTCGGCACGAAATGTTGCCGGCAACGCCAGACGATGTTTGTCATCCAGCTGTCGATCGTGAACACCAACGAACACGCTCCGTGACCTAATCCCTTCCCGTCTGGTTGCCCGCGGAGCCTGCCTGCCTCGCGGCGAGAGCGCGGACGCCTCTCACCGGGGATGATTATTGCCCCAAGTATCACCAATGTCAACCATTGTTCCCCATTTCACCCCACTTCTTGCCGATTCCTTGCCGATCGAGCGTCAGTACGCTCGATCCCTGCCAAAAACACCGGCCTCGCTCAGCGAAACCGCCGAGGAAATGCGCGCGGACCGCGCGCACGAGCTCAGCGCGGCGCGAGCAATCGAGCCACGTCGACGACGTCGACCGACTCGTCAGCGAGACTCGGCGCAGCCAGGTCGTCGGCGACCAGATCCGCTCGCAACAGCCCGACCAGTTCGCTGCGAACGTCTCGGCGATACATCATCGACTGGAACCGCGCACCATGGCGCGTTCTCCGCTGACTCACGCCGACCAGCTTCGCTCCAGCCACCGTCAGCTCGCCGGGGCCGAGTCCGTCGAAACAAACGAGATCAGACCACTTCGACGGTGCCATCGCTCGGTGCAGTTCGGTCGGAGCCCTGAACTGCAGCGCCGTCAACGCCGATCGCCATCGGCTGCCGAACGCGATCATCGAAGCCCGAACGTCGTCGATCGCATCGGGATGCTCGGCTGGCACGACGACATCGATCCAGAGCTGGGCACCCGGCTGGACCAACACCACTCCCCCTCCGGAACGACGCATGACGATGTCGATGTCGCGGCGAGAGCATTCGTCGACGTCGACGAGATCGAGGTTCTGTCGTGACCCGAGCACGAGCGCGGGACGCGTGACATCGAGCACCCAGGCAGCAGCGGGCGTGTCGCTCGTGATTCGTCGGTCGTGAAACGTCGCTGCGTCTTCGTGGAAGGTCTGGACCAGCGCCATCGACAGTTCGATCAGCGGGCGTGCCGATCCCATTCCTTGCACCACTGGAGGAACGCAACCGCATCGACCGGATCCGGGCGATGGTCGGCGTCGCCGTACTGGGTGAGCAGACGGAAGCGGAGGTAGTCACCGGAAGGAACGGGCAGGAACGGCGGCCTGCGCCACCACCGCGCGGGCGCTGTTCTCCTGGCCTGCCGAACCGCCGTGATCCACAACGATGGGTGACGTGCGACGGCGACCGCCACACGGATCACTGCGGGCGGGGTTCTTTCGGGAGACCCAACACCATCTCGCCGATGATGTTGCGCTGCACCTGCGACGAACCCGCATAGATCGTGCCGGCGCGAGCGTTGAGAAACGTGCCGACCCACGATCCCGACGAGTTCGGCGCTCCGGCGTCGTCGGTGCTGAACGCAGACGACGGCTCCCGTCCCGAAGGCGCCAACGCGTCCGCACCCAAGATGTCGACCGCCAGCTCGGTGACGAGCTGATGGTACTCGCTCCAGTACAACTTGCCGATCGCTGCATCGGGCCCGGGGTGATGACCGGCCAGGAACTGTGTGAGGACGCGCATGCCGTTGTACCGCATGATCTCGACCTGACCGTATGCCGACGCGAGACGCTGGCGCATCACCGGATCGTCGGCCACTCCTCGTTCTCGGGCGAGCGCGAGGAGCCGATCGATCTCGGCTTTGAACCGGATCGGTCCGGTCGCCGCCGCCTCGCCACGTTCGTAGCCGAGCAACGTCATGGCGACCGCCCAGCCGTTGTTCACGCCACCGATGACCTCGGTTTTGGGGGCGGTCGCGTCGGTGTAGAACACCTCGTTGAACTCGCTGTCGCCGGAGATCATCTTGATGGGGCGCACCTCGACACCCGGTTGACGCATGTCGACGAGGATGAACGAGATCCCCTTGTGTTTCGACGCGTCGGGGTCGGTGCGCGCCAGGGTGAAGATGTGATCGGCAAGATGGCCGGCTGATGTCCAGATCTTCTGCCCGTTCAACACCCACTGATCACCGTCGAGTTCGGCCTTGAGTGCAACGTTCGCGAGATCGGAGCCGGCATTCGGCTCGGAGTACCCCTGACACCACCGGTCTTCACCCGAGAGAATACGCGGGAGATAATGTGCCTTCTGCTCGTCGGTCCCCCATTGGAGGAGCGTGTTGCCGAGCATCTGAATGCCGAACACGTCGTTGGGTCCGCCCGACGGGACCCCGGATTTGACGAACTCCTCGGCGAGGATCACCTGCTCGAGCGCACTGAGACCGGCACCGCCGTACTCGACCGGCCAGCCCGGCGCGAGATATCCGGCTTCGTACAGCGTGTGGCGCCACTCCTCGACGAAAGTGGCGAGCGCATCGCCCTCGAGCCGGCCGGTCCCTTGCCAGGACGTCGGCAGCTTCTCGGCGAGGAACGCCTGGACCTTCTCGCGGTATGCGTCGGCTTCTCGAGAATAGGTGGGCTGCATGCCACCAGACTACTGACGTTGTTACCCGCCGGTAGTACCGGGACCTGGATCCTCGTCACCGGTCGGAGCAACGGATACGGCCTGGTGATGTCGGGCGAGTGCCGCCGCCCCGACCAGGGGGCTCCGGTTGGCGACGCCGACCGCACGAACCGTCAATCCCGACAGGTGAGGGAGTCGCGATCGTTGGGCGATCTCGACCTTCACCGCCTCGAAGAACGGCTGGCCGAACACGGTGGGTACGGAGCCAGCGACGACGATGTCGACGACATCGAGCGCGGCGGCCAGACTCGCCGCAGCGCGACCGACCATCAGCCCTGCACGTTCGATGATCACCTCGGGAGCGCGCGTGAGCGGACGATTCGTCGCCGCCTCGATCGCCCGGCCACCCGCATACACATCGAGACATCCGTGTGCGCCGCAGAAGCATTCAGCTCCCTCGGGTTCGACCTGCACGTGGCCGACCTGACCGAGATTGCCGTTGGCTCCTCCGAGCAGCCTTCCGCCGAGCACGACGCCGCCATCGACGTAGTCGCCGATGAGCAACGCGACGAAGTTGTCGGCTCCAGCGAGGTCGCCGCACCACCGCTCGGCCAATGCGAGTGCTCGTCCAGAGGTGTCGACCGTGACGTGCATCCCGGTGATCTCACTCAGTTCGTCGCGCAACGGGAACCCACGCCACAACGGCAATCCGATCGGTTCCATGGACCCACGGTCGTGGTCGACCGGTCCGACACACGAGACACCGCACGCGGTCGGGACGATGTCGTCGGGCGCGGCAGCGAGCACCCGGCTGACGAGCCGAGTGAGCGTCGGCCACATATGACGGGCCGGGGTGGCAACTCGATCTCTGACGAGCACCTCCCCCCGCGCGTCGACCACGCCCGCTGCGAGACGACTCGGCGAGAGATCGATCGCGAGGAACCGCGATGAAGTCGTCGATTCGACGGCGTCGGTCACGACGCGGACGGTACAGCAAGATTCACAACGATTCCGAATATCCTCCGGAGGAACCGATCTCGGCGGCGTCATCGTGTCTCGAACGTCTACCCTTCACTGCGTGACGGACACTGCAATTGGCACGACAACGTTTGCGACCCACTTCGATGCGAT
The DNA here is from genome assembly GCA_037969115.1 of Ilumatobacteraceae bacterium. GTDB lineage: Bacteria > Actinomycetota > Acidimicrobiia > Acidimicrobiales > Ilumatobacteraceae > JBBKWQ01. The sequence goes on from JBBKWQ010000276.1 coordinate 4,495, forward strand.
CACCAGCAATGTCGCGAGGGTTGTGCACGGCAAGACGGAGGCGGTCGAGTTCGCGCTGATCGCCTTGCTCGCCGAGGGTCACCTCCTCATCGAGGACGTGCCCGGAGTGGGAAAGACGAGCCTCGCCAAGGCACTCGCCGCCTCGATCGACGTCAGCTGGAAGCGCGTGCAGTTCACGCCCGACCTCCTCCCGACCGATCTGGTCGGAGTCAACATCTACGAGCGGTCCGGCGAGCGGTTCCGGTTCCAGCCGGGCCCGATGTTCGCCAACATCGTGCTGGCCGACGAGATCAACCGAGCGTCGCCGAAAACTCAATCTGCGCTGCTCGAGGCCATGGAGGAGCGCCAGGTCACCGTCGATGGCACCACCCGGCCACTGGACCAGCCGTTCATGGTCATCGCCACACAGAACCCGGTGGAACAGGAAGGAACGTATCGGCTGCCCGAGTCACAGCTCGACCGCTTTCTGCTCCGAATATCGCTCGGCTACCCGAGCCGGACGGCCGAGCTCGCCATTCTCGATGGGCTGGGAGCGAACGAGACGCTTCGCACCATTGCGTCCGTCGTGTCGATCGACGAGTTGAAGTCGATGATCGCGACGGTTCGCAACGTCTATGTCGCTGCCGCTCTGAAGTCGTACCTGATCGATCTGGCTGAGGCCAGTCGCCGGCATCCGGCCATCGAACTCGGGCTGTCACCGAGAGCCACGCTGCAACTCGCGTCGGCAGCTCGCGGGTACGCAGCCGCGAGGGGTCGCGACTACGCAACCCCCGACGACGTCAAACACGTCGCCGTCCCGGTATTGGCTCACCGAATCATGCTGCGGGCCGATCGTGGTGCGCGGATGTCGGCCCCGGATGCCATCAACGAAATCCTCGCCGACGTATCGGTGCCGGTTGCGCGCTGATCATGCCGACCCGACACGGCTGGACGGTTGCCATCGGCTCCCTCTTCGCCGTGATGCTCGGACGTGTGTTCGCGATCGTCGAACTGTTCGTGATCGCCGCCGGGTTGAGTGCCGCCGTGCTGGTTGCCGTCGCCGTCGTTCGATGGCAACGGCCCAGACTCGTCGCCCATCGCTGGGTCCACCCCTCGGTCCTCACGGTCGGTGACACGGGTCGCGTCGACCTGCTCATCCAGAACGAGGGCCCCTCACGCTCCGGGCGCGCGTTCCTCACCGAACCCGTGGGGCCATCGAACACCGCCAAGCTCACGGTCGCCCCGATGCGCCGAGGAGAACATGTCACAGCCGGCTATCGAGTGCCGGCGAGCCGGCGCGGGGTGCTCACACTCGGGCCGCTCGAAGTGGAACGACGAGACATCCTCGGGCTGGCGTCGGCCACCTCGTACGGTGCCGCGAGCCTCGACCTCATGGTCGCACCGCGCACGGTCGACCTGGCGATGCCCGAACTGGGCCACGGTGTGCTCGGGCGGCACCTCATGGCCCAAGCGCAACGAATGGGTGCCGGAGAGTTTCACAGCCTCCGCGACTACGTCGTGGGCGACGAACCGCGGACGATCCATTGGGGGGCGTCGGCGAAATCCGACGGCTTGAAGGTACGAAAGTTCGAGACGCAGGGCGTTCGTCGCTGCGTGGTGGTGCTGGACACGTCGTCCGAGACACCCATTTCGCGCCGATCCGATGTCGGCGCCGCCGAGTTGAGCGCAGCCGCCGCCGACGCGTTCGAGCGCGCGATCGTTGCCGCTGCAAGCCTCGTGAACAGCGCCGACCACGCGGGTCTCACGACTCGCTTCGTCACCAGCAACGACATCGACCTCCGGGGTCCGGATGTCGCATCGCAGACCCTGAAGGTGTTGGCCCCGATCGACAGGGGTGCCGAGGTCCACGACATCGAACGCGATCCAGGTGAAGGGCTCGGTCTCGTCGTCGTGGTGACGACCCATCCCGATTCGACGCTGTGGCGACGTACGGATCAATTCACCGATCCCACGCTGACTCGCGTCGGCGTCTTCACGATGGAGCCCGCTGCCGGTCGTCTCTCGGTAGATGCCTCGTCGGTCGAGCGATTCACCGACAGCTGGGCCGCTCTGGCGGGCAGCACGCGGCTTCTGGAGTCGCGTGACCATGCAACCGTCGCCAACCAGACGGTTCGGTCGGAAGCCGACGAGCGCCTCGACGCCCGTGACCGTGAGTGGCAACGGGAGCGAGCATGAGCGAGAGCCGCCTGCCGCGACGGCCGGTGAAGCCGCTCGAGCGCGACGTGATCGCAACGGTGGCGCTCGCGCTGTACTCGGTGACCGTCGCGATGGGGTCCGCCAGGGTGTTCAGTGGGTGGAGCTTCCTCGGCGACATGGCACTCATCGTCGTCGTCGGCCACGGCTTCTCGCTGTTGCTCCGGCGGTCACGAGTTCCGTGGTGGACCGCCGAGCCACTGAACCTGCTGGTGATGTTGTGGCTGGTGACCGTTCTTTACTACCGCTCGACGTTGTCATGGCTGATGCCGACGGCTGACACATGGGATCTGCTCACCCTCGAGATCCGGATCGTCCAGAACGGCTTCCAGAGCACCGTCGCCCCGGTGCTCTATGGCACGGGCTGGGCGGTGCTCGCGAGCTTCGGTTTGGTGATGGTCGTCTGGCTCTCGGATCTGTTCGCGTTCCGGGCGGAGGCAAGAGGTGAGTCGCTCGTACCCGGGGCCGTGCTCTTCGTGTTCATCAGCGCATTGGGCAACTCCCGACTACGGGTCGAGCTCACGATGCTGCTCATCGGCACGGCGGTCGTGGCTGCCGTCGCGCTCAGGGCGCTTCACGATCCGCAGCGACGCGTCGAGTTGCGAGCGAACGAGCGGGGTGCGCGTTTCGCGGCACCACTTGCCCTCGGCACGGCGTTGGCGTTGGCCCTCGTCGCCGGGTTCGTCGGCCCACGAATTCCAGGTGCCGACGCCGAACCGTTGTACGAGACTCGCGGCCGAGGCGGCGGCGTCACACAGGTGTTGAGCCCGCTCGTCTCGATTCGGTCGAGGCTGGTCAATCAATCGCCGTCGGAATTGTTCAGGGTGAACGCCAACGTCAGTTCGTACTGGAGGATCGCGACGCTTCCGAACTTCGACGGCGAAACATTCGGGCTCAAGGACGGCGTGCTCGAGAACGCCGATGGACGGTTCGACGATGGCGCGGCCGGCAGTGTCGAGATCCTCCAGCAGTATCAGATCCTCAATCTCGGCGGCGAGCTCGCTCCGGCCGCGGCAGATCCTGTCGCCTTCTCCGGTCTCGACCTGCGCATCGAACGAGACACGAGCATCCTGATCACCGACGAGGCCGATCTGACGAGCGGCGACGTGTTCACCGTGCTCTCGGCGTCGCCCCGGCCCGATATCGGTCAGCTGCAACGTGCGACGGCCTCGTCGCCCCCCGACTCGATCTATCTCGAACTTCCAGACTCGTACCCCTCGCTCGCGAGCGAGCTCGCGCTTGCCGTCACAGCCGGCGCCACGAGCCCGTACGAGCAGGCCCTGGCGTTACAGGCATGGTTCACGACTTCCGGCGAATTCCGTTACAGCCTCGAGGCACAGACCGGCCATGGTTCCGATGCGATCGAGAGTTTCCTTCGAGAGCGCGTCGGGTATTGCGAGCAGTTCTCGGCGACGTTCGCCTCGATGGCGCGTTCGCTCGGAATTCCGTCGCGCGTTGCCGTCGGTTTCACACCCGGCGAACTCGACGACGAGGGTTGGTACGTCGTTCGGGGGCTCAATGCTCACGCTTGGCCGGAGCTGTGGTTCGACGGCATCGGGTGGCTGTACTTCGAGGCGACTCCGGGCCGCGGTGCGCCGGGTGCCGAGCCGTACACGGGTGTCCCCGCCCAGCAGGAGACCGAGGCAATCGACGCGACCGGACGACCGGTCAGCGAGGTGACGACACCGCCCCGGCCGACCACACCCGCAACGGTCGTGCCGCCCGAGAACGTCGACACCCCACCGAGCGTCACCACCCCGTCCGCTGGTGGCGCCGTGCCGGCCGTACCCGACGAACCGCCCCCGTCCACCGATCAAGAGGGCGGCTTCCCATGGCGCGTCTCGATCGTCGGGGGCATGTTGGCAATGGCTGTCGCGATGCCGGAGATCGCACGTCTGCTCCGCCGACGCGTCGACCGACGCGCTGCTCCGTCGGTGATGGTCACCCGCGCCTGGCAACGAGCGACCGCAGCCGCGCAACGCGCCGGCGTCGTGGGGAGCCCGGCCTTCACGGCGCACGAGTGGGCCGATGCGACCGCTGGGCTGCTCCCGATCGCGGCTCGACCGATGGACTCGCTCGCGTCGGTGGTCGACGCTGTGACGTTCGCCCAACCGGGAACCGTCGAGTTCAGCACGGCAGGCGTCCTGGGAACCACGATCGACCACGACTGTGTGGCGTGGTCACACCAGGTGCAACGTATCGCCGACGACACCTTGAGCCCGGGACAACGCCTTCGCAACTACTTCACCGTCTGGCGATGATCGCCGAGGCGGCGCGCCGGTGTGCGTGCCGGTAGGCGTCGAAACTCAGACTTCGGGATCGCTGCGCGTGCGCTCGGGTCGGGATGAGCCGGCGAGCCATGCGTTGACCGGCAGATTGCCGAGTCGTTCGCGCCCGATGACGCGGAGTTCGGCTTCGAGCGCAACAGCGGCAGCCAACACACCCAGGAATGCAGCGAACGCGAGCCAGAAGCTGATGGTCAATCCGGCGACGGTGAGCACCAGCCCGACGAGCACGGCTGCGGACAACAACACCAGTCGCCGACGTGAAACTCGATAGCCACGTTCCGAGAAAGTCGGGTCCGTGGCGAGCTCGTGCTCGATCTGTCGGAGAATCCGTTGTTCGTCTTCAGAAAGCGGCATCAGGCTCCATCCGGGGGCACACCACGATCATCGCACGTCCTGACCGGTTCCTCAACGCGTCAGCCCGGATTTTCGTCGGACTTCCCCGATTTGTCGGGGCGCGTCGCACGACGTTCGGACGATTCGGTCGTATCTCCTCGTTCTGCGTCAGGCTGCTGGTCGGGGCCCCACTGCTGCGCTCCCCGGCGCACGACTCGAAGGCCGCCGGCTTCGACGGCACTTGCCGGACCGATTGCGCCCGTTCCGAACCGTTCCCGTATCTCGTCCAACGCCCCGGCCGCAAGTCGCCGACGTTGTTTCGCGAGCGGTTTCACGATCGAGTCGCCGCTCAGGTCGTCGAGCAGACTGAGCTGCTCGATCGGTTCGCCGAAATTGGTGGTCGACACGCCGACGAGACGAACGCCGGGTGACGGGTCGATGTGCTCGAGCAGCGGCCCGAGGGCCTCGACCAGCTGGATACCCGTGTCGACGGGCGCGTCGAGGGTGACCGATCTCGTGATGGTGTGAAAGCCTGCGAACCGGATCTTGACCGTCACTGTCCTGGCTCCCAGATGCTGGTGGCGGAGCCGACTCGCGACGGCGTCGGCCAACCGAACGACATGGCGTTGCACATCGGAGCGTTCATGCAGGTCATGAGCGAAGGTCTCTTCGTGACCAATCGACTTCATCGCCCGGTCCACCTCGACCGGGCGATCGTCCGATCCGTGGGCGAGTGCGAGGAGATGTGTCCCTTGACCGCTACCCAGGGCTCCGATGACCACACTCTGGTCGAGCGCGGCGAGGTCGGCCACGGTTCGCACACCGAGTCGTTCGAGCCGTTCACGGGTCACCGGACCGACGCCCCACAGCCGATGGACCGGCAACGGGTGGAGAAACGCAAGCTCCTCTCCGGGCCGCACCTCGACGACGCCCCGACCAGGATCGATCCGATCGGGCAGAGCGCGCGGCTTCGCCTCGACCGATGCCATCTTGGCGAGAAACTTGTTGGGTGCGACGCCGACGGAACAGTTGAGATCGAGTTCACCTCGTACGTCGGAGCGAACTCGTTCGGCGATGGTGACACCGTCGCCGAACAGCCGAACGGCACCGGTGACGTCGATGAACGCCTCGTCGAGCGACAACGGCTCGATCAGAGGTGAGTATCGTCCGAAGATCTCCAACACTTCCGCGCTGACACTTGCGTAGAGCTCGTGATCGCCGGGTAGGAAGACGGCGTGCGGACAGCGTCGTCTCGCAATGGCGGAGGGCAGCGCCGAATGCACGCCGAACCGCCGGGCCTCGTACGACGCTGCTGCGACGACGCCACGCAGGCCGGTTCCCCCGACAACCACCGGCTGGCCCGCCAGATCGGGACGCCGACGCAACTCGACCGACACGTAGAACGCATCCATGTCGACATGAAGAATCGTGCGGTGCGGTGCGGCCACGTTCGTCACGCTAGGGGTTTGCGCCGCTGCGGCCAGGGCGATACCGCAGGATCGGCTACTGCGCTATCCAGGCAGGCGCCCTATCGGCCGGATCGTCGGCGTTGGCGACGGCCGCGACGGTCTTCGAGCCAGAGGCGAACGACGAGACCGAACGCTTCGCGCACGATGCCGCTCGACATTTTCGACACGCCCGAGTCACGTTCGCGAAACGTGATCGGGAACTCGACGATCCGCCCACCGATGCGCACGAGGCGGTGTGTCATCTCGATTTGGAACCCATATCCGTCGGCGCGAACCTCCTCGAATCCCATTCGCTCGAGTGCCTCCGACGAATACGCCCGGTATCCGGCCGTCGCGTCGTTCACCGCCAACCCGAGCACACCTGCCGCATATCGGTTTCCCCAGCGCGACAGCCATCGGCGAGAGCTCGGCCAGTTCACCGTCTGGCCGCCCGGGACGTAGCGGCTGCCGATTGCGAGGTCGGCGCCGTGTTCGATGTTCGAGATCAGGGCCGGAAGATCGTCGGGGTCGTGCGACCGATCGGCGTCGAGCTGCACGCAGATCTCGGCGCCGCCGTCGATGGCCGCTCGGAGCCCGGCGCGGTACGCCGAACCGAGACCGTGCTTCGAGGGCCGTTCGATCACGTCGCAGAAGCCGAGTTCGCGAACGAGCTCCGCCGTGCCGTCGGGGCTGGCGTCGTCGATCACCACGATGCGCGCGTCCGGCACGACCTGGTGGACCCGAGAACACACGTCACCGATGCTGCCGACCTCGTTGTAGGTGGGAATCACCACGGCTACCTGCACGCGGCGAGGATACGTGGCGGCCGGCCGTTCGACGCACGACCCTCGACGGGACGATGACCCGAGCCGACGTCTGAGCAAGCCGTTTCGGCCTGCGACGTTGTGAATGTCCACCATTAGGCTCGCTGTCGTGAACGAACCGCGCCCGCTCTCGGCGATTCCGTCACCGTTGGCCAGAGGCCTTGCGTTCGTGGGCATCCTGCTCGGCGGTCTTGCCGGCGGCATGATCGGCTACGCGCTCGTCGATCTCCAGTGCTCGGGCGACTGTGACCTCGCCATGGGAATCGGACTGCTCGCCGGAGCCCTGCTCTGCGCCACCGGCATGGCCATCGTGGGCATCTTGGCGCTGCGGGCGATGGGTGAATGGCGCGAGATCCAAGACCGCGAAGCCGCCGGACATGCACCACGCTGACCCAGAGCACGACGAACGCGCCGAGCGACGCGTTCTCCGCGCCCTGTGCGAACAGCTCGCGACCGATGCTGGGCGGCTCGCACTGCAAGGTCGCCGCGGCGCCGAGCTCGAGAACGAGACCAAGTCATCGTCCACCGACATCGTCACCCAGTTCGATCGGGCCGCCGAGGCGATGATCGTCGAGCGCATCCGCGATCGACGGCCGGATGATGCCATCGTCGGTGAGGAAGGTGCTGCCGACAGCGGTACGTCGGGCTACGAGTGGTTCATCGATCCGATCGACGGCACCACGAACTTCGTCTACGACCATTTCTCCTGGTCGACCTCGGTCGCGGTTGCCCACGAGGGCGTGATGCTCGCCGGTTCTGTCGCGGTGCCGACCGTCGACGAGCTGTTCTCGGCCGCACTCGGCGAGGGGTCCACGCTGAACGGACACCCGATTCAGTGCTCGCGACCCGAAGACCTGCTTCGGTCGCTCGTCGGAACGGGATTCAGCTATCTGCCCGAGCGACGCGTCGAGCAGATTCGTCAACTCGGCGATGTCATCGCACACGTGCGCGACATCAGGCGTGGCGGATCGGCAGCGATCGACCTGTGCTGGGTGGCATGTGGTCGACTCGACGCCTACTACGAGGCGCACCTCAACTCGTGGGACGCGGCAGCAGGTGAACTCATTGCCCGAGAGGCGGGCGCCATCACGAGCGACTTCGCCGGGGGGCCTCCCGTTCCCGAGCGGATGGTCGCCGCGAGTCCCGCTGTGCACGCGGAACTCATCGCCAGGCTGGGCACTTCGTAGCCGGGGCAGACCGAAAGTTCAGACCATGAGCGCGGAGAGGGCGCCCGATACGGCATCATGGTGGAGTGGGAACACGCATCCTGGCAGTTGAGGACGACGAACGCATCCGTTCGGCAGTGAAACTCGCGCTCGAGGACGAGGGCTGGATCGTCGACGAGGCCGAGAGCGGCGAGATCGCGATCGAGTTGTTCGCACAGACGACACCAGACGTCGTGCTCATCGACATCATGCTGCCCGGCATCGACGGCTTCGAGTTGTGCCGCACCATCCGGCGGACCAGCGATGTCCCCGTGGTCATGGTGACCGCACGAAATGACACGCACGACATCGTGGCCGGCCTCGAAGCCGGCGCCGACGACTATCTCACCAAGCCCTTCGCGGCCAAGGAGCTGAGCGCACGGATTCGAGCGCTGCTCCGGCGAATCCGGCCATCGGCACAGGGGCATGTGCGTCTGAGCTTCGGCGACCTCGAACTGATTCCCGAAGAGGGAAAGGTGCTCCGCAACGGCACTGAGGTGCACCTCACCAAGACCGAGTTCCGACTGCTGTGCGAACTGGCCGAGAGCCCCGGCAAGGTGTTCAGCCGCGAGTCGCTGCTCGACAAGGTGTGGGGCTACGACTACTTCGGTGACGGGCGTCTCGTCGACGTGCACGTCCGGCGGCTGCGAACCAAGGTCGAGATCGATCCGGCCAATCCACGCCACGTCGTCACCGTGCGCGGTCTCGGCTACCGGCTCCAGACGTGACCGAAACGGCCGCGCCCGATCTGGCGGCCGATCTGCCCACCGCAGGTACTGATGATCGGCTCCCCTGGTACCGGCGGATCTTCGGCCCGCTGGCACGCTCCCCACTCGGACTGCGTCGCCGTATCCTTCTCATCTTCACGCTCGGTGCAGTCGGGCTGTCGGCGTTCTTGGCCTTCACCACGTACACGCTCACGCAATCCAACGTGGTGCAGCAGCGCGACGACGCCGCCGTCGATTCCGCTCGGCGCAACGCCCAGATCGTGCAGTCGATCCTGCGCGGCGAACCACAATCGTCCCAGACGGCAAAGGTCGCGCTCGAAGACCTCGGCGTGCAACGACCGCTCATCTGGTACGACCAGGAGTTCAGCGTCGGCAATGGTCAGTATCAGAAGGAAGCACTCCCCCAGGTGCTCGTCGACCGGGTCATCAACGACGCCGTCCCTGCACGCATGATCGTGGCCGTCGACGGCGAGCTCAACGTCGTCGTCGGCTGGCCACTCCCCAACCAGAGCGCCTACTTCGAGTTCTCCAGCCTGAACGAGGTCGAGAACACCCTCGACAGCGTTCGTCTGTCGCTGCTGCTGGGCGGTCTCATCACCACGCTGCTCGGTGTGGCGGTCGGTACGTTCGCCGCAGGGCGCGCCGTACGGCCGGTCGGCGTTGCCGCCCAGGCCGCCAAGGCCATAGCCGGCGGGCGGCTCGACACGCGCCTCGAGCCCACCGAAGATCCCGACCTGAGCGTGTTGGCGACCTCGTTCAACGACATGGCCGCAGCGCTGCAGCAACGCGTCGAGCGCGATGCTCGTTTCGCATCCGATGTGAGCCACGAGCTGCGATCGCCACTGATGACGTTGGCGGCATCGGTCGAGGTGATGGAGGCTCGACGCGACGAGATGCCCGAACGTGCACAGGCTGCGCTCGACCTGCTGCACGGCGACGTGACCCGGTTCCAGGGTCTCGTCGAAGACCTCCTCGAGATCAGCCGCTTCGATGCCGGAGCGATCAGGCTCAACCTCGAAGAGCTGCTCGCGGCCGAGTTCGTCCGGCAGGCCATTGCGGTCAGCAGCCTGCCTGAATCGAAGGTGACGGTGAGCGAGCGCGCCGAGATGGTGATCATCCGCGGCGACCGTCGGCGACTCGCTCGCGTCGTCGCCAACCTCATCGACAACGCCCGGCTGCACGGCGGGAGCACACAGCCCGACGTGAGCATCAAGGAGATCAATCCTCCGGACGAGCCGGTGTCGCACATCCACATCGCAGTCGAGGACCACGGTCCCGGCGTGCCGGTCGACGAGCGGCACCTCGTGTTCGAACGATTCGCGCGCGGTGGCAGCGCCGGCCGACGGATGAGCAGCGACGGAGCGGGACTCGGACTGTCGCTCGCCGACGAACATGTCCGCATGCACGGTGGGCGCGTGTGGGTCGAAGACCGTTCCGACGGCGAGCCAGGTGCCCGATTCGTGATCGAGCTGGCGGCAGTGGAGATCGACGAGTGACGACGTTCTCCTCGCGGCCATTCGCATTCCTCGTCACGGCATCGCTGCTCTGCGCCGGTTGCGCCATCAAGACCGAAGAGTCGTACCGCGACGTCCCGGTGCTCGACCGCACACTCGGGGCGAGCGCCGCGTCGGGCGACGCCGAGGCCGAAGGAGCGAGCCGGATCTATCTCGCGGCCCTGACGGAAGCAGGAGATCGGCGTCTTCGCAGCGTCCAACGCGACGTGGTCGGCGACGACCTTGCCGTGCTCGAATCACTCTTCCGTGGACCGAACGACGACGAGGTCGCCAAACAACTCTCTTCGATCATCCCCAGCACGGCCGAGGTCATCGATGCGCGAAGCGTCGGCGACATCTTGATCGTCGATGTCACGAGCGACATCACCGAGCTCACCACCGACAGCCTCATCTTCGCCGTTGCTCAGATCGTCTACACCGCTTCAGAGATCGACGGAATCGACGCAGTGCGCCTTCGTGTCGACGGAGCACCGTTCACGTGGCCGCTCGGAAACGGTGAGCCCAGCACCGGTGTGCTGCGAACGTACGACTATCCCGCGCTCATCCAGTCGGCCCAGCCTGCCTACCCGGCAGTGCCGTCGCCGGGCTGACCCTGGGGCGGCTGGCGCACGTCACGCGAAGAAGACCTCGGCGACACCGTGGTACAGCTCCATGTCGAGCGTTCTCGTCCTGCCGACGGCCTCGGTGAGCGGGGCCGTGGTGATGTCCTGGCCACGCAACGCGACCATCCGACCCCACTGCTGTTCGTGCACCGCAATCGCCGCGGCCACACCGAAGCGCGTCGAAAGCACCCGGTCGAAGGCGGTCGGTGTGCCTCCTCGTTGGACGTGTCCGAGCAGCACCGGGCGGGTTTCGAACCCCGTCCGTCGCCCGATCTCCTCTGCCACGATCTGACCCATCCCGCCCAATCGGACGTGTCCGAAGCGGTCGATCTCGCGCTCGTCGATGGTGATCGTGCCCTCCCGCGGCGTGGCGCCCTCCGCGACCACCACGATCGATGCGTAGCGGCCACGCTGGTGACGCCGCAGAATGTGCCGACAGACCTCGTCCATATCGAAGGGGATCTCTGGAATGAGCACCACGGTGGCACCACCGGCAATGCCTGCCTCGGCGGCGATCCAGCCACTGTGGCGGCCCATGACCTCGACGACCATGACCCGGTTGTGACTCTCAGCGGTGGTGTGCAACCGGTCGATCGCATCCGTCGCGATCTGTACGGCGGTGTTGAACCCGAATGTCATGTCGGTGCCCATGATGTCGTTGTCGATCGTCTTGGGGACACCGACGATCGGAAGCCCACGCTCGGTATGGAGCTGACACGCAACGCTCAACGAACCGTTCCCACCCACGACGATCAACCCATCGAGACCCATGTCGGAGATCGTCGCCTCGACCGCTTCGACGCCGCCCTCGTCGTCGAAGGGACTTCCGCGCCGTGTCCCGAGCACGGTGCCGCCCCGCGGCAAGAGTCCCCGCATCGACTCGACGGTGAGCGGCACCGTCCGGCGCTCCCGAACACCGTCCCAGGCGTCACGGAACCCGACGATCTCGGCACCGTAATGACGTTCGCCCTTTCGAACGATCGCGCGCAGCACCGCGTTCAATCCAGGACAGTCGCCGCCGCCGGTCAGGACTCCAACACGCACCTCGCAGAGCCTAGGTTGCCCGAAAGGAAAGACCGACGGATCGCAGCACACCAGCGTGAGGCGATCGGAAATGCGCGCGGTGCGCCGATTTCCTGCTACAAGGGTGGCGATATGGCATGGGATCCGAGTCGACCAGTTCCGTGGAAACGCCTGGCTCGCGAATGGGTGATCTACGCGGTCGTCATGTCGGCGATCTTCCTGGCGTTCTTCCGTGACGGCGGTGTGGCCGGGCCACTTGCCGGCATCCTGGTCAGCGGACCCCTCTATCTGACGTTCGGCGCAATCCTGGCGAAGTTCGGGTACTCACGCGATCAGCTCAAGCTGAGGGCCGCGGACCGAGCAGGCTCGTCCGGTCGGTCGTCGAAGCGTGGCAAGTCGTCGAGTGCCGACCAGGCCGGGCGGGAACAGAGGGTCAAGCCGCCACCCACCAAGCGGACGTCGACAGGACCATCGAACCGGCCGCAATCGAAGAAGCGCAAGAAGCGGTAGCCGACCCGCACGAAGTACGGTGTCGGTCCGTGACTGACACCTGCGTGATCGCGATCGACGCCGGCACCACCGGGGTGCGGAGCCGGGCGGTGTTCCCCGACGGTCGTCCGTCGCTAGCGTCATACCGCGAGTTCACGCAGTACTTCCCCGAGCCCGGTTGGGTCGAGCACGACGTGAACGAGATCTGGGACGCCGTGGTCGCCACACTTTCCGAGGTGGTTGCGCAAGTGGGCCACCCGAACGTGGGAGCGATCGGCATTACGAATCAGCGCGAGACCGTGGTGGCCTGGAACCGCGAAACCGGACAACCGTACGGGTCCGCGATCGTCTGGCAGGACCGCCGAACGGCGCAACGATGTGATGAGCTCACCGCACAGGGTCACCTCGACCTCGTTCGTTCGACGACCGGCCTCGTCCTCGACCCGTATTTCAGCGGCACGAAGTTCGAATGGTTGCTCCAGCAGCGCAACATCCCGGTCGACGATGCGCTGGCGCTGGGCACGATCGATTCCTGGCTGGTCTGGAATCTCACGGGCGGCGAAGCGTTCGTCACCGACGTCACCAATGCCAGCCGGACGATGTTGTACGACATCGGCGAGCGGCAGTGGTCACAGAGCCTGTGCGATCTCCTGCATGTTCCGATGTCGGCCCTGCCGGAGGTTCGCCCGTCGAGCGGCCGATTCGGCGTCACCACCGACCAATCTGGAGCGCCTGCGGGCATCCCGATCAGCGGCATCGCGGGCGATCAGCAGGCCGCCCTGTTCGGGCAGGCGTGCTTCGAGCCCGGCATGGCCAAGAACACATACGGAACTGGCAGCTTCGTGCTGATGAACGTGGGGTCGGCCTGCCCGCCTCCGACCGAGGGGATGCTCAGCACGATCGCCTGGGAGCTCTCCGACGGCACGATCGCCTACGCACTCGAAGGAGCGATCTTCGTCACGGGCGCCGCGATCCAGTGGCTGCGAGACGGCATCAACATCATCGACGACGCTTCCGAAACCGGTCCGCTGGCAGCCAGCGTCGATGACTCGGGAGGCGTCTTCGCTGTGCCGGCGTTCGCCGGGCTGGGATCGCCGTGGTGGGATCCCTATGCACGCGGCACCATCATCGGCATCACGCGCGGAACCACGCGTGCACACATCACCAGGGCCGTCGTCGAATCGATGGCGTACCAGGTCAGGGACGCAGTCGACGCGATGGTCGCGGCGTGTGGTACCCCGATCGTCGATCTCCGGGTCGATGGTGGTGCCTCGGTGATGGATCTCCTCCTGCAGATGCAGGCCGACCAGCTCGGCGTTGCCGTTCGCCGCCCGGTCGACCAGGAGACCACGGCGCTCGGTGCTGCGTTCCTGGCCGGTCTCGCCGAGGGGATCTGGCCCGATCTCGATTCGATCGCCGCCACCTGGCACCTCGATGCGGCGTTCGAGCCCGACCCCGATCGCACGTTGGCCGACCTCGGTCACCGCCAATGGCTGCGGGCGCTCGACCGTTCGCGCAACTGGGTCGAGCACAGCTGACCTCCCCGACCCGGTGACGAATCCGCTCGAGTCGCCTGCAGAGCCACCGTTGGTTTCGCAGGCGCTCAGAGCAGGTCGGGTACCGGTTGTGTGAGGAGGGCGTCGACGAGGCGGCCGAGCACCGACACGCGAATCCGCTCGCGTTCGTGCACAGGCCGGTCCGATCGGCCGGCGATGATCGACAGTTCGGACCCGGGCAGATGCGTCCAGATGAGATCGCTCGGACGCCAACTGCGTGTGGTCGACTCGCGATCGTCGTCGTCGTGCGCAAGGTGAACCGAACCACGACGGAACGCCAGCAGCCAGTCACGTCCGGGGACATCACCCGACTCCAAGATCACCTCGTCGTCGCTCACGACGGCCACCCACGACGCGTCGGTTTGCTCGCGCACGCCGTGCACCAGCGCATCGATGCGATCCTCGGGATCGGCCTCGGCCACTTCGGCGCCGAGGACGAGTACCGCCAGATCGGGCTCGACGCGGCTCTCGTCGATCACGCGGACGTGTTCGACCGAGACCTCCTCGACCGACCCGATCTCGGCGATCAGCAGATCGAGCAGGCCGTCATGGGGCAGCCCGACCACGAGTTCGTCGACCACTCGGCCTCCGCCGACTTCGAGGATCTCGATACCGAGCACATCGCCCCGGACCGCGCCGATTCTACTCGCAACGAGCCCGAGCGCCCCAGGGCGATCGGGGAGCCAAACCCGAACCACGACGTGCTGCATGAAGGGGACCGTACCGACGTGATGTGACAGCGGTGTGAACGACGTGTGTGCATTCTGATCGCGTCGCGGCGATCAGCCCAGCTTGGTGAGACCCCGGCGGAGGTTGCGAATGGCCTGCTGAATGCGCTTCTCGTTCTCGATCAACGCAAACCGGGCGTAGCCCTCGCCACCGGGGCCGAACCCGAGACCGGGCGAGAGGGCCACGTCGCACTCCTTGACCACCATCGAGCAGAATTCGACCGAATCCATGTCGGCGTACGCTTCGGGAATCGGGGCCCACACGAACATCGAGCCGCCGGGCTTCGGAACGTGCCACCCGATCCGTTCCAAACCATCGATCAGTGCGTCACATCGCCGTTCGTATGTGGCACAAATCTCCTTGGGGAACTCGGGCTGCTCGTTGAGCGTGACGGTGGCTGCGATCTGGACGGGCTGGAACATGCCGTAGTCGAGGTAGCTCTTCAGCTTCACCAATGCCTGAACGACTTCTGCGTTGCCCACCATGAACGCACAGCGCCAGCCGGCCATCGAGAACGATTTGGTCATCGAGTACTGCTCGACGGCAACGTCTTTCGCGCCTCGTGCCTGGAGGATGCTCGGTGGCTTGACGCCGTTGAAGCCGACGTCGGCGTACGCGAAGTCGTGCACCACGATCATGTCTCGCTCGCGACAGAAGTCGACGACACGCTGCATGAACTCCAAGTCGACACACGCACCGGTCGGGTTGTGCGGGAACGAGATCACGAGCACCCGCGGCTTGGGCCAACCGACGTCGTACGCCGTGTGGAGGCTGTCGAAGAAGTCCTCTGCGAAGTTGTCGCGCTTTTCAGGGTCGGTGAGTCCGCGCATGGGCACCTGACGCAGATCGGCTCCGGCAAACAGCGGTCCGTAGATGTGAATCGGGTAGCTGGGGCTCGGCACGATGGCTGCGTCGCCGCGGTCGAGCAGCACCCACATGAGGTGACTGAAGCCTTCTTTGGAACCGATCGTGTTCGTGATCTCGAACTCGGGGTCGAGGTCGACGTCCCACGTGGCCTTGTAGTAACCGGCGATCGCCTCGCGTAGTTTCGGCAGGCCGCGGCTCAGCGAATATCGATGGTTCCGAGGGTTCCGCGCCGCTTCGGCGAGCTTCTCGACGGCGATGTCGGGCGACGGGATGTCGGGATTGCCGAAGCCGAGATCGATGACATCTGCCCCGCCGCGACGTGCCTCGATCTTCAGATTGTTGATGATTGTGAACACGTATGGGGGCAGATTCTCGATCCGGCGGAACTCCATGCCGTCAGGCTATGCGATGGTCCTGTCGTCTGTTCAGTGTGGAAAGATGCCCCGGTGGAAAAGACCCCAGCCGACGGCTGCATCTTCGTCGTCATCGAGATCCCTCGCGGGAGCCGGAACAAGTACGAGATCGATCACGACGGGGGTCGGGTGTTTCTCGATCGTCGGCTGTTCACCGCCACCACCTATCCGGCCGACTACGGATTCCTGCCCGACACACTCGCCGGCGACGGCGATCCGCTCGATGCGCTGGTGCTCCTGGAAGACCCGGTGTATCCGGGTGTCTGGGTCGAAGCACGTCCGGTCGGCGTGCTGTACATGCGCGACGAGGCGGGCGAGGACGCCAAACTCATCTGTGTCCCGTCGAA
Source organism: Ilumatobacteraceae bacterium (assembly GCA_037969115.1). Classification (GTDB taxonomy): domain Bacteria; phylum Actinomycetota; class Acidimicrobiia; order Acidimicrobiales; family Ilumatobacteraceae; genus JBBKWQ01. The sequence continues at coordinate 21,054 of JBBKWQ010000276.1, forward strand.
GGAACAACGATGGAACAAGGCGAACGACCTCCAGGACCTGCCACCCCAGTTGCTCGCCGAGATTCAGCACTTCTTCGAGGTCTACAAGGCGCTCGAACCCGGCAAGTACTCCTCCACCACGGGTCTCGGCGGCAAGAAAGAAGCGTGGTTGGAGATCGAAGCAGCTCGCGCCGCCTTCCCTGGTACCGCCGCGCACTGACCACCCCCGGGGTCGAGCGTCGATCAGTCGTCGACGGTGTGCAGCAGTGCTGCGCCGACGGCGCCCGCGCGCTCATTCCACTCGGCGAACGCAACCAGCGGGTGTGGCCGAAGGTCGGGCTCGTAGATGAGTTCGCCGAACCACTTCTTGATCGGGTCGAGATACAGGTCGGCGCCGGCGGCGAGACCTCCGCCCAGCACGAACATCTCCGGATCGAGCACGTTGGTGAGATTCACCAGTCCGAGTGCGACCCAGCGGCCGAAATCGTCGATGACCGCGAGCGCATCGGCGTCTCCTTCGCGAGCGGCCCGTTGCACGTGTTCACCTCGAACTGCCTCCGGATCGCCACCAGCGAGGTCGAGCACTCGACTCACCCGACGTCCCACCGCCGCCTCGCGAGCGAGCCGCGCCAATCCCGAACCCGACGCGTAGCGCTCCCAGCAGCCGCGGCGGCCGCAAGGACATGGCGGGCCGTCCGGATCGACCACCATGTGGCCGTATTCGCCGGCAAAACCGTTCTTGCCCCGCTGCAGACGTCCTCCGCACACCACTCCGCCGCCGATGCCGGTACCGAGCGTGACGAGCATGAGATCAGTGGCGCCGCGTCCAGCTCCGAATTGCCATTCGGACAGCGTGGCGCACGTGGCGTCGTTGTCGACGCGCACGGGGTGCCCGACTCGCTTCTGCAACAGCCCGGCGACATCGAAGTCGGCAACGCCGTCGAGATTCGGTGCCGCCCTGAGGACGCCGTCACGTGTCACCAGACCCGGCACACCGACTCCGAGCGCGACGTGCTCACCGAACGACGACGCGAGTTCCGCCAACGTCTCGATCAACTTCGGCAGGCTGCCGACACCCCGCGGGGTGGGCCGACGATCCTCGGCGATGACCTCGCCGTCCGGGCTCAGCGCGACCCCGAGACATTTCGTACCGCCAACGTCGATGCCGACGCTGATTCCGCCGGCCGCGCGACCGTCTGCGGTGTCACTCACGTTTCGGCGAATGCCTTCAGTTCCTGGATGGCGTTGAGAATGCGGCGCTCTGCCCGCCGCTTCACGAAGCCAGGAAGGGGAACCACGAGTTCGATCGCCAGGTCGTACACGACCTGCGTGCCACCGTCGTGGGTGTGCGAGAAACGGTACGCGCCATCGATGGAACGTTGGATGTCACCGCGGACCATGGTCCACGAAAGCACGCTCGGCGCATCGGAATAGTCGTACGACAGCGTGTAATGCGTGCTCCGGCCGAGCGCCGACGTGCGGAACTCGACCTCGGTCGCACGACCCTCGGAATCGCGGTGCGTGATCACGACGTCTTTCACATCGTGTGCCCATCGTGGGTAACGTTCGAGGTCGGTGGCAATTGCCCACACCTGATCGAGTGGGGCCGCAATCGTGATCGTTTCGGTAGCGGTCTCAGCCATGGTCTGCATTCTGCCCGATTTCGTCACCGGAAGTGGTGACATGCGGTGTTTCGCCGTCGCGGCGCAGCGAGAAGTCGCCATGGCGCGCCGCCCACAGTCCGTTCAGTCCGAAGCCGAGCATCGGCACCAGAAAGCCGACCGTGAGTGACGAGCCCGGGTTGCCGTCTGGACCGTTGGGCCTGGCGAACGTCGTGACGGCAGCGATCGTGACCTGGACGAGCAGCGCCGAATTCATGGTTCTGCGCACCAACGACGGCGTGGGCTCCCCCATCAGGAAGTACAGCTGTGACACCGAGATCTCGTCGGATCGGCTGCGCTGCACGGCGATCCAGTACGACCACAAGAACGCGAAAACGCCGACTGCGAACAGCGCGAACGCGGTGACGGCGCCCACCCACTGCGCTGCCGTATCGAACGACGCGGCCGCATAGATCGCAGTCGCCCCGAACAGGGCCGTCAGCACGAGGTCGGCCCTGATGATCCGTTCACCTGGCTGCGAACGAGTGCGAGGGTCAGTCGTGCGGGTCATCGGCTCCAGTGTGCCATCGGGTTCACGGGTCGACACCGTCGCCCAGCGCCGTGCCGACGCCGAGTGCGGTGCCCAGTCGGCGAGCCAAGACGTCGTAGTCGAACTCGGCGACGGCCCGCGAGCGGGACGCGTGACCCATCGAGCGGCGACGATCCGGGTCGTCGAGCAGCTCCACGAAGGCCTCACAGACCGCATCGACGCTGTTCGGGTCGCGCACGACGATTCCGGTCTGACCGTCGACGACAGCTTCGGCTGCTCCCCCGCTCTCACCGGCCACCTGTGGAATGCCGCAGGCAGCTGCCTCCACGAACACGATCCCGAACCCCTCCTGCTCCAGGCCGCCCCAACGCGTCCGGCAGATCATCGCCGACAAATCGGCGGCGCCGTACATGAGCGGAAGGTCGTCGTTCGACAATCGACCGAGCAGCTTCACCGGCGCATCGAGATCGGCGGCGAGACGACGCAGACGATCGGCGTCGCGTCCGACGCCCCCGATGGCGAGCACGAGATCTGGCCGCGACGGCGCCAGTCGAGCTGCAGCTCTGATCGCGATGTCGAAGCCCTTGCGCGGCACCAATCGCGAGATCGACACGATCAGCTCGGCCGACTCGGCGATGCCGAAACGTTTCCTCGTCGCGTTGCGTTCGGCGGTCGAACTCGGGCGAAAGCGACTGGTATCGACCCCGGGCGGAACGATGGTGACCGGAAGCGGACGACCCACGGCACGCTCGGCCTCCGCCGCCGAATATCCACCCGCAGCGATGACGTGCCGGGCACCCCGCAGCACATAGGCCAGGCCCTGTTTGGCCACGGGTATGCGTCCTGGCACCGTGACCTCGGCACCGTGGAGCACCACCGCGTACGGCAGATCGAGCGACGGTCCGATGAGACCGACCGGTACCGCTGGGTCGAGCACGACGAGTTCGGCACCGATGTCGCGAGCGAGGTTGTTGACGCGCCGGATCATCAACGGATGCGGGAGCAGGACCGGTTCGGTCACTCGTTCGACTCGGAACGGCTGCGCCCGGTCGAACGCGGCCGCTCCCTCGTACGGACTCGTGAGCACGGCGAACTGATCGGCCGGCAGCCGCCGCCACCATTCCCAGAGCAACGACTGGATCCCGCCGATCTTGGGCGGGAAGTCGTTCGTGACGAGTAGATGTTTCACGACCGGTTCGTGACCACGATGTCGGCTTGGGCGTCGTCGTCGATTCCGAGTCGCCGTGAGGCCCACCGGGCATGTTCGGCCAGCAGTTCGTCTGCATCGGAGCGATATCGGGCGAGTGTCGCGAGCGTTCGTGGGTCGGACGTCTCGCCGGTGTTGCCCAGCACGATCAGCGCGTTGCGCCGCCACCAGACCGGATTGCGATCGGCGAGGTACCAGCGGCCGAATCGCTCGATCAGTTCGTCGTCGGAGGCATCGAGCAGATCGAGTACGTCGACCCACGCGTCGATTCGCTCACCGGTTTCACTCTCCGAGTCGAGGTGCACGGTATGGCGATGACCGAATCGCACGGTGGGCGGGCAGACCTCTTGGCAGTCGTCACAGCCGTAGATGCGGTCACCCAGCGCCTCGCGATACTCGGCCGGAAACGTCCCGGGCTGCTGCGCCAACCACGCGAGGCACCGGTTTGCATCGACGACGCCCGGCGCGACGATCGCCCCCGTCGGGCAGATGTCGATACAACGGCGGCACGTGCCGCAGCCGTCGGCGACCGGTCTCGACACGGGATAGTCGGCGGTGGTGATGATCGAGCCGAGCACGAAATAGCTCCCGGCTCCGGGAATCAGGATGTTGGCATTCTTGCCGAACCAACCGAGGCCACCGAGGTACGCGACCTCGCGATCGACGATCGAGTTGTCATCGGCGAACGCCACGGCCCGGTGACCGGAGCGACGAAGCCGCAGCGCGATCTCGCGTAGCCCGGCGCGAAGAGGTGCGTAGTGATCGACCCACGCATAACGCCCGACGCTCGCCTGCGGACCGGCCGGACGTGGAGGCATCTCGTCGGCCTGGTACGGCCGGGCGGCGACAATGATCGATCGGGCGTCTTCGACAGCGCGCGCCGGGTCGGTGGAGCGGTCGGGATTGCGGTACGTGAACTCCATGCCGGCGTGCAGACCGGCCGCCTTGCGTTCGTGCAGCGCCGTTCGAGCACGTTCGAGCACCGTTGCCGGTGCAACGCCGATGTGTTCGATGCCATGAGCGCGTGCCATCGAGGTGATCTCGTCGATGCTGGGCAGCGGCTCGGGTCGGCGCACACCGCCAGGGTAGGCGCCTGCCGTCGGATCGACGCCGAATCGCTCCGGGTCATCCGGCCCGACGGAACTGCAGTTCCGGAATGAGCCCGGCCTTGGTGAAGAGCCGGACGATCCGTTCAGCTTGCACGTCGAGTTCGAGTGGCTGGTCGGCCGCGCTGTGATCGGACCGCAACACGAACGTCACCACACAGTCGCTACAGACGGAGGTGCACTGCATGGCGCAGTCGTCGCACGAGATGTTCAACATGTGGATCATCCTGACGAGGGGGTGTGACGTGGTTTCGGCCTCCGTTCGAGCCGACACGAGAACCAGGAGCGCAATAGTCTTCGATCATGTCTGCGACCCATGTGCCAACCGTTGGTCGATCTCCGTGGATGAATGACGGTGACCTCGACCTCGACGAGTTCCGAAGGCTGATCGGCCGGGTGACCTCGGCGGCGGACGTACCGCAGGCTTCCGAACTCGTGAACGACATTCCGGTCTACGACAGCAGCACGTTCGAGTCGGTCGCCGACGACCCGGTCGCGCGTCGAACGCTGATGGCCGAGATCATCGGCGTGCTCGTCGACGGCGCCGGAGTGATGGCGATCCGGCAGGCCGTCCCCGACCGAGCCGTGCTCGACGCAGCAACGGCGGCCTTCTTCGACATCATCGATCGCGAGAAGCGCGCGGGAAAGGCCCCCGAAGATCACTTCGCCAGACCGGGCGACAACGATCGAGTCTGGAACACCCACGAAAAGCTCTGTCTGTACGACCCCGATCTCTTCACGCGCTACTACTCCAGCACCACCATCGCCACCGTGTGTGAGGCGTACCTCGGGCCGGGTTATCAGCTCACCGCTCAGGTCAACGTGGTCAACCCGGGCGGCAAGGCCCAGTCCCCGCACCGCGACTACCACCTCGGCTTCCTCGAGCCGGCCCAGACGTACGGGTATGCGCGCCACGTTCACCAGATGTCACAACTCCTCACCTTGCAAGGGGCGGTGGTGCACACCGACACGCCCATCGAGGCCGGCCCGACGAAAGTGCTGCCGTTCTCGCAGCACTTCGACGCGGGGTTCGCCGCCTACACCGACCCGCGATTCGCGCACGAATTCGAACAGTCGTTCCGACAGGTTCCACTCTCGGCCGGCGATGTCGTGTTCTTCAACCCAGCGCTGTTCCATGCCGCAGGCGACAACCGAACGTCCGACCTGCGTCGCATGAACAATCTGTTGCAGATCTCGTCCGCGTTCGGCCGCGCCATGGAGTTCCGCGACACCGATGCGATGTGCCGGGCGGCGTATCCCGTGATGCAGCGACTCGCAGCCGGTGACGATCGACGAGCGCTCGAGAACGTGATCGCCGCCGTTGCCGAGGGATACGCATTCCCCACGAGTCTCGATACCGACCCGAACGTGGGTGGTCTGGCACCGAAGACGCAGGCCGATCTGGTGCGAACTGCGCTCACCGAAGGGTGGTCGAGCGACGCGCTCGACGAAGCGCTCACCGCCCGATCACGTCGAATGCGCGCTCGCGACTGAGCACCCCACCGACAACAGCAAGCCACCGCCAGCCACCACCGACGAGACGAGAGCTCCGTGAATCGAACCCGCAAGACCGTTGCCGATCTGCGTGCACTGAAGGGTCAACGCCAACTCACCATGGTGTACGTCGAGTCGCTCGACGAGGCGCGTGCCTGTTCCGAGGCAGGAATCGACGTGCTGTCCATCGAGACGCCGCGGTGGAGTCCCGAGATGCGCGATGCGGCAGGCGATTGTTTCGTCCAGGTCGGGCTGCAGTACGGCCGTCTCGCGACCACGGACGACTACCTGCGCGCGGGTCACGACGCGCTGTTGACCGGTGGCGACTGCTGCTATTGCGCTGCGAGTAACCAGGTCATCGAGCGCTTGTCGATCGAAGGCATCCCCGTGGTCGGCCACGCCGGCTTGATTCCGTCTCGACGTACGTGGACGGGAGGGTTCCGAGCCGTGGGCACCACACTCGAATCGGCCACACTGGTGCTCGAGCAGGTGAAGGCACTCGAATCGGCCGGTGCCTTCGCAGCCGAAATCGAGGTGGTTCCGGAAGCGGTCGCCAGCGAGATCGCTGCGCGAACCTCGATGCTGCTGTTCTCGATGGGGGCCGGCACCGGCTGCGACGCGCAGTACCTCTTCTCGTGCGACATCCTCGGATACACGGACGGGCACGTGCCTCGGCACGCGAGGGAGTACCGCAACTTCCGGGCCGAGCACGATCGACTGCAACGAGAGCGGGTCGCCGCGTTCGCCGAGTTCCGGGACGACGTCGGAAACGGTTCGTACCCGCTGGCCGAGCATCTCGTTCCCGTCGACGACGAAGTCGTCCAGGCCTTTCGCGGGCTCCTGGGTGAGGCGTGAGAGGCTGAGATCGTGACCCTCGACTACGCCACCCTCCGCTCGCTACGCGCAGAAGACCCCGACGCGGTGATCCGGGCGGCGGCGGAACGAGTTCGTCCCACTTCGCTGCTCCCCGGCGACGGCAAACTGATGTTGATCGCGGCCGACCACCCGGCACGCAACGCCTTCGCCGTCGACGGTGACCCGATGGCGATGGCCGATCGCGAAGTCCTGCTCGATCGCCTCGTCGAGGCGATCGGACGGCCGGGAGTCGACGGCGTACTCGGCACCGCCGACATCCTCGACGACCTCCTGCTGCTCGGCGTACTCGACGGCAAGGTCGTCATCGGCTCGATGAACCGCGGCGGACTCGCCGGGGCATCGTTCGAGTTCGACGACCGGTTCGCCGCGTACGACGCCGACACGATTGCCGCGATGGGTTTCCAAGGCGGCAAGATGCTGACTCGCATTGCGCTCGACGACGACCGCACTGCCGACACACTCGCCGCCACTGCACAGGCCGTGAACGACCTCGCGGACGCCGGGCTGATGGCAATGGTCGAGCCGTTCATGTCGGAACGCATCGACGGCAAGGTACGCAACGTGTTGTCGACCGATGCAGTGATGAAGTCGATGGGCATCGCCGCCGCGCTCGGACGGACCAGCCGCCACACCTGGCTGAAGGTTCCCGTGGTCGCCGACATGGATCGCGTCATGACCGCCACGACGATGCCGACGTTGTTGCTCGGTGGAGATCCGTCCGGCGACCCGGCAGATACCTATGCGAGCTGGGCGAGTGCGTTGGCGGCGCCCGGCGTGCGCGGCCTCATCGTCGGCCGATCGATGTTGTATCCACGCGTCGGCGACGTGTCGACAGCAGTCGACACCGCAACCGCGTTGGTGCACCCCGCAGCATCGAACGTCGGATCATGACACGTCGACACATTCCGGCCGGCACGCTCACTGACGGAACCGATCCTGTGCGGCTCCGGCCCGACGACGCCGGGTGGGCGCACTCCGGTCTTCGGGTCGTGACCCTGCAGCCAGGCGCGGCCAGGGCGTTCGAGACCGGTGACGACGAAGTCATCGTGCTGCCGCTCTCCGCGACCGACCTCACCATCGACGCCGCCGGCGAGCACTTTCGCGTCGACGGTCGCTCGAGCGTGTTCGCCCGCGTCACCGACTTCGTATACGTCGGCCGCGACACCACGTGGAACATCACGAGCGTTTCGGGCGGTGATGTCGCGGTGTGTTCAGCACGTTGCGGACGCCAGCTCGCGCCGAAATACGGCCCGGCCGACGGAGTCTCGGTCGAGGTGCGCGGCGCTGGTCCCGCGACGCGGCAGGTGACCAACTTCGCGAGCCCGGACACATGGAGCCATGCCGACAAGGTCATGTGTGTCGAGCTTCTGACCCCCGACGGCAACTGGTCGAGCTATCCGCCGCACCGTCACGACGACTCCCCCGAATGTCCGGTGAACAACGAGGAGATCTACTACTTTCGCATCGGTCGAGCCGGCACGACGCAGGACGACGACACCGGTTTCGGTATGCACCGCACCTACACGGACGACGGACTCGTCGACGACAACATCGCCGTCCGCAACGGCGATGTGTACCTCGTGCCTCGCGGCTACCACGGGCCCTGCATCGCGGCGCCGGGCTACACGATGTATTACCTCAACGTCCTCGCCGGTCCGGGCGGCGAACGTTCGATGGCGTTCTGCGACGACCCGACGCATCATTGGGTCCGCGACTCGTGGGCCGACATGGCAACCGACCCCCGCTGTCCGATGACCACAGCCGACGGCATCGTCGAGAGTTGACGATGTCGGACCGCCACTCAGTGGCGCAGGAGTTCGACGAACCGATCGCTCGACACCGTGTTGGCGCCCATCCCACGCACGTCATCGATGATCTCTGCGTCGTTGGTGACCACGATCACCTGACGTGATGCGGGAAGTCGGTCGGCCTCGGAACGGATGATGTCGTCGGCGATGACGCCTTCGGGTGAATAGACGACCCGAATGAGCCGGCGCTGGTCGGCAGCGGCTCCGACGACCTCCGCACCGTCGAAGACGACGGTGATGTCGCACCCGAACCGGCGCGCCAGGTTCTCGGCACCATCGAGGAGGACGCGTCGCTGCTCGCCGATGGAGAGGTCCGGCCACCCCAGCATGGAGACGTTGTAACCATCGACGAGCACAGTGGCTCCTGATCGAACGAGGTATTCCGCGACTTGCAGTGACCCGCCGAGCATGCCGCCAGGTATGGCGAGCGGCCGGCGCCTGGGTGCGTGCGAGGGAGCATCAGATGCCGGCGCGTTGAGCACGGCGAGTCGATCGGCAAGTTCCTGCGCAGTCGATGCGAGTGCGGCCAGTTCGGCGACGTCGGCCGACAGGGTGGTCCGATCGGCGAGAGCATCGTCTCGCACCAGCTCCGCGTCGGTCCGGGCGGCGAGCGCTGCGTCGCGTTGGGCGATGGCGACCTCGAGTTTGCCCGCTGCTGCGAGCGACCGATCGTTGGCGTGCCTCGCCTCGTTCCGGGCGTCGAGCAGCTCGGTCCTCATCTCAGCGGCGGACTCGCTGAGCTTGGCCACGTCGGCCCGCAGCGAGTCGACCTCGGTGACCGACTCGCCCAACAGCCGTTGCAGTTCGAGCACCTCGATGCGGCTGCGTACAGCGGCCTGCTCGGCAGCTTCACGCTTCTTCTGCTCGCGCCTGATCTGCGTGGCGGCGTCGGTCTCGGCCTGTTCGGCGATCGATGTCGCAACCAGGTCCCGAATGCTCTGTTCCCAATCGGGCGGACGCTGTAGCCACAGGATCCCGATGGGATCAACCAACTCGGGGAGCGCACCGACGGCGATCTTGCGTCGAAAGTCGTCGTCGGCCGCGATGGCACGTCTGATCGGGCCCAACCCGGCGGCGGGAATGCGTTGCACTCGCAGATACTTCTTGAACACGGCTGGGAACTTCAGAGGCGAACGTCGCTTCTTCTGTCCCTCGGCCGCCATCATGACCGCGAACTCGACGGCACTGCGCAAGTACCGATGCTCGAGTTCGTCCATGTCCATCTCCTGATTGTACCGCCCGCGGGCAACTCGGGCGAACAAGCGTTCTTGACGCGAACGTGTGTTCGTGATTGGATGACGCACCTATGCAGGCCTCGCGAACGGTCACCCCGATTCAGCGCAGCTTCGACGATCTGGGCACTCCGCTGTGCGACATCACGTTCTGCGTGCTCGATCTCGAGACCACCGGCGGACATCGGGCCGACGACACGATCACCGAAATCGGCGTCGTCAAAGTGCGCGGTGGCGTGTGCCTCGGCACGTTCCACACGCTCGTGAACCCCGGACGTGCGATCCCTCCGAAGATCACGATGCTGACCGGGCTCACCGACGCTCTGGTGTCCACCGCTCCGCGCATCGAAACCGTGCTCGGCACGCTCACCGACTTCCTCGGCGACGCGGTTTTCGTCGCGCACAACGCCGGTTTCGATCTGGCCTTTCTGCGCGCGGCGCTCGAACGCGACACACGTCCGAAGTACCAACCCGTCGTGATCGACACCGTGGCACTGGCGCGCCGCCTGGTGCGCGACGAGGTCCCCGACTGCCGTCTCGGCACGCTCGCCAGCCGGTTCCGCCTCGATCACCGACCGACCCACCGCGCACTCGACGACGCACTCGCCACCACCGATCTCCTCCATCTCCTGATCGAGCGTGCCGCTGGGCTTGGCGTGCTCGGCCTCGACGACCTGATCGGACTCTCGAAACTCGCCGGGCACCCTCAGGCCGGCAAACTCAAGATGACCGCCGCACTCCCCCGATCACCCGGCGTCTACATGTTCATGGGGCACGGCGATCGCGTCCTGTACGTGGGGAAAGCCACCAACCTGCGTCAACGCGTCCGCAGCTACTTCGGCAGCGACGATCGACGCAAGATCGGCCCGATGCTGCGAGAGACGCAACGAGTGCAGCACATCGAGCTCGCCGACCCCCTCACCGCAGAGATCGTCGAGACCAGGCTGATCGGCCGCCTCCAACCGCGCTACAACCGGGCGGGCAAACGAGCGAACAAGTACTGCTACGTACGTCTCGACACCGACAGCCTCTGGCCACGACTCGCAATTGTCCGCAACGTTGCAAACGATGGAGTGCACCTCGGTCCGCTGCCTTCACGCATCATGGCCGGCCTGGTCATCGAGGCGATCCAGACGGCGCTTCCACTCCGTCGTTGCTCGACGCGCCTCGGTCGGCGATTCGAGCCCTCCGACGACGCCGCGCCGTGCAGCGCGTCGCAGCTCGGGGTTGCGCAGTGCCCGTGCGCCGGCGCGTGC
>JBBKWQ010000277.1:0-16479 GCA_037969115.1 Ilumatobacteraceae bacterium
GGCGCCGGCCGCTGCCGTGCATCGCCCACGTTGTGACACCGTGTCGTCAAGATGGGGTGATGGCGAAAACCAAGGTGGTGCAGGTCTGCACCGAGTGCGGCACCCAGCATCCGAAGTGGGCGGGCCAGTGTGCGGGTTGCGGAGACTGGAACACGCTGGTCGAGGAGGTCGACGGCCCCATCGACGCGGCGATGGCGGCGGCACCGGCTCCTCAGTCGACGGCTCGCCTCGTCGGCGACATCGACACGACCGTCGGGCATCCGCACACGACCGGGCTGAGCGAACTCGACCGGGTACTCGGCGGCGGCATCGTCCCCGGATCCGTCACGCTGCTCGGTGGCGAACCGGGCATCGGCAAGAGCACCCTGTTGCTCCAGCTCCTCGCCAACTGGCCTGGGCGCACGCTCTACGTGAGCGCGGAAGAGAGCGCTCAGCAGGTGCGCCTGCGGGCCGAACGCCTCGGCGCGGTGAGGCCCGACCTCTGGCTACTCGCCGAGACGGCCATGCCGCACATCGTGTCGGCGATCGACGACATCAAACCCGAGCTCATCATCGTCGACTCCATCCAGACCGTTTCCGAACCCCAGTTGGGGTCCGCCCCGGGCAGCGTGGTGCAGGTCCGCGCCTGCGCGCACCGCCTCGTCAGCGAGGCGAAGCGACGAGACATCCCCGTCGTGCTCGTCGGCCACGTCACCAAAGACGGCGGCCTGGCCGGGCCGCGGGTGCTCGAACACATCGTCGACACGGTGCTCGCGTTCGAAGGCGAGCGACATCACGCGCTTCGCCTGCTGCGGGCCACGAAACATCGGTTCGGGCCCACCAACGAGCTCGGGCTGTTCGAGATGGCGTCGACGGGCCTCATCGGCGTGCCCGATCCGAGCACGTTGTTCCTCTCCGATCGTCGAACCGGCATTCCGGGGTCGGCGGTCGTTCCGACGATGGAGGGGCAGCGCCCACTGGTCGTCGAGGTACAAGCGCTCACGTCAGAGGTGCCGTTTCAGGCCCCCGCTCGCCGAACGGCGCAGGGTCTCGACGGTGGTCGGCTCTCGCTGTTGCTCGCTGTGATGCAACAGCGGGCACGTTTTCCCACCCCGCAGTTCGATGTCTTCGCCTCTGCGGTGGGTGGCGTGAAGCTCGTCGAGCCCGGGCTCGATCTCGGCGTGTGCATGGCGGTTGCGAGCGCGATGCTCGATGTGCCGATCGAACCCGACATCGCCGTGTTCGGTGAGGTCGGTCTCGGCGGCGAGCTCCGCCAGGTCGGGCAGGCCCAACGACGCCTGTCCGAAGCGGCGCGGCTCGGGTTCACGAGAGCAATCGTGCCCGCCAACTCACCCGATGTCGACAGCCCGATCCGGCTGGTTCGCGCCGCCACCCTGCCCGAGGCATTGGCGGCGGCGCAGCTGGTCGGATCCGTCCGGACATCGCAGCGGCGACACGACTGATCGTCGCGTCGTCGTCGTATCACCCCACGTCGTGGCCCACTTCGTCCCGTAGACTCCGTACATGCCACAGCGGAGTAGCGGTGCGAACGAGGCGTTGCGCAACGCGCTCGCTCGCGTCGGTCCGGGAACTCCGCTGCGCGATGGCATCGATCGTGTCGTGCGTTCCAAGGCGGGGGCGCTGCTGGTGCTGTCGGACGGCCCCGACGTGTTGTCGATCTGTTCCGGCGGTTTTCTCGTCGATGCCCCGTACAGCCCGCAGCGGCTCAGCGAGTTGGCCAAGATGGACGGTGCCATCATCATCTCCACCGACGGCGGGCGCATTGCCCGGGCCAACGTGCACCTGGTTCCCGACCCCACGGTTCCCACCAGCGAGACCGGCACGCGTCACCGCACTGCCGAACGCGTGGCCCGCTCGCTGAACGTCCCGGTCGTGAGCGCGAGCGAGGAGATGGGGGTCATCAACGTATACGCCGGGGGGTCGCGGCATCAGCTGCAAGAGATCGGCCGACTGCTCGACCGCGCCAACCAGGCATTGCAGACCCTCGAGCGGTACAAGATCCGACTCGACGACGCGATCGCCAACCTCACCGGGGTCGAGCTGGAAGATGTCGTCACACTCCGAGACGTGTCCACCGTCGTGCAGCGCGGGGAGATGGTGCACCGGATCGCCGACGAGATCGAGACCATGATCATCGAACTCGGCGTCGATGCACGTCTCCTTCGTCTCCAGATCGACGAGCTGTACGGCGAGATCGACGACGAGATCGATCTGGTCGTGGCCGATTACCTCCCCGCCGAGCGGCGCGTCGATGCGACGCAATCCCAGCTCTCGCGACTGTCCGATGACGACGTGCTCGACCTCCGGACGGTGGCGGCCACCATGCATCGTGGAGGCGACCCCTGCGACCTCGAACAAGAAGTCGCTCCGAGGGGCCTGCGGTTGCTCCGTCGTGTGAGCCGACTGCCGAGCAGCACAGCGCTCGCGATCACCGACCATTTCGGAGAGCTCTCACGGCTCCAACGCGTCACCGTCGACGAACTCATGGGAGTCGACGGGGTCGACGAGACCACGGCACAGCTCGTCAAAGAAACGCTCGACCGGATCACCGAGTCGACGATTCTCGACCAGTACCACTAGTCCGGCGTCGTGCCCGCCGGCACCGCCTCGAGCCAGAAGGGTCTCGACCGGGTCAGGCCCCGCCCGCGGTCGGGACGGGGCCTGATCAGTCGGCTTGCTCGGCTGTCAGTTCCCCATGTTCGGGAACGGTGGTGGTGGCGCGTAATAGCCGGTGATGTCGATGATGACATGCATCGATCCGGCCTGGTCGCCACCCCAGATCCTGATCTGTCGATTGCTGTCGATCGACACGACTCCGGCGTTGGCGATGTCGGCGCTGCCGTCGAAGTTCACCGCGGAGGCAGTGAAGCCGGCTGCGTCACCGGGTGTGACCGACACGAAGTTCGGGCCGGTCGGTGCGGTGATCGTGATGTTGTAGGCGACCGCGGTCGCGCCCGCTGGAACGGCGTCTGGTGCGGTGACGTTGCCGGGTCCGTCGTGGCCGTCCTTGATCGAGATGAGCTTCGACGCGTTGGGAGCCAGTAGACCGCTCTCGGCGAACGCCGGCTGACGTGAGTCGTAGGCGCGAACCGGTTCGACGGGGTGGAACACCGTGCCGGCGTCGGCCGACGAGGTGGGGACCTGGTAGCGGATTTCGACACCGCACAACACGTGGTCCGTCGTCGCAGCGTTGTCCAGCGTGACTCCCACGGTGTGGAACCGGTGGAACGAGTTGGTCAGGACCAAGCCGGTCGAACCGATGCTGCCGGTCACCTCGTCGGGCGTGACGTCGTGAAAGACCGCCCCGACACCTGACAAGCCGGTCGTGTTGAACGACGCGACCAGTCGGTCGCTCCGAACGAACGTGCCGATCGGCGGCGCGATGAGAGGCTGCTCGATCTCGGCCCGCCGCAACGTGATGGTGATGTTCGCTGCGTCGTCGTCGACGCCGTAGAACGCCATCGCCGTGATCTTGGCGCCGTCGGGCAGTTCCACGGCTGCCATCACGGCGGTGTCCCCACCCGCGGAGGTGGAGTCGCTCGTGATGCACCGGCCGGTCCCGTGCCACTCGGTGACATCGCTGAAGTCCGTGCGTGCGATGAACGCTGAGCCCGGTACGAACTTCGTGAGCAGCGTCGGGTCGTACGTGGTGCCGCCGGTGGTGATGGCCTCGGTGAGAGCGGGCGGATCGATGCCGTCGCTCTCGGTCTCACCGCTCAGAACGATGCCTGGCTCACTGGGTGGGGTCTCCTCGCCCTCGTCGCCGGCGTGGAGCGATCCAGCGCCGACAGCGGTGAATGTGAGCGCAGCAAGGCGATCACAGCAAACCTCCTCTTCGATTTCTTCATGTGCCTGCTCGCTTTCGTGATGTGGGTGCCTTGGCACACCCGCCACGAACGACAGTAGAAAAGCTCACACGCACGATGTGGCGATTTTCAGCGGACGACTATCCGGCGGCCGGGTCGATTCCGCTCCCCACGAGCAACCGGTTCCGTTCGAGGCCCGTGCTGGTGCGATTGCGTCCGTTCCAACGGGTGGCACGACCACTCGTGCCCACCCTGATCTCGAGTCGCACCGACCTCAGGACCGACCTGTCGGGATCGACGACGAGAACCACACCGTTGCGGTCACCGTCGGTGAATCGCCTGCCCATCTGACGTCACCGACCCGCCACGTCGGTCGCCAGGGCAAAAACGGCGAACGAAACAGAGGCCATCGTGGTGATCAGCATTCGAATACACAGTGCCATCGCTCACTCCTCTTGGTTGATCGGTACTGATCCAGAGCGCGACGAGATCAACTTCGTGCAAGAAGTCCGAAAAATTTCCGCCCGGTCGCGTGGGCGATCCGGTTCGGAATGCGCTCGAAGCGCCTCTGAACCACCGGTGGTTCCGGAGGCGCACAAAGCGGTTCGGCAACCGGTGACTTGGAGCGAGCGGGGAGCCGGCCGGAGGAGGCGACGAAACGACGTGGCTCGCGTCAGCCGCCGTCGGTGGCGTCGTTCCCGTTGTCGTCGTCGGCCATCGTCTCGACCACCGAGAAGTCCCGGTCGAGTTGCACATCGACCTGGCTACCGTCGTCGAGCGTGACCTCGACCTCGAAGTAGCTGTCTTCGTCGCCGACCTCGGTTTCCGAGACGCGTCCCTCGCCGGTGTGATCGAGCGCGGCGCGACTCGCCCGCTTCAGGTCGTCGCCGACGATCGGTGTGTCCGCATCACCGGACGACGTCGCAGCCGTGATCCCGGTCGTGACTGCAACGGCAGACCCGACGACCACGACCGCGGAAATGATTGCAGTGGTTCTCTTCATGGCGACATCTTCCACCCTCACCCCTGACGCCAGCCTGACTCGTTGCCGCGCCCGTTTCCGCGTTCGTTCAGCAAGGCGTCAGGTATGCGCGCGAACATGATCCGGTGAAACTTCTCCTCGTCGACGACGACGACGCGCTCGCGGCGACGCTGCGACGCGGGCTGGTCGCCGACGGTTTCACCGTTGACGTCGCCGCCACCGGCGACGACGGATTGTGGATGGCGAGCGAGGGCGAATACGACCTGATCGTGCTCGACATCATGTTGCCCGGGCGCAACGGATTCAGGATCTGTGCCGACCTTCGCGCGGCCGACAATTGGACGCCCATCCTGATGCTCACCGCCAAGGACGGTGACCTCGACCAGGCCGAGGCGCTCGACACCGGGGCTGATGACTACCTCACCAAGCCGTTCTCGTACACGGTGCTGGTTGCTCGCATTCGAGCGCTGACAAGGCGGGCGACGGGGAACCCGCCCCTGCCGATCGCGGTGGGCGATCTTCGGATCGACACGCGTTCGCAAAGGGTCGAGCGCGGTGGCACGCCGATCGAGTTGACCGCTCGACAGTTCCAGGTGCTCGAGTTCCTCGTGCGGCGGGCCGATCAGATCGTGTCGAAGACCGAGATCCTCGATGGTGTGTGGGAACACGACTTCATCGGCGACCCGAACATCGTCGAGGTCTACATCGGACGTCTCCGCCACCGAATCGACGACCCGTTCGGCCGCCATTCCATCGAAACCGTGCGCGGCGCGGGCTACCGCATCGTCGACGACGGTGTGCGCGCATGACGAACACGGCGCCACGCCCGCGTCCCGAAGTCGCGGCGATTCAACGGCTTCGGCGACGCCTCGCGATCACCGTGGTCGTGGTGCTCGGCGTGGTGCTCGGACTCGCGTCGATCGTGATCGTGCTCCAGCAGCGCAGCCAGTTGCTCAGCAGCGTCGACGACATTCTCGACACGCGTGCCGACGATGTGGAGGCGATCATCGCCCGAGAGGTGCCCCACGGTTTCGCCGGCACCAACGTGGAGGACCACGTCGCTCAGCTGGTGTCGGCGGACGGCGAGGTGATCACGTCGACGCCCAACATTCAGGGCGACGGCCCCATCGCCGACGGCCCGCCGAGTGGCCAGGCCATCACCAATCGACGGGACCTGCCGATCGAGGATGACCACTTTCGACTCCTCAGCAGGCGCTTGGCGGACGGGCGGGTCTTACACGTGGCGGAGAACATCGACGACGTCGATGACAGCGTTCGCGTGCTCACGATCTCGCTGCTGGTCGGCGTTCCGTTGATCGTCGGACTACTCGCGGCGCTTGCGCTGGCGCTCATCGAGCACACCCTTCGCCCGGTCACGATTGCCGCCGCCCGCCAGCGGCAGTTCGTGGGCGACGCGTCTCACGAGCTCCGCAGCCCACTGGCGAGACTCAGGAGCCGTCTCGAAGTCGACCTCGCCCATCCGGCGGGCGTCCAGTTCGACGACACTGCCCGTGAAGCGCTTGCGGAGACGGTTCGCATGCAGGGCCTCGTCGACGATCTCCTGGTGCTGGCGCGTTCCGAGGACGACCACGCCGTTCACGATCGTCGGCCGGTCGACCTCGATGACGTGGTGTTCGGCGTCGTGCGCGGGCTCGCCGACCGACCGGTCGAAATCGACCTGTCCGGCGTATCGGGCGCTGCCGTGTCGGGCGATGAGGCCCAGCTCGCCCGCCTCGTGCACAACCTGCTCGACAACGCCACCCGCTATGCCCGCCACCTGGTGTGGGTGACGCTCGACGAAACGCCGAACCGGGTCCGGTTGGTCGTGGCCGACGACGGGCCGGGCATCGGGCCATCGCAGCGCGAGGCGGTATTCGAGCGGTTCACCCAACTCGACGAGGCCCGTACGCCGGGCAGGGCCGGATCGGGACTCGGCCTCGCCATCGCACGCGAGATCGCCGGTCGGCACGACGGCACGTTAAAAGCCAGCGAGGCGCCTGGCGGAGGCGCCTCGCTGACGTTCACTATGCCGCCACTCGCACGATGAGCGCGAACGCCGGCAACGCGAGACGCGAGAACCGACTCGGTCTGTGATCAGTCTGCCGCACCGGACGCCCCAGCGCCAGCCTCTTCCCCTCGCTCGAGGCGCAGTGACGCCGAGTTGATGCAATAGCGCTGGCCGGTCGGCGGCGGTCCGTCGGGGAAGATGTGGCCGAGATGGGCTTCGCAGTTGGCGCAACGAACCTCGGTGCGGGTCATGCCCAGCGTGCGGTCCTCGATGTACTGGATCTTCGACGAGTCGAGCGACTCGAAGAAGCTCGGCCAGCCACAACTGGACGCGAACTTGCCGTCGGACTCGAACAGGGCCTCGTCGCAGACGATGCAGTGGTAGACGCCGTTGTCGGTGGTGTCCCAATACTCGCCGGTGAAGGCTCGCTCGGTACCCGCGCGCTGGGTGATGTCGTACTGGACGGGGGTGAGTCGTGCTTTGAGCTCTTCTGGTGTGTAGGTCTTCGGCATGACTCAAGAATGCCGCAGATCCGGACGGTTTCACGCACACTGCCCGAAACAGTGTGGCGACGCTCCGCGAACGATCTGAAAACTGGGGATCAGATCCAGTCGGGTCCGGGGCCAAGCCGGTAGACGCGAACGTCGCCGATGTGCCGGAGTGTGCGTTGACCGAGGCTGCGCGTGGCGAATCGACGGTCGCCGGCGATGGCGTCACGCACGCCCTGGCTCACGTTGACGGCACCGGCTCGACCGATCTCCACGAGCCGGCTGGCCACGTTCACGACCGGGCCGTAGAGATCGCCGTCGCGGGCGAGCGCCTGGCCACTCGCCATGCCGATACGCAGCCCGGTGAATCGATCGTCACGGGCCACCTGCGCTGACAACTCGAGCGCCAGCAGCGCAGCAGCAGTCGGATCGACCACGGAGAACATCACCGCATCGCCGATCATCTTGACGATGCGACCACCGTGCCGGACCACGACGGCGTTGACGACCTCGTCGAATCGACCGACCACGTCCGCCAGCTCGTCGTGCTCGAGTTGCATGCTGAGCTCGGTGAAACGAACGAGGTCGGCGAATCCGATGATCTGGGTGGCCCCGTCGACCGACGATGCCAACACGACGCGCCTCCGTGCCGCGGCGCGCAGGTGACGACGAAACGAGTAGTCGATCACGTCCGAGATGAACGGCAGCAGCTCGCCTGCCCGAACGGCAAGCGATCCCGCTTCGCGCTCGGCCTTGGCGGCAGCGTCATCATCGTCCACGATGTCGCGCTGCTCTTCTGCTCGAGCTTCGCTGGCATCGACCACGGCAGTCGCGACCTGGGCCATCGACAACCCGAGCACTCGTGCAACTTGCAGCGCCACGTTCTCGTCGATGATTCCTTCGCGGCTCAGCGGGACGAACGACTTCAGGATCGCGACGTCCCGCTTCGAGAACGATCGTTCGCCGTCCGCCACGTCGACGAATCCGAGGGCGCGCCACAACGCGCGGACCACGTCGACTTCGGCGCCGACCTTGGCCGCCAGCTCGTCAACCGCCAACTTGCCCCTCTCGGGCAGCACGACGGCGTCGATCGCGAGCAGCTCATCGGTGCCGGCAAGCTCTGCCTCGTCGATCTCCGACGCCGACATACCCAGGTCCTCCAGCACGTCACGGACGGTGCGCGGTTTCTTCCGGAGGAACTTGGCCACGTTGCGAGCGTACGGAGTTGCGAGCGCACCTCACAGCCAGGGGCGGAGTTGCACTTCGGCGGGCACCATGACGCCATGGAGCTCGACTGCCCATTCGGCTTGCGTGATCCAGTCGGCGTTGATCGTCCGACCGGAATCACGCTCGCCGCGGATCGCGATCGCCATGCCGACCGCGGCACGGGCCCCATCACCGCGAGGCAGGCGTACGACACGGTGATGTCGGTCACCTTGGCGGTGCGCCGACTACCGCGTGCCGCCGGCCGGGCCGACGACGTGCCGACGCTGTAACGTCGTTGGGGTCCGAGGGCGGGGACGTATCGGAGCAGGGGGCTTCACCATGCAGTGTTTCCGTTTCACCCGGTTCTTGGCGGCAGGCGTACTGGCCATCGCCGTCGGCTCGATGACCGCCGCCGGATCCTCGCCGGTATCGGCGACCGGCGGGTCCCACGGGTCGGAGTCGGCGTCGTTCGACATCACCGGCTACCGGTGCGAGTCCGAGGTCACCCACGAGTGGGTGCGGCCCAATGGCACCAAGGTGGTCCGAACAGTCCAGACCGGTTTCACCGAGGCGTCGATCGCGCTCATGACCGGGGCCCTGACGGTCGAGACCACCCTCGTGTTGCGGCCTGGCGGTGACGGATGGGTCAGGGGTCGGTGGACGCTCGAACCGACGGCCTCGACCGGCATGCTGCGGGGAACCGTCCGCGGCTCGTTCACCGAGCCCGAAGTCACCGAGTTGACGTCGACCGGCCACGGGTTTCGTGCCCTGCGAGGCATCAAGATCTCGATGACGACGACGTCACCGGCCGCGGGCACGACCGACACATGCATGTCCGATCTGACCTTCGCCGGTTCCGGAACTGCGTCCTACCGCGAGGCCCGCGATCCGGTCGGCGCAGTCGTCGCCGAGAGCGCGAAGCCCTTCACCGACTCGGTTGGCGACCTGGCCGCAGCGATCGACGCCAACCCGAACCTGGTCCTCGCCAAGACGGTCGACCATCAGGCCGCGGCCGCCAGCCGTGGCCTGGTGCTGCCGCCCACGACTGAGTTGTTCTTCGGCAATGCGGCCATCGGCACGCCGCTGATGCAGTCGGCCCAGACCGCCGGCATCGACCTGCCGGTCAAGATATTGGTCTGGGAGGATCTGTTCGGGGTGGTCAGGGTCTCCTACAACGCCTCGTCGTACCTGCAGTCGCGGCACCGCATCGAGGGCGCCGACGCCCAGCTGAACACGCTCGGCAACGCGCTGGCCGGGCTGGCATCGGTCGCCACCGGCACGACGGTCGACCCGGTCTTCGACGCCGGCACGGTTCGTCGGGGCGCCGGTCTGGTGACCATCGAGACCGACCGTTCCGCCGACGATGCGTTCGCGGCCATCGTGGCCGCGCTGGAGGCGGCACCACCGGTCAACGTGGCGTTCGTCGCGGAGCACGACGTGGCCGCCGCCACGGTGCCGCTCGAACTTCGGCCGACGAAGCTGGTGGTGTTCGGCAACCCGTCGTTGGGGACGGTGCTGATGCAGACCGACCAGTCGATCGCCCTCGATCTGCCGCAGAAGATCCTCGTCCACACCGACGCCGACGGGCAGACGTTCATCACCTACAACGACCCCCATTTCGTCGCACAGCGCCACGGCGTGCGTGGCCAGGACGAGCTGCTCGACACTCTGTCGGGGGCGCTGGCCAATTTCGCCCGAGCGGGGACCTGATCAGCCGACGGCGCTGTCGCCCAGTCTGCTGCAATGGTCGGGGTGAGAGGATTTGAACCTCCGGCCTCCACGTCCCGAACGTGGCGCGCTAACCAAGCTGCGCTACACCCCGTAGCGGCGGGTAATGCTATCCGGCCGAAGCCGGTTCTTCCTCGGCTGACAGGACTTCGGCGTCGTCGTCCACGTCGGGTTCGGGCTCGTCGACCTGCTCCACCGGCACACCCTCGAAGTAGGTGTTGCCGTCGTTCACGGCCTTGACGGCTCGCTTCAGCCGGAGCGAGTCGAGCGGCTTGATCAGCCAGGCGTCGGCACCGGAGCGCTTCGCAAGATAGATGTCGGCTTCACGGTCGAGCAGCATGACGATGGGCACGTGATCGAGTGTTCCACCCGATTCGTCGAGACGCAGCGCCATGGCGACCGCCATGCCGCCCATCGAACCGATCTGCAGGTCGAGTACGGCCAGATCGGGGGTGCGGGTGCGGACCACATCAGAGACGGCACGCCCTTCACGGCACACCGTGAACATCGTGGTCGGGCCGCCGAGCGCAGCGGTGATCTCGTCGACGATCCAGTCGGCGTCGGTTGCGAGCAGAATGTGCACAGGGCGACGTTACCGGTGTTGGACTGCCCAGACCGAACAGAACCGACCAGCCAGCAGCGGCGCTCACACAACCTGATCGGGATCGTTCAGGAAGCACCCGATCAGATCGAGCGTTCGGCGATCGTGGATGTCCTCGGCGAGCAGCGGGATCTCGATGATCGGCGCACCGCCGAGACGGTCGAGCAGCGGCAAGATCTCCACCCGTTCGCGTTCGGAGATCAGACGGAGCTCGGCGAGATTCGCCCACAGCCTCGCCGTGTCGTCAGACTCGGCTGCCTCGGCTCGGCCGGTCGCCTCGGCGGAGGTGCCAGCTCCGAAACGCGGATGCATACGGTTCGCGATCGCTGCCGTCACGGCGAAACCCTGATCATGCAACTCGTCGGCGAACCACACGGCCTCGGTCACGGTGTCACGCTGGGGTGCCGCGACCAGCACGAACCTCGTTGCGTCGGCCCGCAGGAGCAACGTCACCTCCTCGGCTCGCTCGCGAAACCCAACGTCCATGCCCGCAAACGCCTGGAAGAACGCCACGGCGTCGGCGAGCACGTCCGACCCGATGACCCGGCCGACTGCCCTCAACATCGGCTGCGTGGCAACGCTGAACAGCTTCATCCCGCTGCGAGCCGGCAGCATCATGAGCTTGAACAACCGGTGATCGAGAAAGCGAGCGAGCACGCCGGGCGCGTTCAAGAACTCCAGCGCGTGCCGGCTCGGAGGCGTGTCGACGATGACCAGATCGAACCGGTCGTCGCCGTGCAGGAGGTGCAGCGCCTCGGACGCCATGTACTCCTGCGTGCCACTGAGCGAACCCGCCATGTTCAAGAAGAACCGGTTCTGGACGATCCGCTCCGCCTGCTCGGCATCTTCAGCGTGCTCGTGCACCACCCGGGCGAACATCGCCGACGTGTCGAGCATCATCGCCCAACACTCACCGTCGAGGTCGGGCAGATCGATACGAGCCGGCTCACCGCCCAGACCACTTTCCAGACCGAGCGCGTCAGCAAGTCGTCGGGCCGGATCGATGGTGACCACCACCACGCGCCGTCCAGCGCGAGCCGCTTCGAGACCGAGCACTGCGGCCACCGTGGTCTTGCCGACCCCTCCAGACCCACAGCACACCACGACCTCGGCATCAGCGAGCTCGCCGATCAGCGATGTCATGGAGTCGCCCCGTTCCGGACTCCGCGAAGCTCGTCCGCCAGTTGCTGGACATCGGCCGCCGACAACCCGGCGACTGGGCAAGCGCGCACCACGATCTGTTCGAGCGGCAGCACATCGGCGAGCCGCTCGATCTGGGACTTCTCGATCGCTCGACGCGACGTCCTGAACTCGGCAGCCGCGACGAGCGCGTCGAACTCGTCGTTGTCGGCACCGTTCGCGGCGTCGAAGTCGGGCATCTCGCCGAAGGCATCGACGCGATTCACCACGATCGGCCCAAGCATCACACCGACCCTCGATTCGAGCGAGGCGGCCGTCTCGATCACTTCGTTGACCGGGGTCGTCTCCGGCAACGTGACGAGGACCACCTGACAGCGCTCGGGGTCAGCGAGCATGTCGAGCACGTCCTGTGCCTGTGCCCGCACTGGGCCGCCGCGCACGGCGTCGAGCATGCCGTTCGCAGTGGTGAGGAACGAGATCGCATGACCAGCCGCCGGCCCGTCGACCACGATGAGGTCCCACCGACCCGAGCGCTCGAGCTGCTTGATCTTGCCCAACACGACGAGGTCGTCGATCCCCGGTGCTGCCGTGCCGACGAGATCGATGACGCCGCTCGACACCAACCTCGACGCGATCCGGGCAAAACCGTGGTCACGGAGGTACTCCTCCAACGAATCGGCACCCGACATGGACCGCACTTCGAGGCCAGGCAACAGCGTCTGGAGCGTGGGCTTTCCGTCGAGCTCGATCACGAGCACGCGAAGCCCGGCATCGGATGCGGCTCGCGCCAGAACTGCCGTTACCGTGGTCTTACCGACGCCCCCCTTACCCGCGATAACGGCAACGCCGGAGGCGGACAGTTCGGGGACACGACTCACGTTTTCCGGAGGCACTTGTGCGCAGACTAGCGATCACCCTGCTCGGCATACTGGCCGTGCTGGGGTTTCTCGCGCCGACCGCCGACGCACAGAGCTCCGACGATTCCGAAACCACGACGACGGGCGGAGCGACCAACGAACCGATCGACGTGCTCCAGGTGAACGGGCTGTTCGACGACATCGTGGTCAACGAGATCGGTAACGCCATCGAGCGCGCCGTCGATCAGAACAGTCAGGCACTCGTCCTCCAGGTGAACGTGCGCGGTGCCGTGGCGAGCGACGACGACATGGCAACTCTGTTCGAGCAGATCGCCGATGCACCGCTGCCCATCGGTGTCTGGGTCGGCCCGTCCGGTGCGCGGCTCTACGGCGTGCCCGTTCAGATCCTGGCGGTCGCCGACGTCACCGGCATGGCGCCGGGAGCACGTGTCGGTCACAGCGGAGACCCCGTGTCACCGCTCATCGACTTCGGGAGCGCCGACGCCGACCTGCGCTCCGACGACTTCGGTCTCAGCGACGCCCGCGCGCTCGGTGTCTTCAAGCAGCGCATCTCGGACGAGGGCATTGCGACCATGGCCAACATGCTCGACGCGCTCGACGGTTTCGAGAAGAACGGCGTCGCCGTGAATGCCACCGAAGAGGAGATCACCGACGATGGCACCGTGCAACGCACCACCGTCGCCGCGCCGCGGTTCGCCAAGCTCGGCCTGGTCGACCAACTCCTCCACACGGTGGCAAGCCCGCCGGTCGCCTATCTGCTCCTGCTCATCGGCTTGGCCCTGCTGATCTTCGAGTTCTACACAGCAGGTGTCGGTATCGCCGGCGTCGTCGGCGCCGTCTGCACGGTGCTGGCGTGCTACGGGCTCACCGCACTGCCCACCCGGACCTGGGCTGTTGCCCTGCTCGTCGCCGCGTTCGTCGCGTTCGCCATCGACGTACAGGTCGGGTTACCGCGCGTGTGGACCGGTGTCGGCCTCGCATTCACCGTGGTGGGTAGCTGGTTCCTCTTCGTGGACCTGCCCGGCGCGTCGATGCGCCCGCCGTGGATCACGCTCATCGCCGGGGTCGGCGGGGTCACGCTCACCTTCGTCGTGGGCATGCCGTCGATGACCCGCACGCGCTTCGCCACCCCGACGATCGGCCGCGACTGGATGATCGGTTCCACCGGCACCGCACTCGAGCGGCTGAACCCCGAGGGCACCATCGAAATCAACGACGCTCAATGGCGAGCCCGCACCAACCGCGCCACACCGATCCAGCGTGGTGACGAGATCCGCGTCATCGCGATCGACGGCGTGACGCTCGAGGTCGAACCGCTCGAAGGCGCAGCTAAGGACTACCGCGAGATGCGCGGCAAGAAGTCGGCCGACGTGGCGGCGGAGCCGGTCGACTTCGAGCTCTGAGCAGACCCGTTTCGGCGTCAGCTCGGCGGCAGGCGTGGGCCGCCGATACGGAAATCGTCGCGTCGGCGGGTGACCCCGCTGGCGTCGAGCTCGGCCACGAGCGGCAGCGCGTACTTCCGGCTCGCACCAGTGGCGTCCCTGAACTGCGCAACGGTGAACCCGTCGGGGTGGTCGGCGAGAAGCTGACCCGCAATGCGGACCGCCGCCTCGATCGTGTCGCGGTGGAAGATCACGCCTTCGCGCTGCACCAGATGGCCACGCCGTACCAGTTCGCGCACGTCGTTGCGATCGACACCTTCCGCTCCCGGCGGCGTGAACCCGGCTGCCCGGACTGCCTCGGCGTAGGGGTGATCGACGTACGGGTCGACGGCTTCGGCCTCACGGGCGAGGCCGATCTCGACGTCGATGCCGTCGAGAGTGTCGATGAGCACGCGTTCGGGCTCGCTCAGCGTCGACACGTCGAGGCCGGTCCCACCCGCGGCCGCAACTGCGTCGCGCAGCCGCTGGGTGGTCTCGCGCAGGAGTTCCGGGGCGGCCACCCAGTCGCCGACGACGGGGTCGACGGTCACGCCGGTGAGCAACTCGATCTCAGCCACTTGGGTCCAGCCGCGCTCGGCGATGACGCGGTCGACCGAGCGGTCGGGACGAGCCTTCGACGCCGGCCTGACCGGTCGGATGTCGAGCAGCTCGCCACCTCCGATCGTCTCGTCGCGGCCCGACTCGCGTAGCACGTACCGATCGCCGGGGAGCAGTGCAAGGGCTTCAGGGAGGTGGAGGCGGACCAGACCCGACGTGCCGGGAGCGATGCCGTCGGAGCCGAGCACGCGCACCTTCACCGGTAGCTCACGCGACCCGATGTACGCGAGATACGCGCCACGTCTCGACACGGTGTGGTCGAGCGATCCGAGTACGTCGAGCGTGGCGTCGAAGCGGTTCGTGGTGAGCCACGTGCCGGTGGTGAGCACTGCGTCGCCGCGTGCCAGATCCTCGTGGCTGACACCGTTGAGGTTCAGTGCTACCCGGTTGCCGGGACCGATCTGGTCGACGGCATTCCCCAACGTCTGGATCGATCGGATGCGGGCCGAATGACCGCCGGGCTCGACCATCACGTTGTCGTCGTGAGCGAGCGAACCGCCGGTGAGCGTGCCCGTCACAACCGTGCCACTGCCCTTGGCTGCGAACACCCGGTCGATCCACAGCCGTGGCCTGCCACGGTCGGTCGAGACGGGTGTGGCCGCCACGAGATCGTCGAGCGCCGCTCGGAGTTCGTCGAGGCCGGTGCCCGCCACGGAAGACACCGGCACGATCGGGGCGTCCGCCAGAAACGTGCCGCTCACATGGTCGGCGACTTCGAGCGTGGCAATCTCGAGCCACTCGTCGTCGACGAGATCGGCCTTGGTGAGCGCGATCAGACCATGCTGTGTGCCGACCAGCTCCAGGATCCGCAGATGTTCCTCGGATTGAGGCTTCCATCCCTCGGTGGCGGCAACGACGAACAAAGCGGCGTCGACACCACCGACGCCGGCGAGCATGTTGCGGAGAAAGCGCACGTGGCCGGGAACGTCGACGAAGCTGACGCCTTCGCCCGACGGCAGCGTTGCATGGGCGAACCCGAGGTCGATGGTGAGACCGCGTCGTTTCTCCTCCTCGAACCGGTCTGGATCGGTGCCGGTCAGCGCGAGCACGAGCGACGACTTGCCGTGGTCGACATGGCCGGCGGTGGCGACGACTCTCATGCCGACGACGAGGTTGACCGCGACGTCGCGGCGACGATCGCGACGGTGAGCTCGGCATCGTCGCCGTGATCGACCGACCGGAGGTCGACGAAGGTTCGATGGTCGCGAGTACGGGCGATGACCGGTACGGAGTTTGAACGCAACGTGGCGAGCAGATCACCCTGCAACACGATGCCGACCGACGGCATCGTGACGCCCGGAGCCGAACCAGCACCCGGCAATGCTTCGGTGTCGACCACCTCGCCCGCTCCGGCGTTGTGCGCGATCATGCGTGCCCGTCGCCTCAACTCGGCGACCGGCACCGCCACCATCCGCCAGAACGCGACGTGGGTGGCAACGGACTTGTCGAGGTAGGACATCGCGAGGTCCTGGAGCGCCGACAGCACCAGACCCCCCGGACGCAGCGCCCGAGCGAGTGGATGCGCGGCGCACGCGGCGACCAGGTCGGCACGACCTACGATGATGCCCGCCTGCGGACCGCCAAGCAGCTTGTCGCCGCTGAA
>JBBKWQ010000278.1:0-6481 GCA_037969115.1 Ilumatobacteraceae bacterium
ACGCGGTTGCGATCACCAATCAGCGACGCGCGGAGGCAGGACTCGCTCCCGTGTCGAGCAACAACCTGCTCATGCAGGCGGCCGCGTCGCATTCGGCAGATCAGGCATCTCGTTCCACGATGACTCACACCGGGTCCAACGGTTCCGATGCCGGGCAGCGGATCTCGGCACTCGGTTACAGCTGGGGAACGTGGGGAGAGAACGTGGCCGCCGGGTACGGCAGCGCAAGTTCGGTCATGGACGGTTGGATGAACAGCAGCGGTCACCGGGCCAACATCCTGAACCCGGCATTCACCGAGATCGGCGTGGCGTCAGCTGCTTCAGCCGACGGAACGCTCTACTGGACCATGGTGCTCGCAGCCCGGTGAATCAGCCCGTCGCCGGTCTGGCAGTCTTGGTTCATGGCAGTCGCGCTCGTCAACGGTCAAGAGGTCACCTACACCGATACCGATCCGGACGGAGCCGGAGACGAGGACGTCATCATCTGGAGTCATGGCTTCCTGACGGATCACTCGATGTTCGACCCGCAGGTCGATGCGTTCGAGGGTTGGCGTTCCGTCGCTTGGGACGAACGCGGGTTCGGCGGCACGGCCGCAACCGAACCGTTCACGTACTGGGATTCGGCTGACGACGCCGTTGCACTGCTCGACCATCTCGGGATCGACAGAGCCGTCTTCGCCGGAATGTCACAGGGCGGTTACTTGTCGCTGCGCGCCGCGCTGGCACACCCCGATCGGGTTCGGGCGCTGGTGCTCATCGACACGCAGTCCGGCGCGGACGATCCTGCGGTCCTCGACGGCTATCGAGGCATGTTGACTCATTGGATGTCGGACGAACCCCTCGATCCTGTCGCCGACATCGTCGCCGGCCTCATCTTGGGACGCGACGACCTCGCCGCGCATTGGATCGCCATCTGGCACGAGCGCCGCGCCCAGATGACCGAGTTCGCCGGAAACGCATTGCTCGACCGCGACGACATCACCGACCGCCTGAGCGAGATCGACGCTCCGGCGCTCGTGGTGCATGGTGATGCCGACGTCGCGATCAGTATCGATCACGGCCGGGCACTCGCGGGCGCGCTCTCGAACTCGACGCTCGCTGTCATCGAGGCAGGCACGCATGCCTCGAATCTCACGCATCCCGATGAGGTGAACGCGGCCATCGCAGCATTCCTCGACGGTCTCAGTTAGCGGGCGGGAACGGCGGTTCGCGCCGCGCCGGATGCAAGCCGAGCAGGCGGCGGGCGCGAATCAGGTCGGCGACTCGAGGTGACTCCAGCCGTTGACACTCTGGGCACCAGACCGAGAACCGGCCCCAAGGGCTCTCCCGATCGGTCCATCCCTCGAGTCGGGTCCCGCACAGACCACACGGGCGGCCGCTCTTGCCGTAGATCCAGTGGTCGGCTGTGTTCAGCCGCCTACCGGTGGTGTTCCGTGGGCCGCCGCGCATCGAGTGGCGGATCAGCGCCGCGCCGATCGCGACGAGACCATCGAGCCCGACGACCTCACCGACCGGTTGCCGCGGCGAGACACCGGCGATGAAGGGCACCTCGACCGCGAAGACGTTGCCGAAACCGGCGACGAGTTGTTGATCGAGCAGCGCCCCAGCCAAGGGCCGGGTCGGGTCGATCACGAGACGATCTGCGACTTCGGCGGGCTCGGGGACGACCGCCGCGCACAGGTCGATGCCGAGATGGCCGACCACATCGGCCTCGTCGGCGGTCGCGACCACGCCGACCATCGGCATGTCGACGGCTGTGAGGCGCCCGTTCTCCATCCAGAGTTCGACTCGTCGCCGCCACTCCGGCACTCGTGCGGCCCGTCCGACGGTCCATTCGCCGTCCATCCGCAGATGACTGTGCAGCGTGCGCCCGTCGTCGAACCGGAGCATCAGGTGCTTGCCAACGGCATCTGCCTCGCGTAGCACGGCGCCCGACAGGTCGAGACCGACCAGGCGCGGGTCCCGCGTCACGCACCGCTCGACTCGTTGCCCGGCGAACCGTGCGGTGATTCGCTCGGCGAGGTGTCGGATCGTGTCGCCCTCGGGCATTGCCGACTCGTCAGACCGTCGTCTCAGCGGTGGTGCCCACCACCGCGCCGTCCGAAAGTTCGAGGTGTCGGTCGGCCGATTCGATGATCGATGCGTCGTGCGTTGCCAGCACGGCAGCCACCCCCCGCTCGTTCACCAATTCGCGTATCAGCGCGATGATGTCGGCGCCGGTTCGGGAGTCGAGCTGGCCGGTCGGTTCGTCGGCGATCAGCAACGACGGAGACCCCGCCAGTGCCCTGGCGATGGCGACGCGCTGCTGTTCTCCACCCGACAACTCGGTCGGCCGATGCTTCGCGCGTGGCCCGAGTCCGACCAGCTCCAGGAGGTCGGCTACCGACGCGCGTCGCTCTGCTCCGGCCATGCCCTGCAAGCGCAGCGGGACCTCGACGTTCTCCGCAGCACTCAGCATGGGGAGCAGACCGAACGCCTGGAACACGAACGCGACCTCGTTCCGACGGAGCTCGGTGAGCGCAGCATCGCTCGCCGACATCAGATCGAGTCCGCAGACATCGATCTCACCGCGGTCGGCTCGATCGAGCCCGCCGATCACGTTGAGCAACGTCGTCTTGCCCGACCCGGAACGGCCGTGAATTGCCGTGAGCGAGCCGGGTTCGACGGTGAGATCGACAGATCGCAGCGCGTGTACCGCCTGGTGTACGCCCGGGTAGTCCTTCACCACACCGCGCAATTGCACGAGCGGGCTCATTCGTCGTCTCCGAAGCCGTGCGCCTCTGGCCGGGCCCACGCGTCCTCGTCCTCGACGAAGTCCCGCCACACCCCCACATGATCCGACTCGAGCTCCAATCGAACTCGTCGCCGCAGGTCGAGCTCGCCCACATACCGCTCGGGGAGCTGCAACCTGCCTGCCGAGTCGAGCACCGAGTACTCGCGTGCGATCACTCGCCGGCCGTCGAGACCCGCGCCGTCGCGCACGATCTCGGAGCTGATGCGCCCGTCGCGAATCGCTACGGTCCGGTCGACCTGCTGCGACACGAGCGGATCGTGGGTGACGACCACACCGGTCACACCGAGCTCGGCATTGGCGGTGCGAAGCACGTCGAACACCTCGATCGCAGTCGCTGTGTCGAGTTCACCCGTCGGCTCGTCGGCGAGCAACAACCGCGGCTGATTGGCCAGGGCGACCGCGATCGCGACCCGCTGCTGCTCACCGCCGGAAAGCTCCGCAGGACGATGGTCGGCACGGTCACCGAGCCCGACCAACTCGAGCAACTGCTCGGCGCGAACGCGGCGGATCCGCTTCGAGTGCCCTGCGATCGCCAGCGGAAACTCGATGTTGCGGCGAGCGGTGAGGTACGGCTGGAGGTTTCTCGACGTCTGCTGCCACACGAACCCGACGGTCGAGCGTCGGTACTCGTTGCGCTCATCGGACGACATCGTCATCAGGTCGTGGCGCCCGACGCGCGCCGTGCCGGCGCTGGGTTCGTCGAGGCCGCCCAACACGTTCAACAGCGTCGACTTACCCGATCCCGATGCTCCGACCACGGTGATCAGTTCACCCGGCTCCACGTGGAAGTCGAGACCCTGCAGTGCGACCACCTCCACCTCGGCCGACTTGAAGATCCGCACGAGCCCTTCGCAGTGGATACGGCCCTCACCGGCGTCGGCGTCCATTGTCCTGCTGTTGGCCGTCAGCGTCATGCAGACCTCCTCCGCACACGTCGATGTGACGCCGATGGTATGGCACGGACGGTCATGCGCCGCCGTCCACCCGAAGAATCTCACTGACCCGCGCCAAGACGATGCGTCGGACGAGCCATCCGACCAACACCAACGACACCAACATCGTTGCCGCCGCTGCGGTGGCGACCGACACCAGATCTGGGCTCACCGTCACGGCCGCACCGTCTGCGAACGCCGACAGGTCGAACCGTCCGTCGAACATCGTGACCACGAGCCAGCCCGTGGCCGAACCGAGCACGATGCCGGCGATCACGGGCGGTACGAGTTCGGACCCGACGGCGCGAGCGATCTCTCGACGATCGGCTCCGAGCAGGCCGAGTACAGCAACCTCACGGTGCCGCTGCCGAGCAGTCACGACCGCGAGCCCGACGACGGCGGCGAGTGCGAGCCCGACCGCGAGGACTCCGGCCGCCAGGTATCCGACACGAACCGCCCGGCTCAGCGGGTCGGCGCGCTGCTCGGTGAGCACGGCAGCGCGTTCACCGAGTTCGAGGTCAGCGGACTCCACGATGTTCATCAGCGCCGGGCGCGACGCGTCGGGAATGTCGAACGACAGCGTGTCGATCGGTGCCCGTTCACCCACGGCCAGCTCGAATGACGCTCGGTCGACCACCGCCCAGTCCTCGCTGCGGCCGAAGAGGTTGTCGCGCACCTCGACCACCCGGAACACGACCGTTGACATGCGCCCGACTCCGACGTACTCATCACCGATGTCGACACGACGACTCGATATCCGCCGGGCGGCCACGACCGGCACCACGTCCGGGTCCGACAGATCACGGAGCTCATCGGGCAGACCGAGGTCGGCAACGGTTCCCTCGGTGAGCGCTGCCAGTGCTTCGGTCTCGACGTTGAACAGCCGCACCGCCGTGGACGAGCCGGCCAGATCGAAGAGAAACCGCGTCTCGCCCGCACGCGCAAGTCGAATGCCGTCGATCGACTCGATCTCCGTGGCGACATCGGGGACCGCCGACTCGATCCGATATGGCGCGCCTACCGCGAGCCAGCTGGCATCCTCGTTGCCGGCCCGCAGCGAACGATTGACGCCCAGTCCGAGCCCGGCGACCGTCAAGGCCAACGTGAGGACTGCGATGACACCCACGCCGGCATCTGGTTCCGACATCGCTCGCCGTACACCCACCAGCCTTCCGGGCCCCATCGCCAATCCCGACCGTGCGACCATCCGAAGCACGTGTGGCAGCACGCGCTGCATCACCACCACCAGTGCGAGGGGCAGCAGGATGGTCACGAGAACGGTCAGCGGATCGCCCGCGCTCGAATCCAGGGAAACGCCGCGCCGCCGAAACGAGATCAGGCTGGCGAGTGCTGCGACCAGGAGCACCCATCCGGCGAGGCGGACCCAGCGCCCCGAGCCCGGAGGCTTCGTGACCCGGCCCGATACGGAGACGGGCCGACGCGCCTCGACCGCTGCCATAGCGAGGGCGCTGATCACGGAACCAGCCCACAACCCGAGCAACAATCTCGTCTCGGTGCTCGATCCGTCTCCTCCCGTGACGACGGCCGCGATACCCGCCCCGGCGACGATGGCGAGCGACGCGATGACGGCCAACTCGACGAACGCTGCGACGATCACCTGCGCCTCCGACGCACCCCGAGCCCGGGAAACGAGCAGCCAACCGCGGCGCCGGGCGAACGCCGCCTGGAGGAACTGCGCCAGCGAGACGAGTGCCACGGCAATGACTCCGACGGCAGCCATCACGAGGGCGAATCGCGCACTGACCCGCTGTTCGGCCTCCGATTGGAGTACCGGCGCCAATCCGCTGACGACCCCTGGGCGTCCGCCTGCCGGAACCGTGCCGGTTGCGGCATCGAGCGCGATCAACCCATCGAGGGTGCGATCGACGGTGGCAAGTGAGACCTTTTCCGATATCAGATCTCGGCGCTGTTCGACGAAGAGCGGACCGCTCGCGCCGACGACGAACGGTCGCTCGGGAAGCTGTGTCGGCGAGATCGAGCCGAAGGCGAAAAGATCAGCTCCGAGGCCAGTATCCGCGACGACCGGCCGGTGCAGTCGCGCGTCGCCGGACCAGTACGGATCCGATGGTGCATCCAATTCGCGGAGTCCGACCAGCTCACCCACGAACGTGTCGGGTAGCCCACCGGAGTACTGCCGAGTCACCGAGTCGCTCGGGTCGGCGAACAACTCGACAAGATCACCCAACTTCCATCCCATCAGCTCGGCGGCGACCACACTCAACTCGAACTCGAACACGACCAGCCGATCGACGGCGCGGTCGGTCGGCCCTGCTGGGCGACCCGCGACCAACCGGCTGTGCGCCTCGATTTCGGGGTGGACCCGAAACGTCAGGAACGTCGGCAGTCCGGTCGGCTCGCTGTTCAACGCACCGACGGTGAACCGGCTCGAGTCGATGACGATACGCGGCTCGCCGTACAGGGCAGCAATATCGTCCGGAACCACCATCGCGGCCGAGCTGGCTGCTGTGATCTCGGGAGCGATCGGCGCCTCGGCGGATCCCTGTGGAAAGGTCTTGATCAAGCGAATCGCCAGACGCCGCTGCGGATCGTTCGCCTCTCGAACGGCGCGTTCGAGGCTCGCCTCCTCTGCGTCGGCCAGAGCTCGCGGGGCCACGACGGCGGCCGCGGCAACGGTGGCGATCAGCAGCGCCATCGTGATCGCGACCGCGAGCTCCGATCGCCGACCGAGCCCGACCATAACGGTGAGTCCGCGCCAAGCGTTGCGGCGGTCGCT
>JBBKWQ010000279.1:0-5551 GCA_037969115.1 Ilumatobacteraceae bacterium
CGTGGTGACGATCAGTGCGACTGCGTCGACGCCGGAGCGGGCACAGGAAATCGCCACTGCGTATGTTGACACCTACCTCGGTCTGTTGGAGGGGCAGCTGGATTCGTTGCAGAGTGACGAGTTGGCGCAACTGGACGCTCAGTTGGCTGGGTTGGTGGATCAGTTGGCCGACGTGGATGCTGAGATCGAGGCGGTGCTTGCTCCGTATCTGCCGACCGGTCCGGTCGCGGATGGTCAGACGTATGGTCCGGTTCCGACGGTGGATCAGGTGGCTCCGAACTTGGTGTCGATCAAGCAGAATCTGTTGACGGAGTATCAGCAGATTCTCGGTTCGAAGTCGGAGCTCGAGTCGACATCGAAGCTTCGGGTTACGACGCGGCTTGTCCAGCCGGCGTCTCTTCCGACGATCGCGGAGGTTTCGACGAACGAGGTGTTGCTCGCTGTTGGCTTGGTGGGAGAGCTCGGGCTGGGAGTCATCGCAGCGGTCGTGGCTGCCAGAGTGTCGCCGAGGGTGCTCGACGACGAAGAGTACGAAGAGATCCTGGGAGCAGCGCCGTTCGGCCGCTTTCCGAGAACAGCAGAGTTTCGAGAGGCGCGCCTCGAGGCTTTCGGAAGTCTTCCGACAGGGTCGCAATCATTCGTCGAAGCCGTCTGTGTTCGGGCTGAAACGCTTTCCAAGTCTGCGGGTCCGATCACGATTGCGGTGGTCGGCACCCAGCGATCGGCAGGATGCACGACGCTTGCTGCGGCGATGGCCACTTCGTTCGGGGCGGCCGGAAAGGGCGTCGCGCTGATCGATGCCGATACACGTGCGCCGGAACTTTCGAATCTCTTCACCCGCCAGATGATGGGCCTCAGCGAGATGATCCTGATGAAGGAGTGCGGCGAGGAGCTGACCGAAGTTGATCGTCCTTCGTCGGTGTCGCTCCCCGCGCGTGGTGCTCGTGGTGTTCATGTGGTCGGGATGGAGGGTCCTGCCGATGTGGACGTGCTGGCCCACGGTGGCATGCGAGAGGCAGTGGCGGCGGCATCGTCGCTGGCGCGAATCGTGGTCGTCGATGGTGGACCGATACTCGACACCGTGACGGCCATGCATCTCGTCGAGGCAGCCGATGTGGTCGTGCTCGCTGTACCCCGGAAGCGTCAGCGGCGCAGGACGTTGCGACAGATCGTGAGCCAGCTCGACGGTGTCGACGCCGGCCGTCTCTCGGTGTTGATGCCGACCAGAGGTGCATGAGCTCCGGTCAGAATGACTTTGCCGCGATACTGTCCCATGCCCTCTCGGTTCGCTAGCGTGTCGTGACGGCAGGATCGGTTTCCCCTGATGAGGAGCTCAGCAGAATGGTGGGTGCAGATGTGTCGAGTCCCCCTCGTTCGCTGAGAGACCCGGCCGAAGTCGCTGAGCCGCAGCAGATGCTGACGGTGCATTCGTCATGATCTCATCGTCGGAACGATCCTTCGATGGTCTGCCGAGGGGTTGGCCAGATGAGTTATGGCTGCGCCTCGCGATTCTGTCGCTGGTGTTCGCATTGGTGAAGGGCTTCGATGCGAACAACTCGATATACCCTGTCAGGCCCAACGAGTACCTCGCCCTACAGCTTGTCCTGGTGACGGCCACGCTGTTGCTTGCTCCGAGGGGTCGAATTCTGTCGGTGTATCTTCCGATCACCTGGGTCTGTTTCATGGTGTGGTGGTTGGCATCGTATACTTGGAGCGTTTTTCCCGCTGGCTTCTACGATGTGACCAGGCGAGACATCGGAGTTGTTCTGACGGTGGTGGTCTTGGCCAGTATCATGCCGGTCGGCTATTTCCTTCGTTCGATCATTCACGCCGGATATGTCTCCATTGGGCTGGTGTTCCTCGCAATTCTTCTTCAGCCTGACGTGGCATTTTCTACGGTAGAGGGTGGGGGCTTGCGCGGCGGCTTCGTTCACAAGAACTTCATGGCGGCGAGCTTGTGTGTGACAATGGCGGCGGTACTCGCCTTTTGGAAACGTCGTGAGAGCAAATGGTTGTTCATCGCAATGGTCTTCGTCCTCATCGTCCTTTCGCAGAGTTCAACCGGCCTCGCGACCTTCTTCCTCGTTCTGATGATGTGGTGGGCGCTCGATCAATACGGATGGGTCCGACGCACGCTTGGACGGAGTTTCGTCACAGTCACCCTTGGTGTCGCCCTGGTCTTGATCGTGGCCTTTTCGCTGTTGCTCGAACCTCTGGTGCAACTGAACGGGAAGGATCTCACCTTCGCGGGACGTACTGAAATCTGGGACGCCGTCATCACGGCGATTCGGCAACGACCGCTCATCGGGTATGGGTGGGGAGGCGTGTTTCAGAGCTTCTCGGTGGAGCCCACGTTGTCGATCAATCGCCAGCTCGGCTATCCGGTGTTCCACAGCCACAACGCGGCGCTCGAGCTCATGCTCCGGCTCGGTGCCATTGGGCTGGTGCTGTTCGTTGCGCAGCTCTTCGCGACGTTGCGACTCGGGTGGAAATTGTTGCAGGAGTTTAATCCCATCGGCACCTTCATCTTTCTCTACGGAGGCATCGTGGTGATGTTCGGCTTTGTGGAAAGCCTGACCGGACTCGGCGTCTACTTCGGGCTCCTGGTCGCATTTCCGGCGATGCGACTTCAGCTGTTGTCAAAGGCTGGTGGCGAGAACGGATCGTCGAGGTTGACCGAAGGTGATCGATCCGAGGAGGTTTCCAGTGGACGAGTCCACCGGCCGCCCAGCGCCGTCGCCGAGCGAAGCGCGAGCTCGTCTCTGCGGACCGAGATCGATGACCGAAACGATGCATGGGGACCCAACCTGCGACGCGATGATCCCCGAGACTAAACGATGACGGCCGATAGATCCAATGACGTGGCGATTGTTCGACTGGCGCCCTTGATTGCGGGCATCGCGACCGCAACGGCACTGTTGTTCATTGCGTACCGTCATGGCCCTGCGCTCGCGCCGGACTCCATCGATTATCTCTCGACCGGCCTCAACATCTCGCAGGGTCGAGGGGTCACCACGTACGATGGCGGCCCGCTGACGCCATTCCCGCCGATTCTTTCGGTCCTGATTGCGCTTGGGCACCTTTTTGGAGTCGCGGGTACACAGACCGCAGCTGTTGTCAATCTTATGGCGATGATCATCACGGTCGGCGGTGTCTTTCTTCTCCTTCGACGGCGCGCGAACAGTCGCGCCGTCATCTGGATAGGAACGATGGTCGCCGCCGCCACGCCAGCGTTGTTCAGTGCTGCCCGCTTCCTTTCTACAGATCCGTTGTTCGTCGCGTTCGTGGTCATTTGGCTGTGTCTGGCCGACCAGATCGTCAGCGCAAAACGTTCAGATTTGATCGCCGTCTCGTCGCTCGGCCTGGTCGGCGCCGTGAGTTTCATGATTCGCTATGCGGGAGTGACGCTGATCGCATCCGGCCTGATCGTGCTGCTCGCAATACTGCTTCCCCAACGCGCCAGCTTGTCGCGTTCCGTCTACGGAAAGGTCGCTGCCTACCTCTTCATCAGCTGCAGCGCCCCGGCTCTGTGGCTCGTTCGCAACCATCTGGCAGACGGCACCTGGATGGGGCCTCGTGCGAGAGCGAATGTCTCGCCGATCGAGATCCTCCGACGTATCGTCTCCACGTTTGGATCATGGCTGGTTCCTGTGCCGCCGGGTTATCTCACGTTCGGAGTCGCGATCGTTGCGATCGTTGCGTTTGCGATATTTCGAAAGATCGTTCCACCGGTCCCTCGAGAACGCTCGGCGTGGGGACGCATGGCTTTCGACCCACCCGTCGTGTTCTCGGCTGTGTACATGCCGTACCTCGTGCTCGCAGCGTGGAGCACAGCGTTTGACCCGATTGGCGTCCGGCTGCTGTCGCCAGTGTTTGTGCCAGCTCTGATCGTGGTGCTCCAGTGGGTCGATCGAAACCTCACTCGACTTCCGAAGCCGTCGCGTTTTTGGTACGCGGTGCCGGTTGTTGCCCTGTTGCTCATCGTGGGGAACGCGAGCGTGTCCGCCGCCAAGGCATTCAAAATGGCGGAGGAAGGCAACGGCTTCGGCTTGGTCGAATTCCGTGAGGACTCGTTCTCTCAACTCGTCAAGGGTCTCGACGACGACGTCGTCATCGTCAGCAACGATGGTCGCGCCGTGTGGTCGCTACGTCGCGCAGGCGAAGCGTATGACATCCCCCGTCCAGAATGGTACGCAACGGCGGAGGCCTACCAGAGCGCACTTCTCGACATGACTGAACTCATTTCCTGCAGCGACGCGGCGGTGTACCTCGTCCTGTGGTCCGACCAACCCAGCGCAGGGCTGGAAGAATCGGTCGTTGCCGATGCACTCTCGTGGACGACGGTCTCGGACGACTCGCAGGGGGTTCTCGCAGTGATTTCGCTGGTGCAGAGTTCTCACGTCTGCGATGGCGAAGAGGATGCTTCGTACTAGCTCTGTGGCCGTCCGATGAGTCGCAGTGCCGTTCGGTAGCGACCACAGAACTTTGGCGAATCGATCGAGTTGGTTCAATCGGTGTTCAGGAATGTTCTGAATGGACGACATCAGCCAACAGGCGGTGAATCGAATGTCACCAACGGTGAGAAAGGCGAAGAAATGTTGACCGAAAGCGAGAAAGTTCTTGTGGTTCGCTCTCCAGGGCGTAAGTATTTGCGTGGCGGGCAAGCCACCACGACCGTCGGTCGTTCGATCAGCCGTAGCTGCGGGACCAACAGGTCACGCCTCCTGCGGATCGAACGGCCTGCGGGGGGCGGGGCGATGTCGCCTTCACATCACGACCACAGATAGGGAACGACATGAAATCCAAGTTCAGAACACTCGTCGGCGCCGGGGCCGCGTTGGCCATGGTGGCCACACTGCAACTGCTACCGGCCAACGTCGCACACGCCTACAACCCCACGCTCGATGGAATCGCGGCGTGTCAGGACGACGGTTCGATCAAGGTGACCTGGACGTTCGTGTCCGACACGGTTGTGTCGGTGATCGATGTCGTGAGTCCAGCGGCGATCGCCGGGACCGACATTCCGGCGACGACCGATGGTGCACCGACCAGCCTCTCGTACACGGAGGTCTACCCGGCCGGCTCGACGGAAGCATCGACCTCCGTGACGATCCAGTACGACCATGCCATGTACACCGTGGTCACCGACGCGACGATCGCGTTGCCGGGTGACGACTGCGCGCCCCGCGTCGGTGGCGAGTGGTGCTCTCCCGGATACTGGCGCCAGCCACACCATCTCGATTCGTGGGCTGCGACGGGCATCTCGACCGGCGAGTTCTACAACGACTACTTCGGACCGGTGTTCGCGGACAACCCCACCCTCCTGCAGGTCCTGCAGAGCCCGCAGATCTACAACCGTAGAGGTAGCGGCTCGTTCAACAACGTCGGCGACCTGCTGAGTGGAGCACATCCCGACGTCGACTTCGACGGTGAGCGTGTGGAGAACTGCCCACTGAACTGAACTGATCGAACAGGTCATCGAACGTGAGGGCTCGCCGTCTCCGCCGGCGAGCCCTTGTCGCGTCCGTCGCCGCAACGGTGCGTACGTGTC
>JBBKWQ010000280.1:0-8545 GCA_037969115.1 Ilumatobacteraceae bacterium
CTTCGACATCGCCAGCGCGATGGGAGGCCCGGCAGCGAGTCGACGCGCCCAATCGTCGACGAAGTCGTCGAGATCGGCGCTGGCAACCACGCGGTTCACGAGGCCCATCGCCAAGGCGTCGTCTGCGCCGACGATGTCGGCGAGCAGTGCCAGTTCCTTCGCCTTGTGCATGCCCACGAGCCGCGGCAGGATCCACGAACCACCGAAGTCGAGTGACAGACCTCGGCGAGCGAAGATCTCGCTGAAACGGGCGGTCTCGTCGGCCACCACCAGATCGCACACGAGCGCCATGTTCAGCCCGGCTCCCACCGCGACACCCCGAACCTTCGCGATCGTCGGCTGCGGCAATCGCGCCAGCGTCAGGCACAGATCGTTGATGTACCGCATCGAGGCCAACTGGTGACGAGTGCGCTCCTCGTCACCGCTCACATCCGCACCCGAACAGAAATCGCCGCCCGCGCCCGTGATCACCACGACCCGATCCTCGTTCGACGCGGCGATGGCGTTGACCTCCGCGGTGAGTTCGTCCCACATCGTCGAACTGATCGCGTTCTTGCGGTGCGGGCGATTCATGGTGATCGTGACGATGCCGCTGGCACGTTCGACGATAATGGTCTCGGTCTGGCTCGCCGGGTTGCTCATCGTCGCGACGATACTGATGCACGTGGGGTTCAACCCGTACCGAAAGTTCCGGGCGAAGCCGGCCGACTACGCCATGGTCGTCGCTGCGACGTTGGCAACCGTCGCTGTAGTCGTGTGGGCCCTGATCGGTTAGAAGGCGGCTTCGTACACTTCGAGATCGACCCCGGTGATGGCGGCGACGTCGAATCGAACGTCGACGGGTTCCAGTGCATGATCGCGTAGCCACATCGCTGCCAAGCGCCGAATGCGCCGCTGCTTCGCGTAGGTGACCGCGGCCACGGCGCCTCCGAATCCGGCCGAACGGCGGGCCTTGACCTCACAGAACACGATGAGGCGATCGGCCCGCAGCACCAGATCGATCTCGCCGTGCTCGCATCGCCAGTTGCGATCGATGACGTCGTAGCCGACGCGGCGGTAGTGCGCGGCGGCGAGATCTTCGCCCCAGCGCCCGCGGGCGCGTTTGGACAGGTCGTGCGTCTTTGGTTTCGCAGGCATGTGCCTCCCTCATCGAACGAAGGGGGCAGACCGGCCCGAGTGGAGCGCTCAGGCGCTCGAGGTGCGCCGCCGAAAGCTCCGGCGGACGATCAGAACTCGCGCTTCTCGCGAACCTTGGCTGCCTTGCCGATGCGGTCGCGCAGGTAGTACAGCTTGGCACGACGTACGTCGCCCTTGCGGACGACTTCGAGTTTCGCAACGGTGGGCGCGTGCACCGGGAAGGTTCGCTCTACGCCAACGCCGTAGCTGAGCTTGCGAACCGTATAGGTCTCGTGGATGCCACC
The DNA here is from genome assembly GCA_037969115.1 of Ilumatobacteraceae bacterium. Taxonomy (GTDB): domain Bacteria; phylum Actinomycetota; class Acidimicrobiia; order Acidimicrobiales; family Ilumatobacteraceae; genus JBBKWQ01. Next base: position 1,422 of record JBBKWQ010000280.1, read on the forward strand.
ACCCTGGCGAGCGATCACGTTGCCCTGGAAGACCTGGACACGCTCTTTGCCGCCTTCGACCACTCGCACGTGAACCTTGATCTCGTCCCCGGGACCGAAGTCGGGAATGTCGTCGCGCAGCGAATCGTTGTCGAGAAGGTCAGTCGTCTTCATGGCGTGCTCTCTTGCGTGGGCTTCATGCCGGACACCTGGAGGTGTCCCACGGGGGCCTAGGAAGGATACGGGACAGGAGGGAACTCTTCCAACAGCGCGCGCTCATCATCACGCAATCCTCCACGCGCTTCGATGATGTCGGGACGAGCTGCGATCGTTCGATGCAGGGCTTGCGCATGCCGCCACTTGGCGATGCGGCCATGATCGCCGGATCGGAGCACATCGGGAACGACCCACCCGCGAAACTCTGCGGGTCGGGTGTAGTGCGGCTCCTCGAGCAGTCCGGTTTCACCGAAGCTCTCGGTGATCGGGCTCGCCGCATTGCCCATCACGCCGCGAAGCAGCCTGGTGACGGCCTCGATTACCAGGCAGGCCGCCACCTCGCCGCCCGCCAGCACGACGTCACCGACGCTGAGCTCGCCGTCGACGAGATGTTCGACCACCCGATGGTCGACCCCTTCGTAGCGCCCACACAGCAGACTGAAACCGTCGGTGCCGGCGAGTTCTCGCGCCATCGCCTGGTCGAAACGTCGTCCGCCCGGACCGAGCAGGAACAGCGGCCGCGGCGGATCGGCAGCGTCGACGGATGCGAAAACCGGTTCGGCTCGCATGAGCATGCCGGCGCCGCCCCCGAACGGCGTGTCGTCGACCGTGCGATGCACGTCGGTGGTGTGATCTCGCGGATCGTGGAGGCGCAGGTCGACAATGCCTGCCGCTCGGGCCTTGCCCAGCAGGCTGTCGGAGCAGAAGGCGTCGATCATGCCAGGGAACAGCGTGAATGCGTCGATCCGCATCAGTCGAACAACCCGTCCGGTGGGTCGATCGTGATGACCCCATCGACGCTCGACTGCACGAACGCGACGGGTACCAACGCACCGGACTCGAGCTCGAGCAAGTCAGACGCGGGATTGTCGACCACGGCGACACACCGACCGCGATCGGTTCCATCGGTTTCCACGACGGACGAACCGATGAGCTCGTGCACCCACAACGCGTCGGGGTCGTCGATGGGTTCGGCGAACAGCGGTGTCCCGGTGAACGACTCGGCGGCAGCTCGGTCGTGGAACCCGGCGAATCCGACTCGCCATCGATGCTTGACCGGTGCCGATCGCTCGACGGTGAGCCAGCGATCGCGGGCCCACAACCGGGCACCGACATCGACTCGTTCGGTGTGGTCGGTGACCAGGTCGACGAACACATCACCCCGAATACCGTGGGCACGGCCGATTCGGCCCACCTCGAGGAGACCATCTGGTCGCTCACTCATCGATCGCTCCGAGTGTGGCCGGTCGTGACGGTGCGACGACGAACGATCGATCAGTCGTCGAGGAACTCGATGTCGACCTCGACATCGTCTCGCACGGCGGCCGCTCGAGTGACCGTGCGGATGCTCGACGCGGTACGGCCACGACGACCGATCACACGACCGAGGTCACCTGGTCCGACGCGCACGTCGAGGCGTGTCCGGCCGCCGCTCACGGTCTCTTCGACGGTGACGTCGTCAGGGGCGTCGACGATGGAACGAACGATGTGCGCGAGCACCGCCGCCGCCGTCGGGGCTGTCAACTCGGTGTCGGTGTCGCTCACTTGCTCGCCTTGAACTGCTCCATGGCGCCCGACAACTCGAGCAGCTTCGCCACTCGTTCAGTCGGTTGTGCACCTTGGCCGAGCCATTTGACGGCCTTGTCATTGTCGACCGTGAGGGCCGACGGGTCCTGACGGGGGTCGTAGTGACCGAGAATCTCGATGAACCGGCCGTCGCGAGGCGAACGGGAGTCGGCAGCGACGATGCGATACTGCGGCTGCTTCTTCTTACCGATACGAGTGAGGCGCAGCTTGACTGCCATATTGAGTCGACTCCTGGAGACAATTGAGAACCACGAAAGGTTAGCGGCAGCGGGCCGATCCCCCACCGATCGACACACTTGCATTTCGTCGGCCAGAATGGCCGATGATGCCGAATCCTGCCCCGCCGACGTCGCGATCGTGACCGTCACCAGGCGACACCGAGCTGCATCGCGTCGGCGCACGCTCGCCGTTGCAGTCCTGGTCACGGTGCCGGCGGCCTGCGGCAACGGGGCGGACTCCGAGGGAACCACAGGTGAGACGGTCGCCGAACCCGTCACCACACCGGTCGATCTCACCACGAGCGCGCCACCCGACTGCCTGGTGCGGATCCACGGCAAGGGTGGCACCGGGAGCGAGACCACGGCGTCGACAACAGGCGGGCAGACCCTGCAAATCGTGTCACCGACGGGCAATGCCGACGGTTGGGGAGGTCGTCAGTGGCTGTACTTCCCCGACGACAGTTACACCGAAGCACGCGACACAGTCGACGACGCGACGGCAGCCTGTGCACGGATCGTCCTCAACGGATTCTCCAACGGCGCCGCATTCGTCGGCAAGCTCTACTGCCGAGGCGAGACGTTCGACGAACGTCTCGTCGGAGTCGTCATCGACGACCCGGTCACCGACGAAGGCACGGCGGGATGCGCTCCCCCACCCGACATCGAGATCGCCCTGTACTGGACCGGAGCGTTGACGGATCAGGCGTCGATCGGCGTGAACTGCGCCGACATCGACTGGACCTGTGACGGTGAAACGGTCGTGGGCATCGACGAGTATGCCGCCAGGCTCGGCGTGGAGATCACCCCCAGCCCATTCCAGGACCACGCATGGTACACCGACGCGCCCGAGACGACCGCCTGGTTCGCCGGCTGACGCTGCCGCGTGACTCGGCAGCGCGCCCACGCTGATCGGATCGACGCTACCTGGGTGGTGCGCCGGCGCCGCCGGAACCGCCGAGCATGCCCTCGAACTCGGACATGTCGGGCATGCCGCCGCCCAACCCTGCGAGCGCACCGAGGCCACCGAGACCGCCGCGTTTCTTGCCCTTCTTGCCGCCCATCCCCATGCGCTTCATCATCTTCTGCATTTCGGAGAACTGCTTGACCAGGCGGTTGACGTCGCCTGGCTGGGTACCCGAGCCCTTGGCGATGCGGGTGCGTCGGCCGCCGTTGATGATCTGCGGCCGAGCCCGTTCTTCGAGCGTCATCGAGCGGATGATGGCCTCGATCGGCTTGAGATCGTCGTCGTCGATCTTCGCATCCTTCATTTCCTTGGGCATGCCGGGCATCATGCCGAGCACACCGGAGAGCGGACCCATCTTCTTGAGCGCCTGCATCTGTTCGAGGAAGTCGTCGAGGGTGAACTCACCCTCCATGAGCTTGGCAGCGGTCTGCTCGGCCTGATCGGCCTCGAACGCCTTTTCGGCCTGCTCGATGAGGGTGAGCATGTCGCCCATGCCGAGGATGCGGCTCGCCATGCGGTCGGGGTGAAACTGTTCGAACGCGTCGAGTTTCTCGCCGGTCGAGGCGAACGCGATCGGGCGTCCGATCACCTCTTTGACCGACAGCGCGGCGCCGCCGCGTGCGTCGCCGTCGAGCTTCGACAGGATGACACCGTCGATCTGGAGCGTCTCGTGAAACGCCTGTGCGGTCTGTACGGCGTCCTGACCGGTCATCGCGTCGATCACGAGGAACGTGTAGTCGGGCGAGACCGAGCCCGAGATGAGACGCACCTGTTCCATCATCTCGGCATCGATCGCGAGTCGACCGGCAGTGTCGACGATGACGACGTCGCGGCCGAGCCGCTTCGCCTCTTCGAGGCCGTCGTAGGCAGTGAGCACCGGGTCTTCCGGATCGGAGAACACCGGAACGTCGATCTGGCGTCCGAGTGTGCGGAGCTGTTCGACTGCGGCCGGACGTTGCAGGTCGGCGCCGATCAGGAGTGGTTGGCGACCCTGCGCCTTGAACCACGCCGCCAACTTGGCAGAGTTGGTGGTCTTGCCCGAGCCCTGCAACCCCGCCATCAGCACCACGGTCGGCGGCTTGGACGCATAGGTGACCTTGAGTGTCTCGCCACCGAGTATGCGGATGAGTTCGTCGTGGACGGACTTGACCACCTGCTGGCCGGGGTCGAGTGCCTGCGTACGGGACGCCCCGATCGCGTGCTCGCGGATGCGGTTGCACACCGAGCGCACGACCGTGACATTGACGTCGGCTTCGAGGAGGGCCGAACGGATCTCCTTCATCACCTCGTCGACGTCGGCCTCGGTGAGACGACCCTTGCCGCGTAGTCGCTTGACGATCCCGTCGAGCCGGTTGGAAAGTGTGTCGAACATCAGGCCGACCAGGTTACCGGCCGCTTGCTCGGCCGACCGGACCCGACACGACCGTGCTCAGCAGACCCAGTCGTACGTGAGGACGTCGGTCGTCAGCCAGATCACCGTTCCGCTGTCGGACTCGTAGCGTGCGAATCCGTCGGCATAGACAACGAGCGTCCCGACGTCGTCGCCGGGCCCCGGCGGCGCCACACGACGGGCGAAACCTTGAGGTTGATCGGCCGGCTCCTGGCGGGTCACCGCCATGATCTGACCGAACAGCGCAGCTGTCACGTCGCTGCCCCACTCCGGCACCGGGTACCACGTGGTTCCGTCGATCTCGACCGCCTCGTTCGAGCATCCCGGGTAGTACTGCACGTCGTCGACGACCTCGACCACCTCGACCACCGACGCTCCGGAGGTGTTCGCGACGGTCGTGTCGGGGGCCTCGGTGGGCGTCGTCTCGACGGGCATTGGCTCTGGTAGGGGAAGCGGATCGCCGATCACGTCCGGCGGATCGACCTGGATCATGAACTCGTCGGTCACGGCTGGCACCGTGTGCCAACCTCCGTCGACGTCGATGAACCGGTATGCAGGCAGCAGCCAAGCCGACCCGTCGACGTCCCAGGCCCACCACAGGTCGGCTTCGACATCGACCAGGGTGACCACGACGATCTCGGGCTCCGAGCCGGGAACCGGTTCCACCGGATCCACCGGCACGGGGTCGACCAGAGCCGGGTCGGCCGGCTCCGCATCGGTACCGGCGACATCAGCCTCGGCAACGTCGACCGACACGACTTCTTCGACAGCGATGCCCGGACCACTCACCGCCGGACCACCGAACCAGTAGCTTCCGGCGTTCAACCGGGCGACCGCGGTGTCGAGGTCGACCAGAGGGTACGGACCGACGGGCTGGGGCGTGGCCAGCGTGCCTCCGGCGTATTGCAGGATTCCGTCGGCTCCGAAGCCGAAGTGCCAAGAGCGGAGTGAACCGCGCGAGTCGAATGTGTCGGAGACATTGACCGCGGCTGACCACTGGTCGGCAAAGGATTCGAACTCGACGCCTTTCAGATCGACACCGAGGGCGGTGAGCATCTCCTGTGTGCGCTGTTCGGCCTGCTCGGACGTCGGCACGCCGACCGGAGGTTCGGATTCCGGGCAGTTGCCGGTCTCGTTGCCCTCACTGTCGACCGCGACCGCACAGCCTTCGACGGCGACCGCCTCCGACCACGCCTCGTTGTAGTTCCACGATTGCTGTGCATCGTCGGACATCCAGAGGCTCGGTGCCGTGCCGTCGTCGGGGCCAACCCGCCACACCACGGAGTAGCCGTCATCGGTGCGCAGGGGCTCACCCAGAACTCCGAACACATCGGCCAGTTGTCGTACCTGTTCGATCGTGACCTCGTTTGCTGCGTCGAACACGAAGCCGGTGTGCTCCGCCGGGAGCGCGGGCATTCCGTCACCGACCACGTACTCCGTGATCCATGGCGCCGGAGCGATCATCGTGTCGAGCGCGCCGAGCGTGGCGTCCTCGGTCGCCGCGTTCGCGCCCAGTCGATCGCCGGAGCCTCCACCCGCCGAGGCGATCTCGATGGGGACGGGCGCACGCAACTCGTCGCCCTGTTCGTTCGACGTCTCGGTCGGGTCGTCGGTGGCGATCTCGTCGGCGCCGCATGCGGCGAACACCAGCGCAGCAGCGACAGCCGCAGGAACAATTCGAAAGGAGTGACGGTTCATGCGCATCTGACGCTGCAGGACGTCGTCCGGTTCCCGGCAAGATCAGAAATTTTCGTTCCCGTCAATCGCGGTCGAACAGGGCCGAGACGAACTCTCGAGGATCGAACGGAATCAGGTCGCCGAGCTGTTCGCCCACTCCCACCAGCTTGACGGGAATTCCGAGTTCGGTCTCGATCGCGAAGACGATGCCGCCCTTTGCCGAGCCGTCGAGTTTGGTCAGGACGACACCGGTCACATTGGTCGCCTCGTTGAACTCCCGAGCTTGCGCCAGCCCGTTCTGGCCGGTCGTTGCGTCGATCACGAGCAGTGTCTCCGTGACCGTGCCGGCTCCCTTCTCGGCGACGCGCCGGACCTTCTTCAGCTCCTCCATGAGGTTCGTCTTGGTGTGCAGCCGACCGGCGGTGTCGGCCAGTACGAGATCGAGTTGCTTCGATGCCGCCCGCTCGACACCGTCGAAGATCACCGACGACGGATCACCGCCTTCTGCACCCCGGACGAACTCGGTGCCCGAGCGCTCGGCCCAGGTGCCGAGTTGCTCGGCGGCCGCCGCCCGGAAGGTGTCACCGGCTGCGAGCAGGACGCTCCGACCGGCATCGACCTGCTGGCGGGCGACCTTTCCGATCGTGGTGGTCTTACCGACCCCGTTCACCCCGACGAACATCCACACGTTCGGGCTGCCGGGCTCGAACGAGTCGTCGAAGTTGACGGCCCGCTCGCTGCCCTCGAGGCGGGCGACCATGTCGGCCTGGAGTGCGTCGAGCAACTCGGCCGGCTCGGTGATCTCGTTGCTCCGCACGCGCTCCTTCAGATCGTCGAGCAGCGCCTCTGTGACGCCGAGACCGACATCGGCGCGCAGCAACGCCTCCTCGAGTTCGTCCCAGGTCTCGTCGGTGATCGCTCCCCGACCGAGCACCCCCGCGAACGCCCCGGTGAACGCAGAACGGGCCTTGGCCAACCGGTCGCGAAGCGACGCCGGCGCGATCGGTTCGGGTTCGGGCTCGACTTCTGGCTCGGCGACCAGCGTGTCGCCGACGTCGGGCCGACCCGGTTGTGGTGGGGCCGGGCGCGGCGC
>JBBKWQ010000281.1:0-4464 GCA_037969115.1 Ilumatobacteraceae bacterium
TCAGCGCACCTCGAACCGGGCCGACCACCTCCACCATCGCGACACAGCACCATTGACAGTTCCAGTTGCACCGTAAGTTTGAGGGTCACCCACCGCATGCCTCTCGGCGGTTGCCGTGAATGCTGGAACCTCCGAGCGGCACGGCGTCGCGGTGATGCACCCGATGCCCGAGCCCAGCCAACCACAACGAGTACCGGCCGGGTCCGCCGCCGATGTCGGCGACGACGACCGATTCGGGCGGGAGGTGACGCTCAATGATCTCGGTTGTACGCGCGAACTCGACTCCGCCGATCGGACTGTCGAGCCGCTCGACGTCGTGGATCGTCGAGTAGCTGATGCATTTGGTGTCGCCCCGCTTGCGGTAGTTCTTGCTCGTGATTCCGATGTCGTCCAGTTGGACGGAGTCGTCTTCGTAGTGAGTCATGACAGTCTCCTACAGGGTTCCCAGCGTCGTACATCGCGAGCGCCGATCGCGCGACGAATCCGGCACCGCACGCTCATGCCTAGGGTGTGATGGATGGATCTTGCGTTTCATCGTCTCGCCGTCGTCAACCGCGGGGAGCCCGCGATGCGCTTGATCAACGCAGTTCGAGAGTTGCGCTTCGAACACGAACTGGATGTGCGGACGATCGCCCTGCACACCACTGCGGAAGCGTCGGCGATGTTCGTGCGCGAGGCCGACGAGGCGATCTGCATCGACGCCGGACGCCGCGCCGATGCCGGGAGCCCATATCTCGATCTCGAGGTGCTCGAACGAGCGCTGACCGACTCAGGCGCCGACGCCGCATGGGTTGGGTGGGGGTTCGTCGCCGAACGGCCCGAGTTCGCCGAACTGTGTGAGCGTCTCGGTGTCGTCTTCATCGGACCCCGACCCGAGGTGATGCGCCGGCTCGGCGACAAGATCGAAGCCAAGCTGCTCGCCGAACGCTCCGACGTGCCGGTTGCACCGTGGAGCGGGGGTCCCGTCGACACGATCGAGGCGGCCCGCGAGCACGCCGATTCCATCGGATTCCCACTGATGATCAAGGCGACCGCTGGCGGAGGGGGCCGAGGGATCCGCCGGGTCGACGAGCACGAGGGCCTCGAAGATGCGTTCAGAAGCGCCCGATCCGAGGGACTCAAAGCGTTCGGTGACGAGACGGTGTTCATGGAGCGAGTCGTGTCGAACGCTCGTCATGTCGAGGTGCAGATCATCGCCGACACGCATGGCACTGCGTGGGCGGTCGGCGTGCGCGACTGCTCACTGCAACGACGCAACCAGAAGGTGATGGAAGAGTCGCACTGCATCGCCCTGACGCCCGAGCAGGATCGGGATCTGCGTGCTGCGGCCGTCCGGCTCGCTCAGGCCGCCGGTTACGAGAACGCAGGAACGGTCGAGTTCCTCTACCAGCCCGCCGAGCAGGCGTTCGCGTTCCTGGAGGTCAACACCCGGCTGCAGGTCGAGCATCCGGTCACCGAGCTGACCACGGGTCTCGACCTCGTCAAACTGCAGCTCTTCGTGGCGAGCGGTGGCCGCCTCGTCGGGGATCCTCCCCCGAGCGTCGGCTACGCGATCGAGGCGCGCCTCAACGCCGAGGATCCTCAGCGGGGGTTCGCGCCGGCGCCGGGCACGATCGAGACCCTGTCGATGCCGTTCGGGTCGGGCATCCGGGTTGATACCGGGGTCGCAGAAGGAGACGTCATTCCACCCGTGTTCGATTCGATGATCGCCAAGATCATCGCGAGCGGGGCCGACCGGACGGAGGCACTCAGCCGCTTACGGCGAGCGTTGTCACAGATGACCGTGCTCGTGAGTGGCGGCACGACCAACAAGTCGTTCCTCCTCGAGCTCCTTGAACGCGACGAAATGCGCAGCGGCGACATCGACACGTCATGGCTGGATCGACTCACCTCCGACGGCGCGCACCTTCCGACACGTCTCGCCGACGTTGCGCTCATCGCCGCCGCGCTCGACGCCGAGCAGCTCCAGGCTGACCTCGACCGACGCGCGTTCTTCGAATCTGCGAGTCGCGGTCGACCACACGTGAACACCGACATCGGACACACCGTCGAACTGCGCTACGCCGGCGACCCGTATCTCATCGAAGTCCGTCACGTTCAGGCGCTGCGCTACGAGGTCGCCGTCGACGGCGCCACGGTGATCGTCGACGTCGAGCGGCTCGGCCGGTCCCGCAGTCGCTTCAGGATCGGGTCGACCTCGTACGCCGTCGTCTCCACGATTCAGGACAGCGATCACCTGATCGAGATCGATGGTGTTGCACATCGGTTCTCGCGCGACGACGCCGGCATCGTGCGCGCACCGGCGGCGTCGCTCGTCGTTCGCATCGACGTCGCGGTCGACGATGTCGTGGCGAACGGTGACCCGCTCGGTGTCCTCGAGGCGATGAAGATGGAAATGGCGATCGTCGCTCCGGTCAGCGGCCGGATTCGAGACGTGTTCTCGATGCCGAACGCACAGGTCGACGCAGGGTTCGCGTTGTTCCGCATCGAACCCGAGACCGACGATGACGGACCTTCGATCGGGCAGGACCGGATCAATTTCGACGCACTCGCCTCGGCCCCGTGGTCGGTCGGCCGGAGCGGCGACGAGTCGTCGACAGCGGATCTCGTGCAGGCATCCCTCCTCGGCTTCGACATCTCCTCGGCGCGAGCTTGCGAGACCGTCACGTCGTCCAGGTCGACGGACGGGGGGATCGACAGCGAGCAGATGGTCGCCATCCTCGAGGTTTTCTCCGACTTGAGCGCATTGGATCCCGAACGCCTCGACGCGTCGAACGACGCGCGATCCGGGCGTGAATACTTCAACAGCTATCTCCGTTCGCTCGACCCCGCCGGCGAGGGAGTACCCCAGTGGTACTCCGACCGCCTGCTCCGCTCGCTCGCGCACTACGGAGTGACCGACCTCGAGCCGTCCGACCGATTGCGTGACGCAGTGCATCGGATCTTCGTGTCCCAACAACGACGAGACGAGCAGCTCGCGATCGTGGTGGCGCTGCTCGACGATCCAGCGGCGCCACCGGGGTTGCGCAGTGCACTCGACCGGGTGATCGACGCGACGCGACGCCGCTCGCCGGCCATTGCCAGCATGTCCAGGTCGGTGCGTTACCGGTTGTTCGACCGACCGCTCATCGAGTCCGCCCGCAGCGAGACATGGGCCGCCATGAGAGCATCAGTCGACGCAGTCCTCGCGTCCACCGAGGCGCGTTCGCCCGAGATCGACCGGCTCATCGCCTGTCCGTTGCCCCTTGTCCCGATCCTCATCGACGACGACGTCTTGGCCACCACCGACACGCCAGGGCGCCTCGTCGAGATCCTCGTCCGTCGCTTCTATCGGATCCGCGACCTCGGCCCGGTGAGCACGACAACCGTCGGCGACCTCGAGATCTCTCGCGCGATGTACGTCCACAAGGGGCGCAACGTGCACGTGATCGCCGTACGGTCGACCCTCGACGATCTGGCGCAGATCCTCACCGCGCTCGGCGAGATCGCGTCGACAGTTCCCGTGAGTGACACGGCGGTCATCGACGTGTTCATGCCTCTCGCCCTCTCCGAAACACACAACTCCGACGACATCTCCACGCAGACTCGCGAGCTGCTCGATCAGGCGACGTTGCCCGAGGTCGTGCGACGCGTCGCAACGATCCCCGCCGCGGTCGGCAATGTCGTCCACGTCCTCACGTTCCGGCGCGCCACGGCGGAGGGCGACCGGCCCTTCTGGATGTCCGCACCGTCGAATGACGCGATCGAGGCTCACCCGAACTTCGAGGAGGACATCAAGTTCCGCGGGTTGCACCCGATGATCGCCCGCCGACTCCAGATGTGGCGGCTCACCAATTTCGACGTCAGCCCCCTTCCTGCAGCGGGCGAGGCCCACCTGTTCGATTGCAGCGCCCGCGACAATCCGTCGGACCGGCGATTGATCGCCGTCGCCGAGGTGCGTGACCTGACGCCCATTCGCGACGACGCTGGCAAGGTCGTGGCACTGCCCGAGGTGGAACATCTGCTCATCGGCTGCCTCGACGCCATCCGCCGCGCACGAGGTGAACTTCCGGGCGCCGCCGCACTCGAATGGAACCGGGTGATGCTGTACGTATGGCCGACCGTCGATTTCCCGCTCGACGAATTGGACGATGTCGTTCAACGACTCGCACCGCTCACGGAAGGTCTCGGGCTCGAACAGGTCGTCGTGAGCGGCCGCCTTCTGGACGACGCGACAGGCGCGACGATCGAAACGGTGATGCGCATCGGATTCGAACCTGGTCGCGGTGTCACGGTACGGATCACCGATCCGGCGACCGAACCGATGCAGCCGCTCGACGAGTACGCACGCAAACTGATCGCAACGCGCCGTCGCGGTCTCACGTACCCGTACGAGATCGTTCCGATGTTGACTCGGGACAAGGGAACGTTCGTCGAACACGAACTCGATGAGGACGACGGCGACCGCCTCGTCCCGGTCGATCG
>JBBKWQ010000282.1:0-51041 GCA_037969115.1 Ilumatobacteraceae bacterium
GAAGCGAAAGGCATCGGCTTCGCTGCGTCTGTTCGCCGAACCGCCCGCCGGTTCCGTGGTGGGTGCACATCAGTTGAGCAATGTCGCGTGGTCGGTGCTGTTCGACGATGTCGAACTCACCGCCGCAGATGTGGCACGGCTGGCGCGCCAGGCCCGTCCGCTCGTGCAGTCGAACGGTCGCTGGGTCGAGGTCGACCGGGCCGACCTCGCGAACGCAGCCGAGGCGCTCGCCGAGCGGGAGCAGGTGAAGCAGCTCACGGGCGCAGAGATCCTGCGTCAGAGCATGGGGCTCGACGGGTCTCCGCTGTCCGGTGGTGTGGTCGTCCACGGAACGAGTTGGGCCAACGACGTGGTTCGTCGCGCCGGCGAGGCGTCGACGGCGCCGGTGACGCGCCCCGACGGTTTCGTCGGCACGCTCCGCACCTACCAGGCCGAGGCGCTCGCCTGGATCGGCTTTCTGGAAGCTGCGGAGCTCGGAGGTTGCCTGGCGCTCGACATGGGTCTCGGCAAGACGCCAACCGTGCTCGCGCATCTCGCCCGGTCCTCGGGTAACGCGCCGGCACTCGTGGTGGCTCCGGCCGCTGTGGTCGGCAACTGGGCTGCCGAGTCCGCCCGTTTCGCGCCCGACTTGAGCGTGGTGGTTCATCACGGCGCGACGCGGTCGTCGGCGGAAGAACTCGACGCCGAGATCGCCGACGCCGACATCGTGATCACCACGTATGCCACCGCGGTTCGCGACGTCGACGCTCTGGCAGGGGTCACCTGGGGCCGCATGGTGCTCGACGAGGCACAGGCGATCAAGAATCCGACGAGCGAGACGTCGCAGCAGCTGCGGCGGATCAAGGCGAACACGCGGCTCGCGCTCACCGGGACGCCGATCGAGAACGGCCTGGGCGACCTGTGGGCGATCCTCGACTTCACCAATCCCGGCCTCGTGGGTTCTCGCCCGACCTTCATCGCGCAGATGTCTGGCGATGGTGAGGCGGCCCTCAGGGCGTTGAACGGCATCCTGCTGTTCCGTCGTACCAAGACCGAACCCGAGGTGGCCGCCGAGCTGCCGGACAAGATCGACGAGCTCGACTACTGCTCGATGACGACCGAGCAGATCGGGCTGTACCAGGCGGTGCTCGATGAGCTGGTGAAGACGGTGGACCAGGCCGAAGAGGGTGCCGCGCCCAAGAAGGGTGCGATCCTGGCGGCCATCACCGCGCTCAAGCAGATCTGCAACCACCCGTCGGCGTACCGCGACGACGGTATGCCGCTCGCCGGACGATCGGGAAAGCTGTCACGACTGGAGCAGATCGTCGACTCGGTGTTCCAAGCCGACGAACGGATCCTGATCTTCACCCACTTCGCCTCCTGGGGTCGTCGTCTGGCCACCCACCTGACCGAGGTGACGGGCGAGTCGATCGCCTGCTACGACGGCAGCCTCGCTCGAGGTGTTCGGGACCGTCTGGTGGCCGAGTTCCAGAACGGCACCGGCAAGGGTGCCCTGGTGTTGTCGCTGAAGGCCGGCGGCACCGGCTTGAACCTCACCGCCGCCAACCACGTCGTGCTGTACGACCGTTGGTGGAACCCCGCCGTCGAGGACCAGGCCCGAGATCGAGCTTGGCGCATCGGGCAGAGCAAGACCGTGATCTCGCACCGTCTCGTGTGTCCCGGCACGGTCGACGAGCGGGTCGAGGAAGTGGTCGCCGGAAAGCGACACATCGCCGACATGGTGCTGCCGAAGTCGAGTTCGGTGGCGGACCTGAACACCGACCAGCTCCGGGTTGCACTCGGCTTGCGGTCCGACGAGATCTTGACCGAGGACGATCAATGAACCGACCACAGCGCTCTCGTTCGTCGAATCGGCGGCGTCGTTCGCCGTCGAAGAAGCAGGCGCAGAGTGATCTCTGGAAGACGCCGTCAGAGCTGCCCGACGTGGAGGCGATCGAGCCCCCACACGAAGTCGGCGCTCTGCTCCGATCACTCGGTGACCCGCCGATGACCGGCGGCACCGCTGGCGGTCACTACTTCAACGCAGTCACCGAGCGAGCTGCGGCAGTGGCACTCGCACTTGCACTCAGCGCAGACCTGCTGGTCGATCCGGACGACGACGACGATTCCTGACGCCGCCGGTCGGCGCCGTGCCGGCCGGCAACGGGGTGAGCGAGTGCTCAGACCGGGATGAGCCAACGTCGAATTGCGGCGAGTGCCTCGACGTGCTCGGGGTCGAGGATTCGGAGATCGGTCATTCGTTGCACCGCCACCTCGGCGAACGCCCGGGCGATCTCGGTCCGGTCGAGCGGCCGACCGTCGCCGTCGGTCGACAACACCGCCTTGGCCACGTAGTCGACGTGTCGGCGCGACAGCACGGCGCGGTCGGCCGTTGCGCGGTCGCGTGCCAGTCTGCTGAGCTGGTTGACGAACCGCGTGGTCGGCTCGTGCGCCCCGAGGCTGCTCCAGGCCTCGGCCAGATATGCGTAGAGCGCAGGCCATTGATCGCGTTCGAGTAGAGGCAGACCCTGATCGACCCGACGCAGTTCGCGCGCCTGATCCGGCACGGTCGAGCCTGTCCGCGCCACAGCTGCAGCGCCACGTTCGCCGATTGGGGCTCGGCCGTCGGGTGGGTCGGACAGCGGGTCGTCGACTTCGACGTCGCGTCCGACAGCGGGCGGTCGTGCATCCGCCGGCGGTGGCAGCAGGTACGCACGACGTCCCGTGCTGATCTCGGCGTCGGGAACCGCGTGGCTGACGAAGCGCTTGAAGCTGCGGTGACCGAACCAGTCGTCGCTGATCTCTGCTCCGAATTCCCGCTGCAGTGTCCATGCGAGTGACGCGAGGTCGATCGGACGATCGAGCTGACGCCACCGATCGCGGAGGACGGTGTCGGCATCGCGGGCCTGTTCACTGCCCACGACGATCTCTCCGAAAGTGGTGCCGTCGGCGTCGTCGGCTTCGACCACCGCCTCGACGACTGCGTCGTCGATGCGATCGAGCTCGGTTCGGAGATCCTCCGCAATGTCGTCGAGCGTCGCGAACAGGTCGGCCATTCGTTTGCTGAGCACTTCGACCAGGGGCGGCAGCGCACCATCCTTGCTGTAGGTGTCCTCGTGAGTGAGTTCGCCCCAACTGTCTTGGAGCAGGGTACGCACCTGGAGCTCGGCCGTGACGGGAATGTCATCACCACTGGCCACGACGATGCCGAGGTTGACGTGCCAGCCGCGATACCCGGACTCTTTCGGTCGAAGGACGTAGTCGCGTTCCGACTCGGAGTCGAGCCACAACGGATGTCCGGCCTGCTTGGAGCGCGGGAGGCTGTCGAGGGCGGCCTGCACCATGTCGATGTCTCTGAGGTTGGTGCACGTGATTCGCAGGCCGATGAGATCGTCGATCACGTGAGGAATGTCGCCGGGCTCGGCGAAGCGTCCTTTGTAGCGGGGCTGGCGCAACTTGCGCCACGTCCTCCTCTTCGACTTCACCCGGCCGGTGGTGTTCCGGATCCTCGCGAGGTCGCGGTCGGACACGGCATCGGTGAGCAACGCGTCGAGTGCGGTGGCTGCGCTGGCCATCGCCGGTTCCAACACTTCGGTGCAGTGGCGGTCGTACCACTGGCCGAACTGCTCGTATCCGAGCATGGGTTTCGACGTCGTGGCAGCCACAGATGCGACCATAGAGCACCGGAAGCAGGAAACATGATGCGACAGGGGCGTCTCGCTGGTCTACGTTGAGCGGCTGGAAAGGGGAGAAGGTCATGCAGGCCGTGCTGGTACTCGACCAAACTTGGCAGCCCGATCGAGTGGTGTCGTTCCGCCGCGCTTGTGAGTTGTTGCTCGGTGGGAAGGCCGTCGCCGTCACCGAGGAAACGGCGACCGTCATGCGGTCGCCCTCGATCGAGGTCAACATCCCTGCGGTGATCCAGTTGGCGTACACGGCACGTTGGGCGTATCGGCGCGTGACGCCTCCGTGTTCGTCTCGAGCGGTGCTCATCAGGGACGCGGGTGAGTGCCAGTTCGTGGTCGGAGGCACGACCTGCCGTCGCCCAGCTGACTCCGTCGATCATCTGCTGCCGCGGTCACGAGGTGGGTTGAACACCTGGGACAATCTGGTGGCAGCGTGCCGTCAGCACAACACCGCAAAGGCCGACTCCACCCTCGACGAGATACACCGCCGAGCCGGGTGGACGCTACGCCGTGAGCCGTTCACGCCGCAGCGGTCGATCCGGATGTTGTCGGTCGAGCAGGGCGACGTGCCGGTTGCCTGGCGCCCGTTTCTCGCCGCCTGACGATCGGGCAGATCATGGCGCGGGCACGGTCGGGTAGCGTCGCGCCATGACCAGCGATGACCCGATGTTCAGTCCGATCGACGGCGCGAGGCACGAGAACTTTGCCGGAGTCGAGGTCGACGTCATGGCGGCCGGCGAGACGCGAGTGAAGCGGCTGGTGTACGCCGTTGGCGGGAAATGGTCGACGCACATCAAGCCTCACGCAGGCACCGAGTTCTGCATGCACGCACACGTGGGGTTCCTGGCCCGTGGCCGATTGGCGGGCGAATACCCCGATGGTTGCGCCTTCGACTTCGTTGCTCCGTCCGCGGTGTACATCGAACCCGAGCACGACTCGTGGGTGGTCGGCGACGAGCCGGCCGTGCTCATCCAGTTCGACTACGAGCGCGACACGCTCGGGCGTCTTGGTATCCCGACGAAGCATCAGCACTGAACTCGCGACTCTGAAGGTTTCATCCGGAGTTGGTAGACCGGGTACCGCACAGGTTCGACGAAACCGACGATGCGGAGACATCTCATGTCGACGCTGAAACTCCAGCAACTCAACAAGACCTATCCCGATGGGCACCAGGCCGTCATCGATGTCGATCTGACGGTCGATGACGGTGAGTTCTTCGTGTTGGTCGGACCGTCAGGATGCGGCAAGTCGACGGTGCTCCGGATGGTCGCAGGCATCGAGGACGTCACGAGCGGCGTGGTACTGATCGATGGCGAGCGCGTGAACGATGTGCGCACCAACGTGCGCGACATCGCGATGGTGTTCCAGAGCGCGGCGCTCTATCCGAACATGACCGTGGCGGAGAACATCGGGTTCCCGTTGAAGCTCGCCGGCGTGGGCGCTGCCGCGGTTGCGGCACGTGTCGCCCGGATCGCCGGGCAGCTCGAACTCACGAATGTGCTCGACCGGAAGCCGGGCCGTCTGTCGGGTGGCCAACAGCAACGTGCCGCCATGGGTCGAGCCATCATCCGCGATCCCCGGCTGTTCCTGATGGACGAACCGATGTCGAACTTCGACGCGAAGCTCCGGACGCACACTCGGCACGAGATCGCGGAGATGCAGCGTCGCCTCGGAGTGACCACGATCTATGTCACCCATGACCAGGTCGAAGCGATGGCGCTGGGCGATCGCGTCGGTGTGATGCGCGGCGGCAGGATCGTGCAACTCGGCTCGCCGATGGAGCTCTACCAAAGGCCCGACAACATCTTCGTCGCACAGTTCATCGGATCCCCGCCGATGAGTGTCGTGAGTGCAACGGTCGTCCACGTCGATGGCCTGGCTGCGTTGCGCATCGGCTCGCAACAGATCTGCATCGACGAATCGTCTCTCCGCCACATGCCGCTGCTGAGTGCGATGGTCAACCGGTCCGTCGCGCTCGGAGTGAGACCCGAAGCGTTGCTGGTCGACCGGTCGGGCTCGTTGGTTGCGAGCGCCGTTTCGGTCGAGCGGCTCGGTGATCATCAGCTGGTCACTGCCTCGATCGATGCGCCACCCGTCCCTGCCACGGGAGGAGCGGTCCAAGCCGGGATCCCTTCCGGTTCCACCATCATCGCCAGGATGGATGGGATCGCTCAGGTGAGTCTGTGGAAACCACTTCGTCTGCGCATCGACCCTGCGCAGATTCACCTGTTCGACCCGTCGACGGGCGACGCGATCGACGTCGGCGGGCAGCGTTGATCACGATCGACGGCGAGATCGGCGTGGGGAGAACCGGGAGTGGCCGCGTCAGGCGGGTTCTGAGAGCAGGTTCTGGATCGTCACTTCGATTCGTCGGTTCATCTGTCGCCCTTCGGGCGTATCGTCCGACGCGATCGGTTCGGTCTCACCGAGTCCGAGGGCGATCAGTCGCGAGCTGTCGATGCCGCGATCGATGTACCAACGTACGAGTGCCTCGGCTCGCCGTTGCGACAAGCGAAGGTTGAAGTCGTCGGAGCCCCGCGAGTCGGTGTGCCCGACGAACACGAACTTGGCAGCCGGTCGGATGGTGAGCAGTGCGAGACCCTGGTTGAGCAGTGGCTCGAACTCGGGGGCGATCACGGCGGAGCTGGTTTCGAACAGCACGGCGTCGTCGACGCGAACGTTGCCGAGGTTCGGGTCGCCGGCTCGCGGGTCGATGACGTAGTTGTCGATCACGTTGTCGGGTCCGAGGATTTCGGCGGCGAGATCCACGATCTGGGCCCGGGCCTCCTCGTCGGGCACAGCGCCCTCCAAGTAGATCTTCCCGTCGAGCACGACCGCTTTCGATTCGGCGACCTCGTCGGTTGCTGACGCGTCGTCGCCGTCGACGTTCGCCGTGGAGGTTGTATCGGTCGCTGCGACCGCGTCGGTGGTGTCCGGGTCGGGGGCAGCCGTGGTGTCGCCGGTCGCTGCCGTTTCACCCTCGGTGGATGCGGCGGTCGACCCGGTTGCACCATCCGAACTGGTGGCGTCGGGCTCGTTCGCCGCCGCGGTGTCGACCGGGGCAACGGTGATCGCCGACACCGGAGTTTCTGCGTCGGAGGAGTCGTCACGGCTGAGGATGACCGGAAGCGCCGACGCGACGAAGAGCAAGGCCGCCACTGCGAGGCCGATGAGCGCCAGGACCAGCGCCTCGTTCGATCGCTTCGCACTGGGTTGACCAGTGGCTCCTGCGCCGGCGTCTGCACGGTCACGGGTGTTGTCGTCAGTCATGATCGGTGTTCGCTCCCGCCCCGGCCATCGCCCACGTTGCCAGTGTGTTCCTCTGTCGATCTTCGGATCGAGTACCGCTCACCCCGGTTGCCGCTGGGCTCGATGGGAAACAGGGTGAGCGCGATCGTGAGCAGTGCAATCATGACGAATCCGGCTCCGGGTGACCAAACCCCCGTGACGGTCATCACGGTTGCGATCACCGTGACCAGCACTGTGCTGCCGACCACAGAGATGAGCACCCGTGCCTCGGTCGACAATGTGCCCATCGACATCGATGCGGCGAGTCCTGGAGCGACGAGGACCACCAACAGCGTGACCACCGAACGAATCGGCCCGCCGATGTCGAGCGCGATCATGGCGCCGGCAGCGATGGTCAGGACCAGAATCGTCTGACGGGCGGGGACTTCCCATGCCGCATTCGGCGTGTCGGCGGAGCCGCTCCGCGGCACCGTGTTCGTGTTCGTGTTCATGATTCCTCCGGAATTGCTACCCAAACGGTTCCGTCGAGGTTGCTCCGCAGGATGCGGAAGCGGTCGGACTCGCGCAACGCAAGGTCGATTCGGTCGAGCAGGCCCGCGGGCATCGAGGGCACGCTTTCCTGTTCGTTCTTCATCGATCGCGTGAGAATGAGATAACTGGCGGCGTACCGCTCGTCGGTCATCCAGCGGTACAGGAGTCCCTCGGGGTCGTCGTTCATCTGGACGAGCGACGCGTCCGGTTCGAGTGAGATCGGTACGAAGGAGAAGCGCTCGTAGTTGCGGGCACGTCCCGGATAATTTTGTGAGCCCTCGATGAGCAGCGTGTTGGGCGGAGCGTTGGTGTTCACCCATTCGACGAGTTCGACCTCATCGGCCGTGAAGTAGTTGGTGCGTTCGTTGCCGAGGTACGCGAAGAGGAAGGCGACCAACAGGATCGTGATCACCGCCGATCGCGTGGCCAGCTGGACCGGAAAGGAGCGGTCCTTCGTGACGATGACCAGCGCGATCGCGCTGCACAGCGCGATCCACGGAACTGCGAACAGGTACGACCGGAACAGGACCTCGCCTCGGAATCCTGTGACGAGCAGCACGATCGGCGCAGCGAGGAGGGCAGCGATGAGCGGTCCGCCTTCGCGTCGACGCCAGACCACGACGAGCCCGAGGATGGCAAGCACGATCATCGCCTCGGCGAGGAACCGGTCGGCGACCACGACGATCGCGTGGCCGACGCTCACCTGCGCAATGTCGACGACCGAAGCGCCCGAAGTCTCTGCCGGGGAGCCGAGAGCGTCAGCAACGTCGAGCCCGTTGTCACTCAGGTAGGTGAGGGCCGGACCTGACGCCCAGGCGATGGTGAGCGCGAGACCGGCGACCGCAACCCATGCGCTTCGACAGATGCGGAATGCAGACAGAATCGCGAAGCTGACCACCACCATGATCGGGGTCAGCTGATGACTGGCACTGATCGACAACAGCATCATCACGATCAAGCACGCCACGACGAGGCGTTGTCGGGTGTCGGCCGTGGTGAGGTCGGCACCGTCGTGGAGCTGGAATCTGGTCGGATCGGGCTCGTCGACCCGGAGGAACGGGATCACAACCGCCAGCAGTGCGAGGTAGATCGCGAAGGTGAAGCCCTGCGGCGAGAAGTACTCCTGGCCGACCCAGTTCGCGACGACGAAGAGCCAGAGGCTGAGTGACGCGACTCGTTCGTCGTTGACGAAGGCCCGGAACACGATCGAGAGCGCGAGCAACGACACCAGGCTGAACGCGAATGGCGACCAGATGGCGATCGTCTGCGCTTCGACCCCTGTGATCTCCGACACCATCGAAGTTGTGCTGAAGACGCCAGGCCAGCCGTGATGGATCTGCAAGACGACAGCGTCGGGGTCGACCTCGCCGTTGCGTTGGATGTAGTCGACCATGCCCAGGTGTTTGAACGACCACGAATACCGAACCGTTCCGTAGAGGATCGCCGGAGTGGCATGGGCCACGGCGGCGAAGGTGACGAGGTATCCGCCGACGAGCAGCCGATCGTGGGATCGATGTTCCAGGACGAACAGGAACCCGATGGTGAGCAGCGCCAGGGCGAGGAAAAATGGCGACGGCAGCACGGACATCAGGCCCACGTCGGTCATCGACAGCAGGTCGACCTCGATCAGGCTCCACAGCCACACGACCACAGCCGCGATGAGCAGGCGCGGCCCCAACTTCGAGCGCCAGGTGCCTTCGGCGACCGGGGCCGCCCTGTGGTCGTCGGCTCGTGCGGACAAGTCGGTGGACGCGGACCGGCTCATTGCGCGCAGGCTCGGCGGACCAACTGACCAGTCGACTGGTTCCGGCTCGGAGTCTGCCTGTGAGACATGGAACCGAAGATCTTAGGACCGATGACGTCGGCAAACACGAGTTGTGCTGGTCCAACGGCGTCCGTGCGGTGACATGATGCCGCCGCTGGTTCCGCGTCAGAAACCGCCGACGGCGAGGCCGATCAGCGGCGGCACCAGCGGCAGCACCTGCAGCGCGAACAGGATGGCGACGACGGTGATCCAACGCGGGATCTTTCGCGACGTGCGCGTGGAGTTGTCGACCAATGCCACGATCGGCAGTGCCACGAGGGTGGTCGCGTGCAGGATGCCCATCATGAGGAGGAGGCCGCCGAGTCGGACGGCGGCATCCGCGAGCTGCTCGGCGACCAGGTTGGCAGTGGCCGTGTCGGCGAAGTCGAATTGGCTGCTGACCAAGATGTAGCCGGCGAACACCATGTAGTACGCCAAGTCGAGGAGACGCAGGATCGCGACGGGTGTGTCGGCGCCCGACGGCCAGAGATCGCTTGCGTACCCGCGTCCGAATCGGCGGATCGCGGGGCCGAGTACGGCAACCACGGTCACGAGCGCGATGACCTCGAGCGCTTCCATCGTCGGTCGATGAACGAAGCGACCGAACGGTCCGTTGGTGGTCGATACCGCGCCGACGAGCACCAGCAGCGACACCGATCCGACGATGGCGACGAACGTGCTCAGCACGCGGCGCCGATGGAGGCGGTCTTCCTCGATGGAGTGCACGACGCGTGACCACAGATCGGTGCTCGGCTCGACCTGGTCGGCAGAGTTGAACGCGTGAAGGAGTCGCTGTTCGATGTTCATGAGGCCTCCTCGAGGATGAGTTCCAATGCGGCGAGGGCCCGTCGGCAGTGGGTCTTGACCGAGTTCTTCGAGATGCCGAGGGTGTCGGCGGTCTCCGACTCGGAAAGCTGCAGGTAGTACCGCAAGACGAGGCACGCGCGCTGGCGGTCGGGGAGAGTTCGGACCGCCGCGAGGACGACTCGGTCGTCCTCGACACCGACGATGTCGTCTTCGAAGCTGGGAGCGGAGTCGGGACCGCGCATCGCGAACCGATGGCGGAACGACATCAGACCGCGCCGGTTGTGGTCGCGCGCGAGGTTGATCACGATCGATCGGAGAAAGGCGGGTGCCCTCGACGAATCGCGGATCGATCCGGCCGAGCGGTGCAGCCGGATGAACGCTTCTTGCACGAGGTCTTCGGCGGCGTCGCGGTCGTCGCAGAAGATGCGGGCCAGCCGAACCAGTGACGTGGACTGACTGGCGAAGAGATCGGCGACGAGCGCGTCCGGATCGATCGACCCGGCTGGTATGGCTGCGGCGAGCACGCCGTCGGTCGTCATGGGTCGTGGCCGTCCGGCCCGAGAGCGACCCGTGAAACCGATCGATGCCGCGTCACCGAGACGACCGGTCGATACACGTCACGCCGCGCGGGGTCCAGCCACCTCGTCGTCGAGGCGCCGATTGAGCGTGAAGATCCGTCCGATCACGGGGAGCGTCAGCACGTTCAGTCCGTGGAGCAGACCCATCAGTAACACCATGCCGCCCAGCCGTGCGACCGAACCCTGAAGCTGGTCGGCGTTCACCCGGTCGTCCCAGCCCGTGTCGGGTTCCCATTTGATGACGAAGAGCACGTAGGCGCCGAAGATCATGTAGTACGCGAAATCCATCAGCACGAGATAGCTCTTACCCGTACGCGGGTTGGCTTGGAACACGTCGGCTGCGTACGCCTTGCCGAAGCGCTTGATGAGCGGCCCGAGAATGGCAACCACAGCGATCAGCACCACGACGACGACGATCTCGAGGATCCACCAGTCCATGTCGACTCCCTTTCGATTCACGATCGGACACACAGACAGACGAACGACACGACGAATCGGGTGACATGCCCGCCATCACGTTGGTTTCGGCTCTCTGTCGTTCACGATGAGGCACACGACCGCTGGCGTCAATCGGTTCATGCGGAGCAGCGCGGCAGAATGGTGCGGTGAGTCGAATCGGAGTCGTTCAATGCATGGCTGCTGCGGTGCTGTTCGGCGTCACGGCTCCGGCCGCTTCACAGCTCGCCGGAACGATTCCATCGTTCACGCTGGCGGGTTTGTTGTATCTCGGTGCGGGTCTCGCAGTCGCACCGGCAGTCGTGATCCGACCGCCTTCGAGACGCGCCGTCGCCGCCGAGTGGCGCCCGATGCTCGTCGCGGTGGTCGTGGGCGGAGCGATCGGTCCGGTGCTGCTGGTCGCCGGGCTGGCACGTACGAACGCGGCGTCGGCGTCGATTCTGCTCAACACCGAACTGGTCGCCACCGTCGTGTTCGCGGCAGTGCTCTTCCGTGAGCATCTCGGAAGGAGGCTGGTGATCAGTGCCGCGCTCATCACGGCGGCCGGCGCGCTGTTGACGTGGGAGCCTGGCGCCTCGCTCGATGTCGGGGCGTTGCTCATCGTGGCAGCGTGCGTGTGTTGGGGTCTCGACAATGGTGTCACCGCACGAATCGAGCAACTCGCACCCGAACACGTCGTGGCCTTGAAGGGCGCCGTGGCAGGCGGGGCGAATCTCATGATCGGTCTGCTCGCCCTCGGGCTCGGTGCGGCGACGGGGCTCGGCGATGTCCTGGCAGCGCTCACGATCGGAGCGTTCGGCTACGGCGTGTCGATCACCCTGTGGGTGAAGGGTGCCCGCGAACTCGGTGCAGCGCGTGGTCAAGTAATTTTTGCAGCGGCGCCTTTCATCGGTGCATCGGTCGCCTGGACGGTGTTCGACGAATCGGTCGAAGGGATTCAACTGGTCGCCGTGGCATTGGCGGCCGCGGGCGTGGCCGTGTCGTTGCGCTCGAGCCACGAGCATCATCACCATCACCACCCTTTCGCCCACGACCACGCTCATACGCATGGCGACGACCACGGCGATGGCCATCACCAACACGAGCACACCGACGGGTTCACGGGTCGGCACGCACACCCGCACCGTCACGACGAGCTCGTCCACGCACACCCGCACGTTCCCGACCTCCACCATCGCCACCGCCACTCGTAGGCCCTCGGCGATGCTGCTGCCGCGGGTCTGTACCGTCGCGGCTAGTGCTCGGCGTGGCCTCCGTCAGGGGAGCGCGGGAGCTTGCGTTTCTCCTGATACATCGCGAAATCGGCTCTGGTCACGATCTCGCTCACCGACTCACCGGCTGACGCGCAGGCGAGCCCGACGCTGATGGAGAGTTTCGAGTTGTGCGATTCGTCGAGGTTGTCCGTCGCGATCGCCAGTTTGATGTTGTCCACGACAGTGCGTGCAGCGTCGTCGTCGGCGCCGTAGAGCAAGACGGCGAACTCGTCACCTCCGATGCGGGCGACGGTGTCGGACGTCCGGACAGCGCTCGAAATCGCGATGGCCGCACGTTGCAGCAACGAATCACCTTCGGAGTGGCCGAGTGTGTCGTTCACGGCCTTGAGTCGGTCGAGGTCGGCGCACAGCACGGTGAGCGGTTCGCCACGCCGCGCGGCCAGGGGCACGAGCCGGTTTGCGGTTGCGAGGAACGCGCGGCGATTCGCGAGTCCGGTCAGTGAATCGCTGAGAGCGAGGCTGACGTGCAGGACCTCGCGCTCGACGAGGTCAGCGAGGTCGCGGAGCACTTGTCGGTCTTGCGAATCGAGGTTGCGAACCCGAGGGTCGAGCACGCTCAGGGTCCCGATTCGTTGCCCGTCGTGGGCGCGGATCGCCGCTCCGGCGTAGAACCGGACGTGCGGCTCGTCGTCGACGAGCGGGTCGTCCGCGAAACGCGGGTCGAGGCGGGCATCCTCCACGATCATGAGCAGTCCGGGTTGAGCGATCGCCGAGGCGAAGAACGCACCGCCGGATGTCGTCTCGTCGACATCGATCCCCCGACTGGAACAGAACCACTGCCGATCGGCGTCGATCAGCGACACGAGGGCGATCGGTGCGTCCAGGGCGCGACACGCCAGCCGTGTGATCCGGTCGAACCGCTCGTCGGACGCGTCGTCGTAGAGATCGACTGCGAACGGGTCGCCGAGCTGCGCCGTGTCGTCGGATGGGGTGGAGGGTTCCATTTGTGCATGTATCGGCATCTTCCCTGATCACCTGAGGATTCTGCCGGTTGAGCCGATCGAGTCCTTCGTCGAAAAGGCGAGATCGGTGGGGGACGCCCGCCTGATCCGGGCACACTGGATCCATGGCATCTGACGATTTCGCCGCAACCGACGGCACAGCTCGCGCCGATTCGGGAATTTCGGGCGAACCGGGCTCCGCAGCGTTCGATCCGCCGGACCCGGAACTCCGAACGGGAATCGGCCGGAACGATCGCGTCGTGTCCGATCCGGGAGCTCCGGTGATCATCGGGGTGTCGTTCGATCGCCCTGTCAGAGCTCAGGAGTATCTCCTCGCGATGCGTGGGTTACGCGAGCAGGGCGGGCTCGAACTGAAGGACGCGGTCGTGGTCACCAAAGATCGCGACGGAGTGGCAAAGGTTGCCGAAACGATCGATCCCACACCGGGGCGCGCAGCACTGTCGGGTGGCATGTGGACGGGTCTGCTCGGTCTGTTCATCGGCGGACCGGTCGGATGGATCGCGGGGCTCGGCATCGGTGCCGCGTCGGGCGCGGTCGCGGCCAAGATGATCGATCTGGGAATTCCCGACGAGTGGATCAAGTGGTTCAAGAGCGCCGTTCGTCCTGGGACATCGACGGTCGTGATCCTCGCCGATCACGTCCATGTTCGGGCGCTCGCCGAAGAGGCTGCACGGTTCTCGGGCGCCGAGCTGCTGTACACCTCGATGTCCGACTCGGCATTCGAACAGCTCTCGGCTGCGTTCGGCTCACCGAAGTAGCACGAACACGACCGGTCGGCGGCTACACCGAGCGGGTGAGGCCGCCATCGACGCGAAGGTTCTGCCCGGTCACGTAGCTCGACCTGGCAGACGCGAGGAACGCGACCACTTCGGACACCTCTGCCACGTCGGCGTATCGGCCTGCGGGAATGCGTTCGAGCCGGTCCGGCTTCTCGGGCAGGCTGTCGATGAAGCCCGGCAGCACATTGTTCATCCTGACCCGGTCGACCGCGTACTTGTCGCTGAACAACTTGGCGAAGTCGGCCATGCCGGCTCGGAAGACGGCCGATGTCGGGAAGTCGGGGTCGGGTTCGAACGCGGCGAACGTCGAGATGTTCACGATCGATCCACCGCCCTGCTCACGCATGATCGGCGTGACGAGGCGCGTCATGCGGATGACGTTGAGCAGGTAGTAGTCCATGCCCAAGTGCCATTCGGCATCGCTGATGTCGAGCACGTCGCCCTTCGGGCCGTGTCCGGTGCAGTTGACGACGGCGTCGATTCGGCCCCACTCGTCCATTGCCGCGGCCACGAACGCGCTGAGGTCGGCGACCTCCAGGTTCGAGCCGGTGAAGCCGATTCCGTCGAGTTGTCTGCCGAGCGCCTCGCCCTTGCCGGACGACGACATCACACCCACGCGGTACCCGTCTTCGGCGAGCTTGCGGGCCGAGTCGGCTCCGATTCCGGAGCCCCCGGCGACGACGAGTGCAACTTGCTGGTCTGACATTCGAGGTCTCCTTGATGGGTTTTGGCGATGGTAGTCACGTCGCACAGTACGGATCACCGCGGAAGTCGTTGCGGTAGCGTCCGGCGATGGACCACAGTCGGGCACGCCCCCTTCCGATTGCCCGAGGTTGACATGGCCAGGGTGTTCGTGAGTTACCGACGCGCCGACGGCTTGTACGGCGTGGGATGGTTGGCGGAACGGCTCTGTTCGCTCGACTCGGTCAACGGTGTGCAGACAGCGTTCCATGACGCCGCGTTACGGGCCGGCGATGACTTCCCGAACGCGTTGGAGGACGAGATCGCCGGCGCCGACCTCGTACTGGCCGTGATCGGGCCCGAATGGCTCGGCGCTCGAAACGGGGAGTCACCGAGGATCACCGACGGGGACGATTGGGTGGTCCGAGAGATCGCGATCGCGTTCCAGCAGGGGACGCGGGTGATGCCGATCCTGATGGATGGCGCCGAGCACCCGCTCGCCTCCCAGATGCATCCGTCCATCGCCGATCTCGCGAGGTTGCACGCCATCCCGTTCGCCGACGGGCGCGATCTCGACGTGGTGGTCGACCACGTCGAGTCGCATCTCACCGAGATCGACCACGAGCGTGCGCGCCGAGCCGGACTCGAGCAGCCGATCGAGGTGCCGAGGCTCGAACACCCGTGGCGTCTCGCCGTCTTGTCGGTGTGCACGGCAATTGTCGGCGGCGTCCTCGGCTGGCTCGCATCGTGGTACAAGATCTGTCCCGGCGGAACGTCGTCATGTGAGTTCACCAGTGAGCCGGGCGCGGCGATGTGGTTCAAGATCTCGCTCACCGCCGTCGGGGTCGTCCTGGGATCGTCGGCGGTCGTCGGCACGATGCTCGTGCGACGGCTCACCCGAACGGGAACGGTGAACTGGTCGCAGCTGGCGGTGACGACACTCATCGCTGTCGCTGCCACGGTCCTGGCCATTGCGAGCTTCGAGAGCGGGCAATTCTCGTCGCCGTCGAATGCCGTCACCAACCCCACCCGCAACTGGATCGTGTTCGGTCTGGGCCTTGTGCTGGTGCTGCCGTGGCCGTTGTTGCTGAACGCGCCCGGCACGTCCGAGCCGATCGCCCCTCGCCATCATCTCGCCGACCGCATCCGGTACATCGGTTCGGTGTCGGATGCCGAACGCTGGGCCGCACTGATCTTGTCGCTCGTGATCGCGCTCGGCATCGGCGCCGCGGCGGCCATGACGCACGCGACCAATGAGCTCGACGAGGCGTACTCGTACCGGCCGGTGCTGCTCGTCGCGTTCGCCCTCATCTTCAGCGCGGCGTTGACGGGATCACATCTCTGGAACCTCGCACGACAGCGCGAATTCATGGCGGAGGTTCGCCATGACCTCGCCGACCTGTCGCCCCGGTACCGTCAGAATGCGGAACCCCGCGTCGTCGCAGCCTGGTTGTACGAGGGTGGCTGGGTGTTCCGGGCGCTGCTCGCGCTGCCACTCGTCACGGCGATCGTCGTCGTGGCCGCCGTCGAGATCGCTACCTGACACGCCGGCGGTGCTCTCGGAGTCGTCACGCACGTTCGACGGCACCGGGACTGCCGGCCGCGACCTCCCACGAGCTGACGGTCTCGACCGGTGAAGCCTCGTCGAATTGGTCGGCGACCGCTCGGTACGTGGCCAACCATCGATCGGGCGTGACCTCGCACACCGTGTAGCCGCGTCGGCTGTCGAACCACTTGATCTGCGGGTTCGCGATGAGCGCGTCAGACACGAGCGCTTCGACCGTGGCCTCGTCGTCGAAGAACGACGACGAGATGCTCGAGGCCATGAACTCGGTACCGAGCACCGGCAACGTCGAGTCGAACGGGTCGGCCCGCAGGTCGGCCACGGCGGCCGAGTGGAAGTCGCCGGTGAGCACCACCAGGTTGTCTGCCGCCGCCCCGATGGAATCGAGTACGAGCTGCCGCTCGCCGGCGTAGCCGTCCCAGGTGTCGACCACCACGATCGGGGGTTCGGCGCCGACGACCGCATTGCCGCCGAACATCAACACTTGTTGCGCGATGACGTCCCAGATTGCCGTCGACGATGCGACGCCGTCGATCAACCACTGCCGCTGGGCCTCACCGAGCATCGTCTGGGCGGCCGAGTCGGCAAGGGTCTCGTCGCGTACCTGGACGACATCGCCGAGGGCTTCGATGAACGGCTCGTTGCTCTGCTGGTCGGATCGGTACTGCCGCGTGTCGAGCACGTGGAAGCGCAGCAGGTCGCCATGAGCGAACGAGCGGTAGATGTCGTAGTCGGGTCCGTTCGGCGGCTCGAGTCGAACCGGCATGTGTTCGTACCAGACCTGGTAGGCGGCCGCGCGGCGAGCGAGGAACTTCTCGACGTCGTCACCGTTCTCGCTGCTCGTTGCGGCGTAGTCATTGTCGACCTCGTGGTCGTCCCACGTGATGATCCAGGGCACGAGCGAGTGTGCCGCCTGCAGGAGCGGATCGGACCGGTAGAGGGCGTAGCGCTCCCGGTACTGCTCGACGGATTCGCATTCGAAGTCCTGATCGGTCGTACGCCCTCGCGGGTCTGCGTAGCCTCCGGACGCGTACTCGTAGATGTAGTCGCCGAGGAACACGAACGCGTCGATGTCGCCCTGCTCGACGAGATCTCGGTAGGCGGCGTAGTAGCCCTGCTCCCAGTTCTGACACGACGAGAACGCAAACCGGAATCGGTCGGGCGTGGTCCCCGGTGCTGCCAATGTGTGGGTGCGCGCGGGGACGGTCTCGAAACCGCCGACGCGGAATCGGTAGTGGTATTCGGTGTTCGGATCGAGTCCGGTTGCGTCGACGTGCACGGAATGGCCGAGTGCAGCGGGCGCGGTCACCGACCCGAACGCGACGAGGTCGTCGAAACTCTGGTCTGTCGCCACCTCCCATTCGACCTCGATGTCGACATCGGGGAGGGGATCAGTCGGAAAGAGCCGGGTCCAGAGCACGACGGCATCCGCCACGGGATCACCGGACGACACCCCGAGCGTGAACGGATCAGACGTGACCGGTGTAGTGGGGACGCTCGTCGTCGACGCGGTCGTGGTCGTCGTTGGCACAACAGTCGTCCCGGGCGTCGACTCCGGAGCCGGTGTCGTCGCCGTTCCGGACGCGCCAGTGGTGTTGGGGGACGACGTCGACGCGTCCTGGCCGCCGTCGGTGCACGCGGCGAGTGCAGCTGCGATCGTGCCTGCCAGGAACCCGCGTCGTGTGAGGCGCACCCGTTGCTCGCCGGTCACGACCGTCCCACCCGACGGCTGATGCTCGTCACTTTGCAGCTCGGAGTTGGTCGTAGGCGGCGCTCATCTTGTCGCCGTACTCCTGAAATCTTCCGCGTCCGTTGTAGCCGGTTGCGAACGCGTACCAGTCCTTGTCCTGGATCGCCGTGATCAGCTTGTTTCCGGGACTCGTGGCGACGAAGTCGAAGAACCCGATGATCTGAGGGCCGACGCCCGCGGAGAATGAGTCGAGCATGGCTCTCGGCGACTTGAAACCGATCCGGCGGTAGTTGAATCCCATGATCTGCGCGAGCCCGATGCTCGTCGACATGATGGCAGCGCTCTCGTCGAGGCTTGCCGCAAATCGGTGAACCTCCCATTCACCGGGTTGTCCGGCCTTGTGGCACAACTGCCACGGGTCGCTGGTCGCTCTGCGCCACTGGTGACCCTGCCAGCGCTTCGACGTGTCGTATGTGAAGTGGTTGGCGAAGACGTCTGGCTGGGCGGCACCGAAGCGGTCGAAGAAGATGTGATTCTCGAATCGGATCACGGGGCCGGACGACGTGATTCCCGTGCCGCCGGATTCGATCGCGAGCACTGCGGCGGCGGCGTCTTCATCGATGCCCAGTTCGCGGGAGAGGACCGTGAGCACGCCACCGAAACGGTTCCATGCGCGGATCACGCCCACGTTTCGACCCGCCGCTCTGCTTGCCGGTTTCAACTCGACGTTCGCGATGTCGACCCGGTCCTTGAGGAATCCTGTGCCCTTCTTCGGTGGTTTGGGCTTCGGAACGGCGACGATGCCTTTGCGGAGCGCCGCGCTCCAGGTCGCCGACGAGACGACTCCGTCGACCTTCAGTCCGTTCGCCTTCTGGAACTGCTTCGTTGCGCGCTCGGTGCCGGGCCCGAACCACCCGTCGATGCCGTTGGGGTCGAATCCCTTGCTGATGAGCAGTCGTTGCCACGTCTCGACATCGGCACCCCTGCTCCCGCGCCTCAACGTCTGCGGCTTCTCCGTTGCTGCGTCGGCTGCTGACCATGTCTTGGGCCCGACGATCGCATCGGGCAGCAAGTCGTGGGCGCGTTGGAACTCGCGCGTGGCTCTCGCGGTGCCGGGCCCGAACCACCCGTCGATGCCATTCGGGTCGAATCCCTGGCTGGTCAGGATCGTCTGCCACTTCTCGACAACCGCACCTCGGTCGCCCGTCCTGATCGTTTTCGGCATCGTGGCCCCCTTCGCGTCGCGCCGACTCTAGGGGAAGGCGGGATGACTCGTCATCCGCCGTCCTTCGGCGTGCTGCACTACGGTGCAAGTCGGGTGAACCTTCGATGCCACAGAGGCGTCGTTGCCCGCAGCGTCGGTTCGAATGGGGTGTTCAGGGATGTCGATGGCAATTGCCAACTTTGCGGCGCTGTTGTTCGCGACGGGTGTCGCCTTCTGGCAGTTGACGCTGTTGCGGCGTCAGCAGGGCGCCGAGACCCTGCGGCTTCGCCGTGGCCGAGCACTCGAGTACTCGATCGCTCGTGCACCGCATCTGCGCGAATTGCGAGACAAGATCGACTGCGTCTTCCTGCCCGAGAAGTACCAGGGCACGGCCGTTCCGCTCGATGAGCTGAAGAAGGCGTTCGCTGATGACGAGAGTGTGAAGACCAGCCTGATCTCGCTGCTGGCGCATTGGGAGAATCTGGCCCTGACGGTGGCAGCGGGAGTCACGGATGAAGACATGGCCTTCGAGATGGTGGCGAGCACGCTGGTCGCCTACGTCGAGCGGTTCAAGGAATTCATCGACGATCGCCGCCAACCGCAGGGTCGACGACGCAACGACCGCATCTACGCATACCTGCTCGGCCTGGCCGGCAGGTGGAGCGAGCCGCTCCGAGCCGGTGTGCCCGACGCCCGGTTCGAGTTCCCGCCGCAGCCGGAGTTCCGGTCGGTCGTCAGCTGAGGAATCCGGCGTAGAAGTACAGCGTGAATCGGCCTGCGTCGTCGACGCCCAGGGCGGTCGGTCGGATCCAGCTTGCCGCCGCCGACACCAACGGTTGTGATACCGAGGAATCATCCAGCGATGAAATGAACTGCAGCAGGATCGCGGGTCCGCTCGACGGCGTCCACACGATGTTCGTCCAGACGTCGCAACCCGGGTCGGAAAATCCCGCCGTCGGGTTCGCTCCGAGGTCGGTGACGATCTGCTCGGGATCGACGCCGGCGCGCAGCGGTGGCTCGATCGCTGTCCGGTACGCGGCGTCGACCTCCGTCGCGAGTGCCTTGAAATCGGTTCCGGTGCCGAGCCGCCGATCGATCAGGAGCTCCTGTTGGTCGCCGCCCACGCATGCGAAGCCGAACAGGTCGAATCCGATGGAGTCGTCGAGCACCAGATCGATGGTGCGAGCCGCCTCGTCGGGCACGCCCACGACGTTGTCCGGGTAGGGCTCCGTTCCTTCGCAGGTGCCGATGCCGGTGAGCTCGCTGCACCGCACGTACGGACGTATTGCGATGGTGATCACGTCGTCGGTGAAGCGACCCGAGACCACGCTCACGTCGTATGTGCCGGCCGGAAGCGGAGCAGCAGGATCGGCCGGAATCGACGGCGACGGCTCACCCTCGAGGTTGGAGCCACAGCATGCGATGCCGGCAAGGGCGGGTAGCGGCTCGGTCGCAGGTTGCCATCCTGACGAGAACAGAGCGGGCACCGTCGTCGCCGGCTCGGTCGTGGTCGTGGTCGTGGTCGTGGTCGTGGTCGTGGTGGACGTCGGGGTCGAGTCGTCGACGGTCGATTCGGTACCCGGTTCGCTCGTCGGCGGCGTGGTGGCGTCGGGCGTGGTGGCGACGGTCGACGTCTCCGCCGGTACCAGCACGCCGGCATTGTCGGCACCGCGATCGACGACCACGAACACGCCGACCGCAATGAGCACCGCTGCCGAGGCGCCCGTCAGTGCTTGCGTCGTTCGTTGCCGGCGTCGGCCCGCTCGGACACGGTCCATCCCGTCTACGGGAGCCGGTCGCCGGAGCGCAGCTCCCGCGCCCCTTGCGATCTCGTCGACTCTGTCGTCTCGGTTCTCGTCTCGATTGTCGTCTCGATTGTCGTCTCGGTTGGTCGGCTTGTCGTGTTCGTTGGACATCTTCATACCTCCAGTTCTCGGGCGAGCGCAGCGCGCGCCCTGGTCAGATCGCTTCGGACGGTGCCCTCTGGCACGTCGAGGATGGTGGCCACCTCGGCCGTCGTGTTGTCGCCGGCGTAGTACAGGGTGACGGCGAGGCGTGGACGTTCGGGGAGGTTGCGGACGGCCGACCAGAATGCGATCACGTCCGCGGACGGTTCGGGGGTCGTGGCGTGCTCGCGACTCTGCAATGAGAGGAATCGAGCTTCGGTTCGCCTCCTGCGCCACCGACTGCGACAGAGGTTGACGAGCACACGATGGCACCAACCGCCGGGCCGTTCGAGCTGCCCGACGCGATTCCAGTTCATCAGTGCCTTGACCATTGCGTCGTGAACGAGGTCTTCGCCGTCGTAGCCGGAGAGCGCCGTCGCGACAGCGACGAGTCCTGGGTACTCGCGCCGATAGAGGTCCTCGAACGTCGATTCGAGCGGTGCAACGAAGGCAGGTTCCGGCATAGTCGCCGTTCTCGTGGCGGCTGGGGAAAGATACATGGTGCTCATCACCGACACACACGCACGAGGTCCCGTTTCCGCTGCAAACGTTTTCGCTTTCGCTCGTGCGATGTCGACGTGGCCGCACCGGCTGAGGGCGGACCCCTTCAGGGGCAATCATCCACGACCCACGACCCACGACGTGCGGGATCGCGGCTGGTGATCGCATCTTCACTGTCACACCCTTGTCGTACACTTGTTCGTATGGATGTAGCGGTCGTGGCTCAGCGGATGCAGCGCATCGCCGAGGTGTGCGCCGACGATGCGGTCGATGTCGCCGCGATCGAGTCGGCACTGGTGGCGGTCCGTCAAGTCACGTCCTGGGCCGATGCGAAGCACGCCACGCTCGTCGCCCGGCTGGACGCGAAGGTCAGTTTCCCGGAGGCAACCATTGCGGCGTCGCCGAAGTGCTCGCTCGGTGCGGCGTCGAAGACGAAGGAACGAGCCGCCACGTTGACTGCGACACCGCAGCTGGCCGATGCGCCGGCCGAGGGGGCGGTCACGGCAGCCCACATCGATGCGGTCACTCGTGGATCCAAGCAGTTGAACGATGAACAACGCGACGAACTCCTCGATCGTGTCAACGCGCTGGTCGATGTTGCGGCAGCGGCCACCGTCGACGAGTTCGCCAAACGGATTCGGTCGGAGCTTCGCGACATTCAGGCCGACGACGGTGTCGACCGGCTGGAGCGACAGCGTCGCAGCACGCGGCTCAACATGTGGACCGACGCTGAAAGCATGTGGAACCTGCGCGGCCGATTCGACCCGATCAGCGGAGTCAAGCTGGCTGCTCGGATCGATGCGACGATCGAGGCGCTCTTCGCCGAAGCGGTTCCCGACGGTTGTCCGAACGACCCGGTCGAGAAGCAGAAGTTCCTCGCGGCGCACGCGCTGGCCCGTCTGATCCAGCAGCGAGGAACGGGTGACAATATTGGGCGGTCGTCACGACCTGAGTTCGTCGTGGTGATCGACGCCGACGCAAAAGGTCAGCCGGGCCCGTTGGCCGACTGGCCGATCCCGGTCGAGATTCCGGCGCGAATACTCGCAGAGATGTCCGACGATGCCGAGGTGCATGGCGTGGTGGTTCGCAACGGTGTCGTGCTGCACGCTCCCGGCGAGTTGAACCTCGGCCGCACCACTCGTCTCGCCAATCGAGCTCAGCGGCGGGCGCTTCGGGCGCTCTACCACGGGTGCGCCGTTCCGGGGTGTTCCGTCAAGTTCGATCGGTTCAAGTTGCACCACATCGTCTGGTGGCGTCACCTCGGCCGTACCGATCTTCACAATCTGATCCCGTTGTGCAGCAGACACCACACCAAGGTGCATCACGACGGGTGGGTGATCGAGCTCGGTTCCAACCGGGAACTCACGCTGCGCTTCCCTGATGGCACGATTCGAAACACCGGCCCGCCCTGCCGCCGCGCCGCCTGAGGTGGCGACTACACGACATCGCGTCCTTCGACAGCGATGAGCCGACCATGCCGGGTTCACCCAAGTCAGTGTGCCGACCAAACAAGACGTGTGATGCGCATCGACCTCTGAGCGTCGCGCTCCCGTCGTGCTCCCGTCGCGCCCGCCGTGCCCGTCGATCATCGTGACGTGGCCGACAAGCGGATTCGCTCAGAGCGGACATACGTTGTGTGTCGAGCGCCGTCACTGGCGATGGGCTCAGGTACGAAGGGGATGTGTGGCATGGGTCGATTCGAGGGTCGGACCGTCGTGGTGACGGGTGGCGGTGGGGGAATCGGCAGCGCCGTCTGTGCAGGCTTCGCTGCGGAAGGCGCCTCGGTCGCAGTGCTCGATCGCGCGGGCGACGCCGCCGTGGCAACGGCCACCACGATCACCGACGAAGGCGGCCGCGCTGTCTCGGTCGAGTGCGACATCAGCGAGCGCGCCTCCGTCGACGGCGCGGTCGAACAGGTGACCACGGAGCTCGGCCCGATCGATGTGCTGGTCAACAACGCCGGTTGGGATCTTTTCGTTCCGTTCCTGCAGACCGAACCCGAAGACTGGTCGCGCCTGATCGACATCAATCTCGTGGGTGCGCTCCACATGCATCACGCTGTCCTCCCCGGCATGGTCGAGCGCGCGGTCGGCCGCGTCGTCACCGTTGCCTCCGACGCAGCTCGGGTCGGATCCTCCGGTGAGGCCGTCTACGCGGCGTGCAAGGCGGGCCTCGTCGCATTCTCCAAGACGCTCGCGCGCGAGCACTCGCGCCATGGCCTCACATTCAACGTGGTCT
This sequence comes from Ilumatobacteraceae bacterium, assembly GCA_037969115.1. Lineage (GTDB taxonomy): Bacteria > Actinomycetota > Acidimicrobiia > Acidimicrobiales > Ilumatobacteraceae > JBBKWQ01. Next base: position 23,930 of record JBBKWQ010000282.1, read on the forward strand.
GTCCCGGCCCGACCGACACGGCGCTCCTGGCGACGGTGACGGATGCAGCAGCAAATCCCGAGAAGCTGCGCGAGGCGTTCAGGAGGTCGATTCCGATGGGGCGGCTCGGCCAGCCCGACGATCTGGTCGGGGCGATCCTGTTCTTCGCGAGCGATGAGGCTTCGTTCGTGACGGGCCAGGTGTTGAGTGTGTCCGGCGGCCTCACGATGGCCGGCTGACTCGACGATCAACCCGGAACGTGGTCCGGAGTTCTGCACCCAGTGAGAGCGACCTGCGGGTCGGGCTTCGTGGTCGCCTGAGTCGTCGCGGACCACGATGATCGACTGGCCGCCGATGTCGATGATGAGGTCGTGGACGCAGGTGCCGACCGCCAGCACGCGAGCGGGCGCCGCCCCGGCTGCTGATCGGGTTCGTCATGTATCGGGCTCGCGCGTGGGCCGTGACGTGACGGCGAGGAGATGTGGCCCCACGCCGATCAGCTCGGGGACGCGCTCGACGGCGCGGGCGGTGTCGAGCACGATCGCCCGATCGGTCGGGTCGGCGAGCCGGTCCTCGAGGTCGACCAGGAGCGCGGCGGGGCCTTCGACATTGACGAGATCGACGAGTACCAGGCCGGCGTCGCGGAGCTCTCGGCGGAACTGGTCGGGTCGGTGCGAGAAACCGGTGAACGAGCCCGCGAACAACGGCGGCATGGAACCAGTTCGTTCGAGCTCGGCGAGCCGGTTCGTGATCCCGTCCTCGACGAGGTAGAGGCGCTCGGCGAGCACGGCGTGAAGGCGCGCGGACCACCGTGAGATGGCGGCGACGAAGACGAGCCCACCCGGGCGAACGACCCTGCGGGCCTCGGCGAGTGCACGGAGACGATCGGCGCGACTCGGCAGGTGATAGAGAGGGCCCAGGAGGAGGACGGCGTCGACGGAACGGTCTGACAGGTCCACATCGGTCGCATCCCCGAGTGCGGTGTCGATGTCCAGGCCCTCGAATGCGGTCCGTGCCTGTGCCACGTGGAGTGGCACGACGTCGCGGTGGTGCACCCGATGTCCGAGACCGGCAAGCCACTCCGCGTACCTCCCCGGTCCGCCGCCGATGTCGGCGATCACGACCGGTGCAGTGGGGAGGTGACGGGCGACGATCTCCGTAGTGCGAGCGAACTCCACGCGGCCGATGGCACTGTCGAGCCGGTCGCGCTCCTCGCCCCGCTCGTAGTACGCCTGCATCGCGTCGTCGGATCCCATGCACCACTTTCCCACTCCGCCGGGGCTGCGCGGGGCTGGATTTCGCGCGGAGTTGGGCTGGCACGGTGGGCGCAGCGAGGAAGGCGGCGCACCCGACATACGTGCGGCCGCACCGGGGACCAAACCGGGTTGACGAGAACTGCCGGCTTGACCCCGTCACGCGCAACGGTGACACTTCAAATCGGTGTCAGCCGCGATGGCCGCCGTGCGCCGGCTCTGCAATCGGACGAAGGAGACAGCCATGATCCAACACACCGTCGCTTTCCGACTCCACGACGACGCGGATACCGACGCGTTCTGGGCACGCGTCGACGACCTCGGTGAGCTTCCCGGCGTGCAGCGTTTCAAGGTGCTCCGGCAGGTCGGCCGAAAGAACGACTTCACCGATGCGCTGTCGATGCATTTCGAGTCCGCCGAGGAGTACGACTCGTACAACAGCCATCCGGTCCACGTGGCGTTCGTGGACGACGTGTGGTCGTCCGCCGTCGTCGACTTCATCGAGCTCGACTATGTGGTTGCAGCACGTTGAGCGAGCCCGAGCCGCCGCACCAGTTGTCGGTCCGATGACCGCATCTTCGCACCGGGCGCGTTCATGAATCCGGCGAAATCGTCCCCGGGAGCGTCAAGCCGGTCGAATGAGGTCCGGGACATGTACGCGGCCCTCCTGCAGGGTGAACTGTCAGGAAAGGCAGCGCTCGCGGCCAGCGAGCAGATGCTGAAGATCCTGATGGACTCGATGACCAACGCAGTGTTCTGGAAAGACCTCGACTCGCAGTACCTCGGCTGCAACCATGCCTTTTCCGAGTTCGCCGGTTTCGAACCGGCGTTGCTGCTCGGCAAGAGCGACCGAGACATGCCGTGGGCCGACGATGAAGAGTTCAGCTCCGACTGGTTCATCGACTGGGACCGCGCGGTGATCGAAAGTGGCGAACCGCAGTTCGGCATCCTCGAACGCCTTCGACGCGCCGACGGAAAGATCACGTGGATCGAGACCAACAAGGTGCCGCTCCGCGATCTCAGCGGTGAGATCATCGGACTGCTCGGCACGTTCAAGGACGTCACGGACGTGCACCTCGCACAGGAGGAACTCCAACGAACCCTGGATGACCTCGATGCCCGGGTGCAACACCGGACCGCCGAGCTCGAACGCGCCAACGGGGCGCTCCGCCGGGAGGTTGACGATCGCATCCGGTCGCAGGCCGAGGAACGCCAGCAGCGGACCTACGCCGAAGCGCTCCGGGACACTGCTGCGGCCATGTCGCAGACGTTCGATCTCGAGTCGGTCATCGAAGAGGCGCTCGGCGGGGTCGAACGCCTCGTGTCGAACGATCTGGCGGCGATGGTGCTCAGCTCTGGCGACGGCACGCTCGAGTTGCGACGCCACCTGGCCGGCTTCGGCTATCTTGTCGAACACGACGCAGGTGGTGACGTCGACGGGTCGGCGCTCGCCACGCTCACCGTGATCGAACGGTTGTCCGACGAGCCGGGACCGGTGATCGTGGACAACCCGGAGCGATCGCTCGGGCCTGCTGGTTGTGTACTCGGAGCGCGCATGCGCGTGGCCGATCAACTCGTCGGGTACCTGATCGTCGAGAGCGCCACTCGGGGCTTCTTCACTGCCGACCACGCTGAACGACTCGGTGCGGTCGCAGACCAGGCAGGTGCCGTGCTGTCGAATGCTCGACTCGCGCAGCGAGTGTCTGAGCTGGCCGCGGCAGAAGAGCGTCAGCGACTTGCGCGCGACCTCCACGACGCCGTCAACCAGTCGCTCTGGACAGCGGCACTCAGCGCCGAATCACTGTTGAAGGACGTGCCGGACGATTCGGACCTGCATCGCCGCATCGATCGTCTGCGGCAACTGACGCGGGGTGCGTTGTCGGAGATGCGTGAGTTGTTGCTCGAGCTGCGTCCGGCGGAGCTTGCCGGTGTCGAGCTCCGCGAGCTGATCGAGCATCTGCTCAATGCGCTCGAGGGGCGGCGAACGCTCGACCTCACGGTGGAGCTCCAGCGGGTCGAGCTCGAGCCGGCGATCAACGTAGCGATGTACCGGATCGCCCAGCAGGCTCTGGGCAACATGGCCCAGCATTCGAATGCATCGGCGGTCGAGGTCCGTCTCACTGCTGGCCCGCCGGTCGTTCTGAGAATCGCCGACAATGGCGATGGCTTCGACGAGGAAAGCGTTCCGAGCGGGCACCTCGGGCTTCAGATCATGCGTGAGCGCGCGCAGGCCATCGGCGCCGAACTGGAGATCGACGGACACTCGGCGAGGGGCACATCCGTGACGGTTACGGTGACGCCATGAGCGCGTCGCCCGTCATATTGCGAGTGCTCGTCGTCGACGATCACGACTTGCTACGAGAAGGTGTCAGCGCTGTGATCGCAAGCTTTCCCGATCTCAATGTCGTCGGAGAAGCGCGCAGCGGCGAGACCGCGATCGATGCGGTCACCGAGTTGAATCCTGACGTCGTGGTGATGGATCTCGTGATGCCTGGGATGGGCGGCGTCGAGTCGATCCGACGTCTACGATCCACCCATCCGACGCTCGGCATCGTTGCGCTCTCCAGCTTCTCGGATGACGCCCAGGTACGCGACGCCATCGACGCGGGGGCAACAGGTTACTTGGTCAAGTCAGTCGATGCGGAGTCGTTGGCGAGGGCGGTTCGTAGCGCGGCCGAGGGAACTGCGACGTTCTCGCCGGAGGTCACCCTGGCGTTGATCAGTGGGCGGTCGCCGACTCACTTTTCTTCGCTGACGTCGCGCGAACTCGATATCGCCGAGCTCGTAGCGTCGGGGAAGACCAACGCCGAGATCGCGGAGACGCTCGTCATCAGCGTGTTCACCGTGAAGAACCACGTCAGCAGCATCTTGATGAAGCTCGACGTGCGGACGCGCACCGAGGCCGCGGCCGTCCTGTTGTCGCGGCACTAGTTCTTTCGGCCCCCCTCGAAGGTGCGGGTCAATTTGAGCCCGGTGCCTCTGTCGCCGATGTCGTGTTCGTCGTTACCTTGCATCTGGGGGTACTGGGGACGTGACAGACATCACACCGCACGACGCAGCCAAGGTCAAGCTTGGTCTTCTCGATCTGACGCCACGTCAGACCGTCCTGCTGCGGCGTGTTCCCATCGTCATCGCGATCGTGCTGGTCGCCTTCGCGCTGGCATGGGCCTTCTTCCTGGCCGATCGGTCGTGGACAGCGCACACATCGGCTGGTTCGGCGATCGCCGAACCGGGCGAGTTCATCGTGACGCTGCTCGACGGGCTCACCTTCGCCGGACTGCTGTTCGTCGTAGCGAGCGGCTTCACGCTGATCTTCGGCCTCATGCGCACTGTGAACATGGCGCACGGAGCGTTCTTCCTGCTCGCCGCCTACATCGCCATCGACGTGCAGCAGAAAATGGTCGGTAAGACCCGCAACATCGCGAACGACGACGTGTCTTTGCTCGACTGGTTCGGCCCGCTGCTGATCGGATCATTGGTCGCCGCGACGCTCGGCGTGATCATGCAGCAACTCTTCTTGCGCTGGAACCAGGGCCAAGATCTCCGTCAAGCCATCATCACCATTGCCGTCACGGTCATTCTCGCTGACCAGATGCTCTTCCAGTACGGCGGGTTGGCCAAGACGATGGTGTGGCCTGGCGATGTCGTGAACTTCTTCGAGATCTTCGGGCAGCGCTACGCCTCGAGTCGCTTATTCATGCTGGCGATCTCGCTCGTGGTCGGCATCGCACTGTGGCTCTGGCTCAACCGAACTCGCATGGGCATGGTGATCCGCGCCGGCGTCGACGACCAAGAGATGGTGCGGGCGCTCGGTATCAACGTCTCGGTCGTATTCGGGATCACGTTCTTCGTGGGGTCGTTCCTCGCCGGGATGGGCGGCGCAATGGGAGCATCGTTCTCGGGCGTCGCGCTCGGCACCGACGGCCAATGGCTGCTCAACTCGTTGGTCGTCGTGATCATCGGCGGCCTCGGCTCGATCAAGGGCGCCGCCGCTGGATCGTTGTTGTACGGCATGGTCACAGCGTTCTCACCGGCATACCTGCCTGCCGGCTACACCTTCTACTCGATCATCTTCACGTTCGTGATCCTCGCTGTCGTTCTCGCCGTGCGCCCCAACGGGCTGTTCGGGAGGTCGGAGTGATCAAGCTCGGTGTGCGCTCGTGGGCGGTTTTCGTCGCCTTCGCGTTCTTGGTGCTGCTGCCCCTGTTCGGGACGGACTTCTTCATCGACTTCGTCATGACCCGAACACTGATGCTCGGTCTCGCTGCGTCGACGATTGTCTTCCTGTCCGCATACGGCGGCATGGACTCGCTCGCACAATGGCTGATCTTCGGCATCGCCGGCTTCGTCGTGGGCAACGTCGTCGCGGAGAGCGGTCGAGGGCTCAAGCTCGGCTGGGAACCGTGGGTCGCCGTTCCGATTGCTCTGGCGACGGCAACGATGATTGCGCTCGTGCTCGGAGCGTTGTCGGCGCGTTCGACCGGCATCTATTTCCTGATGCTCACGCTCACCTACGCCGTGATCGGCTTCTACTTCTTCGGCCAGGTCACGACGTTCTCCGGCTTCGGTGGCATGACGGGCATCGACGCACCAGGGTTGTTTCTCGGACACCCGAAGCGTCTGTACTACGCCGCCGTGATCTTGTCGGCGCTGGCGTACATCGGGTTCCGGGCGATCGCCCGTACACCGTTCGGAATGGCGCTCCAAGGCGTGCGCGACGACCCGGTGCGCATGGCTTCGCTCGGTTTCAACGTGCAGATGCATCGCACGCTCGCCTTCACGCTCGCCGGTTTCGTCGCCGGTGCCGCCGGCATCTTGAACATCTGGTGGAACGGCCAGATCGACCCGACCTCGATCGGTATCAGCCCGACGCTCGACCTGTTCATCATCGCCGTCATCGGTGGGATCCTGCACCTGGAAGGGGCCTGGCTCGGAGCGTTCGTGTTCGTCGGCGCCAATATCTACCTGCGTGACATCCCGTTGCTCGGCGACCTCGGTGGCGTGATCCACGAACGAATCCTGGCCGAGGAACGATTCAACACGGTCATCGGCTTGCTGCTGCTCGTGATCATGCTCACCTCGCCCGACGGCATCGCCGGCATGATCGCTCGCCTCCGCAATCGCTTCGGCGGTCGCCAACCCGAGAGTGGCACGGCCGGGGCCGAGCACGAACCGACGCCGGCCACCATTTTCACCTGACCGCACGACACAGATCGCAACATCGGATGATCTCCACAGAAACACCAACCAACACCAACAAACGGGGGGATAAGTCATGAGATCCACAACGACCAAACGGGCATTCGGTGCCCTCTTCGCCTTTGCGCTGATCGCATCAGCGTGTGGTAGCGACGATGACGAAAGCGGTGGCAGCGACGAGACCGTGGCAACGAGTGGGGGCGACGCGCCTGAAGAGACCGCCGCGCCCGACGAGACGGCCGCACCCGACGAGACCGGCGGCGAAGGTTCGGGTGAGGGTGTACGACTCGGCATCATGGGTGAGTGCGAGGGCGCGTTCGGCGGCTTCCACGAAGATGTCGTAGCGGGCGCGACACTGGCCATGGTCGAAGGCGCAGGCGCCACGTCGAACTCGACGACGACGGCGCTGGACGGATTCTCCGGCGCCGAGGTTGCCGGTACGTCGATCGAACTCGTCGGCATCGGTTGCGGCGACGACACCCCCGACCGGGCGATCCAGGAAGTCCGCACGCTGGTCGAACAGAACGGCGCGAACGTGGTGATCGGACCGTTGTCCGGTGACGAGGGAATCGCGATCGCGAACTACGCGCTCGCCCACCCCGAGGTGACGTTCATCAACGGCATCGCGGGCGCGCAGGATGCGACCCTGCACGTGCAAGCCCCGAACTTCTTCCGGTTCAACGGTGACGGCGCTCAATGGAATGCTGGCATCGGTGACATCTTGAAGAACGACGCCGGATGGGAAACCGCCGCCGTCATCGCCGATGACTACGGCTTCGGATGGACCTCGGCAGCAGGCTTCGTCGCAGACTTCTGCGCAGCTGGAGGCGACGTGATCACACAGGTGTTCCCGCCGCTCGGCACGACCGACTACTCATCGTTCGTCCAGCAGTTGCCGGATCCCGACGAGGTCGACGGCTACTTCTGGGTGGTCGGTGGCACCGGTACCAACGCCGCGCTCGAAGCGTTCCTCAACGCGAAGGGCGACCTCACCGGTGAGCAGCACGCAGGCAACCTGTTCTTCAGCCCTGCTCTCGCAGAGGCACTCGGCACCGACATCGCCGGGGCCTATATCGGAGGTTTCGCCTCGCTGCCCGGTGACATCTCGACGCCTGCGATCGACGCCTACCTCGCCAGCGCCGATGCCACGTGGGAGTCGCTTGCCGGCGGCACCAGCGGCAACGAGCCAGCACCGGCTTCGCAGGCGCTGGGGTTCGGCTTCGCCTACGGCTACTACGCAGCTGGCACAGCGTTCACCCAGGCCCTCGAGGCCGTCGGTGGCGACCTCAGTGACAACCATGCTGCGCTCCGCGCCGCGCTCTCCAGCATCGAGCTCGACGTGCCGTACGGCACGGTGACGCTCGACGAAAACCGTCAGGGCATCGTCGACACGTTCGTCGCCCAGCTGGTGCTCGACGACAACGGTGAGGTCGTGCAGGAGACGAAGTACATCGTCCCGGCCGTCGATCAGACCTTTGGTGGCACGTTCTCTAGTGAGACGCCGCCGCCAGAGCGCGACAACACGCCCTGTGAGCAGAAGGAGCTCCCGTGGCAGGGCAACGAGATCCCGGTCGTCGACGGCGTGCCGCAGGGCTGAACCGGATCGACTGACCAGGTACTGAGGATCCCCTGATGACCCCGAACACCGCCACGACGACAAAGGCCGAGGTACCCCTTCTTCGGCTCGAGTCCGTGTCGGTGGCGTTCGGTGGTCTGTTGGCCCTGGGCGGCGTCGATCTCGACGTCGCCCAGGGCGAACGCCTCGCCGTACTCGGCCCCAACGGGGCGGGCAAGACCACCTTGTTCAACGCGATCGCGGGCGACATTACGCCGACGTCGGGCAGGGTGACGATCAAGGGTGTCGATTGTACGGCGCTGCCCTCTCGGCTGCGGCCGCAGCTCGGCGTGGCCCGCACATATCAGAAGACCAGACTCTTCGGTGGGCTCACCGTCGAAGACAACCTGTACCTCGCTCAGGCGGGCAAACGCGGCCGGCATCTGGCGTTGTGGCGTAACGGCCACGACACCGAGATGCGCGATCAGGCCCGCGTGGCCGGTGCTCGCGTCTGGCTCGGTCGACAACTCGACCACAAGGTACATGACCTGTCACACGGCCAACAGCGCCAACTCGAGATCGGGATAGCGCTCGTGACCGAACCCGACTTGATCATGCTCGACGAACCAGCGTCAGGGTTGTCGAGCGGCGAACGCGAACGGTTGATCGAGCTACTCGAAGCGCTGCCCCGAGAAACGACCCTGCTGTTGATCGAGCACGACATGGACGTCGCGCTCACGGTCTCGGACCGGGTCGTCGTGATGGCCGACGGTGAGACCGTCGCCGCGGGCACACCCGACGAGATCAGACACGACCCGATGGTGCACAGGATCTACCTCGGAGAAGCAGGCTGATGGCCGACGAACTCCTCAAAGTCGAGAACCTCTGCGCCGGGTACGGCGCTTCGAAGGTCCTCGAAGATCTCACGTTCTCGATGGGCCAGGAGGCAGTCACCATCGTGGGGCGAAACGGCATGGGAAAGACCACGTTGTGCAACACGATAATGGGTCTGCTCACGTCGACGTCGGGTTCAATCACGTTCGCCGGCGAGCGGATCGAGGGGCTCCCGCCCGAGAAGGTAGCTCGCCACGGCATCGCCTACATCCCACAGGGCCGACGGTTGTTCCCGTCGCTCACGGTGGACGAACACCTTGCGATGCTCGCAAAGGGTACGAAGGGCAAGCGCTGGACACCCGAGGCGGTCTACGAACTCTTCCCGAGGCTCGCCCAACGACGCAAGAACGGCGGCGCCGAGTTGTCGGGTGGTGAGCAACAGATGCTCGCCGTCGGGCGCGCCCTACTCCTCAACGCAAAGCTCTACTTGATGGACGAACCCTCCGAGGGACTCGCTCCGACGATCGTCGATGACCTCATCAAAGCCGTCCATCACCTGATCGAACAAGGCAGCGCTGTACTGATCGTCGAGCAGAACCTGCGCGCTGCGACCTCGATGGCCGACCGCCAACTGATCATGGTGTCGGGCTGTATCGAGCACGAGACCACCGCCACCGAGCTCCGGGACGACCCGGCACTCCAGAAGCAATACCTGGGCGTCGACGCTTGATTGGCGTCGACGACTCCCGACTGAACGAGAGGACGACGTGAGCGAAAAGATCAACGTGGCACTGCTGGGATCGAAGTTCATGGGCCGCGCACATTCGAACGCCTGGCTCAACGTTGCCAAGTACTTCGAGACCGACCCGACGCCGGTGATGCACACAGTTGCCGGTCGAAACGCAGCCGAGCTCGGTGCCTTCGCGGCGCAGTGGGGATGGGCGAATGCGTCCACCGATTGGCGAGCGGTCGTCTCCGATGCCGACATCGGTCTCGTCGACATCGGTACGCCCAACAATGTGCACGCCGAGCAGGCGATCGCTGCGCTCGAAGCCGGCAAGCATGTCGCCTGTGAGAAGCCGCTCGCCGGAACGCTGGCCGACGCAGCGTCGATGGCTTCGGCGGCCGAAACGGCGCCGGGCCGGACATTCGTCTGGTACAACTACCGACGCGTACCGGCGGTGGCGTTGGCGCACCGACTCGTCGCGTCGGGGGCACTGGGCCGTATCTATCACGCACGGGCGTGCTACCTGCAGAGCTGGGGCGGCCCCGACACGCCCCTCTTGTGGCGTTTCCAGGGAGACGTTGCCGGCTCGGGCGCCCACGGCGACCTCAATGCACACATCATCGACGCGGTCAGGTTCGTCACCGGCGAGGAGATCACCGTCGTCGAGGGAGCGATCGAGCACACCTTCATCGAGGAGCGCGAACTGCTCGACGGTGGAGCCGGTGGCGAGATCGCCGGTTCGGGCGCGGCGACCGCCGGAGCGAAGGGCGCAAGCACCGTCGACGACGCCGTCGCGTTCCTCGCCCGTCTCAGCGGTGGAGGGATCGCGTCGTTCGAGGCCACCAGGCTCGCCACGGGCTACCACAACGCCAACCGGTTCGAGATCCACGGTGAGCGAGGCGCGCTGCGCTTCGACTTCGAACGGATGAACGAACTCGGCTTCTACGACGCAAGCGGTGACGGCCTGACGGGCGGGTGGACGACGATCGACGTCACCCGCGGCGGCGACGGGCATCCATACGCCGACCACTGGTGGCCAGACAGCCACGGCCTCGGTTACGAGCACGGTTTCGTCAACCAGGCCGCCGACATCTTGACGATGATCGGTGGCGGTGATCCGGTTGTCCCGATGCCCGATTTCGCCGATGCCCTCAAGACCCAACAGGTGTTACACGCCGCGATCGAATCGGCACGTCACCGCGCCCCCGTCGAACTCTGATATCCGCCAGGAGGAACCCCAACATGACCACTGCACGAGAATTCAAACCGGTTTACATGCCTGTCGGCGTGTTGACCGCCGCACTCCAGGAGCTGACGCCACGCGAGCGTCGAGACCCCGACCCCGATCTGGCGATCGAGGAATGGCTCGAGTACGCGGCGGCGATGGGCGCCGACAGCATCGAGTTGTCGGCCGCACTCCACCCGAGCCTGTCCGACATCCCCGCCGAGGCGATGCTCGACCCCGTCGCCAACACGCTCGACCTGCGTGAGGCTTTCAACCAACAACGCGCCGAGCGAGTACTCGCTGCCATCAAGGACACCGGCGTCGAGATCGCCGACGTTGCGTACTTCGACAACCTGCTCCACGACGACCCGGCCATCAGGCAGAGCAAGGTCGACTTCATGGTCGCCACGATGGATGCGGCTGTGCTGCTCGGGGTGCGGGCGGTGTGCGGATTCGTTGGGCGCGACCAGACCAAGTCGATGGACCAGAACCTGATCGAGTTCGAAAAGACGTTCATCCCCCTCCTGCAGGCTGCGAAGGACCGTGGGCTGCAGTTCCGCGTCGAACAGTGCCCGATGCCCGGCTGGACGCCGAGCGACAACTTTCACAACAACATCGCCTACGCGCCTGGAACCTGGATCGCGCTCCACCAGGTCTGCGAACGCAACGGTGTCGGCGACCAGTTCCGCATTCACTACGACCCGTCGCACGCGATCCTGATGGGCCAGGACACCCGCTCGATCTTCCAATACCTCAAGGACGAGGGCTACGACTTCCTCATCGCCGGCATGCACGTGAAGGGCCAGGTCATCGACTCCAAGGGCGTCGCCGGTTGGGGGTACGGCGGCCAGACCGTCAACCGAGGCGATTGGGTCGACGGCGAGGTGTCGGCCAATCCAGCCGATCTCGCCAACTCGTGGAAGATACAGACCGTGCTGTGTGAACACGAGCTTCCCGGTACTGCGCGCCACGATCCGTTGGCCTACCTGCAGAACCGCACGGTCGACTGGCTCGACCATCAGCTCGCGGCACGCGAGCTGCTCGACATCGACTTCGCGACGACGCCGCTGATCGTCGAACACGAGTACACCCCGGCGCGCATCCAGGACAAGGATCTGTTGCGGCCGATCCTCGAGGGGTCGATCTCGTTCACCCGCAATATCGACAAGGCCGCAGCGGACATGTTCGCGTTGCAGAACGAGGTGCTCGCCGCTCAGGGGATACCGATCCAGGGACACGGCCGCCAGGCCTACAGGAGCTGATCGATCATGACCGAGTTCTTCTCGACCGTGCCGGAGCCGGTCGCCTTCGCCGGCGCCGGGAGTGGCACCGACCTGGCATACCAGGTGTACGAACCCGACCGAATCGTCGCCGGCAAGCGGATGGAAGACCACCTCCGTATCGCCGTCTGTTATTGGCACAGCTTCAATTGGCCGGGCAACGACGTGTTCGGCGAGGGCACATTCGACCGCCCGTGGCTGAGCGAAGCCGGCGACCCGGTTCAGGCTGCGTTCGACAAGCAAGACGCGGCGTTCGAGTTCTTCACCAAACTTGGCACGCCCTACTACTGCTTCCATGACGTCGACATTGCGCCGCCGGGCGCAACGCTGAGCGAGTCGGAGAAGAACCTCGAAGTCCTCGTCGACCGCGCCGGCGAGAAGCAGGAGGCGACCGGCGTCAGACTGCTGTGGGGCACGGCCAACGTGTTCTCGCACGCCCGCTTCGCGGCAGGTGCGGCGACCAACCCGAACCCCGAGATGTTCGCCTACGCCGCCACGCAGGTCCGCAACGCACTCCGTGCGACACACCGGCTCGGCGGAGAGAACTATGTGCTGTGGGGTGGCCGCGAGGGTTACGAGACGCTGCTCAACACCGACATTCGTCGTGAGAACGACCAACTCGCGCGCTTCTTGCACCTGGTTGCCGAGTACAAACACTCGATCGGGTTCACCGGGAAACTTCTGCTCGAACCCAAGCCGCAAGAACCGACCAAGCACCAGTACGACTACGACTCGGCAACGGTGCACGGCTTCCTCGACCGCTACGACCTGCTCGGCGAGTATCACGTCAACATCGAGGTGAACCACGCCACCCTCGCCGGGCACAGCTTCCACCACGAGGTGGCCTATGCACTCGGCAACGGCATCTTCGGCAGCGTCGACGCCAACCGTGGTGATCCGCAGAACGGGTGGGACACCGACCAGTTCCCGAACTCGGTCGACGAACTGTCGCTGGCCCTGTTCGAGATCGTGCGCGCCGGGGGCTTGGGCACCGGTGGGTTCAACTTCGACACCAAGCTTCGTCGCCAGAGCATGAACCGCGACGATCTCTTCCATGGTCATATCGGCGGCATCGACACACTCGCCCAGTCGCTGCTGGTGGCTGAAGCGCTGATCGCCGACGGTGCGATCGACGAGGCCCGCGAGCAGCGATACGCCGGCTGGCAGGGCGGGCTCGGTCGACTCATTCTCGCCGATGGCGCCACGCTCGACTCCATCGCCGAGGAAGCCACGCGCAGCGGTCTCGACCCGCAGCCGGTCTCGGGTCGTCAGGAGTATCTCGAGAACCAGGTCAACAGAGTGATCTGGGCAACAACGTGAGGAGGTCGACACCATGAGCAGCGTCTTCGTCGTGGGAACCTGCGACACGAAACTGCGCGAGCTCGAATACGTGAAGAGCCTGGTGGAGGCCGCCGGAGTCGACGCGACGTTGGTCGACGTCGGTACCACGCAACACGAGTCGTCCGCCGATGTGACACCCGCCGACGTCGCCGCGCACCACCCCGAAGGAGCCGATGCGGTCCGCTCCGACGATCGGGGTCAGGCGGTCGCAGCGATGGCTGTTGCCCTCGAGCGCTACGTCGGCGCTCACGCCGGCGACATCGCCGGCATCATCGGTGCAGGAGGATCGGGTGGCACGGCGCTCGTCACTCCGGCGATGCGGGTGCTTCCGATCGGGGTCCCGAAGTTGATGGTCTCGACGGTTGCGTCGGCGAACGTGGCTCCGTATGTCGGCCCGTCCGACATCGCGATGATGTACTCGGTCACCGACGTCTCGGGGATCAATCGCATCTCTCGACAGGTGCTCGGAAACGCAGCCCACGCAATGGCAGGTATGGTCGCCAACGAGGTTCCGAGCGGCGAAGGAGATCTACCGCCGGTCGGTCTGACGATGTTCGGTGTCACGACACCGCTCGTCACCCGTCTCGCCGAAGAGCTCGCCGACGCGTACGACCCACTGGTGTTCCACGCGACCGGCACCGGCGGCCAATCGATGGAGAAACTGGTCGACTCCGGCATGGTCGTCGCCGTCCTCGACATGACCACGACCGAGGTGGCCGACCATCTCGTCGGGGGCGTCTTCTCCGCTGGGCTCGACCGCATCGGCGCGATCGCCCGCACCGGTGTGCCCTACGTCGGCTCGGTCGGTGCCGTCGACATGGTCAACTTCGGTGCGCTCGAGACCGTGCCGTCCGAATTCGCGGACCGAAATCTGCACGTCCACAACCCACAGGTCACCCTGATGCGAACGACGGTCGACGAGAACACCGCGATCGGTGAGTTCATCGCCGCCAAGTTGAACGCCTGCGACGGCCCGGTCCGGTTCCTGCTGCCCGAGGGCGGCGTGTCGCTCATCGATGCGCCCGGCCAGCCGTTCCACGACCCTGACGCAGACGCAGCGCTCTTCGCAGCGATCGAATCGAACGTCGAGCAGACCCCGAACCGAGTCGTCACTCGGATACCGGCCAACATCAACGACGAAGCGTTCGTGCAGGCGGTACTCGCCGCTTTTGCCGACGTCATGGACAACTGAGAGGGCGACGATGACACCCACGCGCAGCGAGGTACTCGACAAGTTCCGCGGCATGGTCGAGCGCCGCGAGCCGATCGTCGGCGGCGGAGCCGGAACCGGTCTGTCGGCGAAGTGGGAGGAAGCCGGTGGTATCGACCTCATCGTCATCTACAACTCGGGCCGCTATCGCATGGCTGGGCGCGGATCGCTGGCCGGGCTGCTCGCCTACGGCAACGCCAACGAGATCGTCGTCGACATGGCCAAGGAAGTGTTGCCGGTCGTGAAGCACACTCCGGTGCTCGCCGGCGTCAACGGCACCGACCCGTTCTACCAACCCGAAGTGTTCCTGCCGGAACTCGCCCGCCTCGGATTCGCAGGCGTCCAGAACTTTCCCACCGTCGGGCTGATCGACGGCGTGTTCCGCCAGAACCTCGAAGAAACGGGGATGGGCTATGGGCTCGAAGTCGACATGATCAGAGCGGCCTCCCAACTCGACATGCTCACGACGCCGTACGTCTTCAGCGACGACGACGCGATCGCGATGACCGAAGCGGGCGCCGACATCATCGTGTGCCACATGGGCCTGACGACGGGCGGCAGTATCGGTGCCGAAACGGCGCTCACGCTCGATGACTGCGTCGAACGGGTCGACGCATGGGCAGCAGCAGCGAGGTCGGTTCGCGACGACGTGATCGTGCTCTGCCACGGCGGGCCGATCGCCATGCCCAGCGACGCCTCGTACGTTCTGCAGCACTCGACCGCCGTCAACGGCTTCTACGGGGCATCCAGCATGGAACGCCTCCCGACCGAACAGGCGCTCAAGGCGCAGACAGAGGCCTTCAAGGCCGTGACGTTTTAGGAGGACATGATGTGTTTCGTATGCATTGAAGACGTGGAATGGGAAGAACTCGACTGGGGCGATCTCGGATGGGTCGTACGACCCGCCAACGCGCCCGAGGCGGCGCGGCTGTGTGTGCTCGATGTGAAGATCCAGCCCGGTCAGGGTCACGACTTCCACCGCCATCCCAACCAGGAAGAGGTCATCCTCCTCCGCAGTGGCACCGTCGAACAGTGGATTCGCGACGAACGCAAGCAACTCGTGCCGGGCGATGTCGCGTTCATCCCGATCGACACGGTGCACGCCACGTTCGTGGCCGATGACGCGTCCGAACCAGCGCGGCTCCTTGTCGTGCTCGGCCCGAGTCACGGCGTCGAGGGCTACGAGGCGGTCGACGCATCGACCGAAGAACCGTGGGCGTCACTCCGCGGCTGATCCGCCGAAGCAGTTCTATTCACACAGACGCCGGTTCGCCGGCGAGAGGAGGGCACGAAGGTGCACCTATCAATGCACAACTGGATGCGGTCGGAGCCGCTCGAGACCACGCTCGCACGACTCAAGCGTTGCGGCTACGGCAGCATCGAGATCAAAGGCGAGCCCGACCAGTACGACACGGCCGAGGTCCGCGATCTGCTCGCCAAGTACGACCTCAAGTGCTGGGGCGCAGTCACGTTGACGCTCGCGGAACGGAATCTGTGTGCCAAGGACGAGGCACAACGGGCCGCCACCGTCGACTACATGAAGCGGTGCGTGACGATGGTCAAAGAACTGGACGGCCACGAGATCACGATCGTGCCGGCGACGGTCGGCAAGGTCGTCCCCGATGGCACGCCTGAGGAGGAATGGGTCTGGGCGGTCGACGGGCTCAAGGAGATCCACGAGCTCGCCAGCGCGGCCGGTGTCAGGATGGCGATCGAGGGTCTCAACCGGTTCGAGACGTACTTCATCAACCGTGGCGATCAAGCCAAGGCACTCGCCGACGCGGTCGCCCCCGACGTCGGGATCTGCCTCGATGCGTTCCACATGAACATCGAGGAAATCGACTTCCACCAGGCAATCCGCGACGGCGGCGATCGCATCGTCGATTTCCACGTTGCCGACAACAATCGCATGGCCTGTGGGATGGGCGACCTCAACTGGGAGGAGATCGTCGGGACGCTGCAGGACGTCGGCTACGACGGTGCGCTGACCGTCGAGTTCGTCGCACCGATCGACCGCACGCCTGCGAATCAGTTCCCGAACGCGATCGAGACCAATCCGGTCGACATCACCCCGGAAGAGATGCAATTCATCATCGACCATGGCAGCAGTCTGCTTTCCGAGGAGTTCTACGACATGCTCGTCGAGAAGTGCGCAACCACACTGTTGCCGTTGATCTGAGGCGGCCGTGAAGATCCGAGACGTGCGGGCCCGGTGGATCCACTGCCCGATCCCAGAGGCGCAGCAGCACGTCTCGGACTTCGGTCGAATCTCGAGCTTCGACGCGGCGATCATCAGCATCGAGGTCGACGGCGGTCTCGTCGGCTGGGGTGAGGCCAAGGCAGGTGTCGGCAGTTCCGGACCGTGCCGGGCGGTCGTCGAAACGATCCGCGACGAATACGCGCCTGCCCTCATGGGCCTCGACGCACGCCGGATCACGGCCGCCTGGGACACGATGTACAACGGCACGCGCGCGGGATACGCGTTCGAGCGCGGCCGCGGCTTCCCCACGCTCGGACGGCGAGGCGTGTCGATGAGCGCGATGAGTGGTGTCGACATGGCACTGTGGGACGTCCTCGGCAAAGCGCTCGGCGTGCCGGTCGTCGACCTCTGGGGAGGGCCCCGAACCGACACGTTGCCGGCGTACGCCAGCGGTGGTTGGGCCGATGCTGATCACATCGGCGAGCAACTCATGGGCTATGTCGACCACGGCTTCCGGGCCGTCAAGATGCGGGTCGGCATCATGGACGGCGACGTGGCCACGAGCGTCGACCGAGTCCGGGCCGCTCGAGCCGCGCTCGGCCCCGAGATCGAGTTGATGGCTGATGCGCACGGCACGTACAACGCCACCGATGCGATGCGGTTCCTCGCAGGCGTCGAAGACGTCGGGCTTCGTTGGTTCGAAGAACCGGTCAACGCCGACGACCTCACCGCTGCACGCCGCGTGCGCGCCGCGACGAGGACCCCCATCGCTGCCGGCGAGAGCGAGTCGACCCGATTCGACTTCCGCGAGCTGATCTCGCACGAGGTGGCCGACGTCCTGCAGCCCGATCTCGCCATCTGTGGCGGCCCGACCGAGGGCCGCCGCATCGCAGCCTTGGCCGAGACGCACCAGCTGGAACTGGCACCGCACTGCTGGGGTTCGGCGCTCTCGTTCAACGCCGGAGTGAGCTTGGCGTTCGCGAGCTCCGCCGCACGAACGATCGAATACTCGCTGGGTGGCAACCCGCTGCTGCGCGAGATGTCGGTGGTGCCGCCCACAGTCGTGGACGGCATCGTTCGGGCCCCGACGGCCCCCGGGTTCGGCATCGAACCCCGTCCTGATTTTCTCGATGAATATGAGGTGACCTGATGTCCAACTCCATCCAGCATGTCAACGTGATGGTCGACGATCTCGCAGCCGCGATCGAGTTCTACGGCGAGGTGATCGGTCTCGAGCGATCGCTCACGCCAGAGCTCGGATTCCCTGCCCAGTTCTTCGCTGTCGGTGATGGGCAGGAGATTCACGTCAACGAACTCGCCGACGTCCACCCCGAGCGCTCGCACTTCTGTCTGCGACTCGGCGACTTCAATGCGGTGTTCTCGCGAGCGCTCGATCGCGGCATCTTCGAGACGAACACCTGGGGGCGGGCCCGACGGTTGCCGACCGGGGTGATGCAGGCGTTCGTGCGCGATCCCGCCGGCAATCTGATCGAGCTCTCGTGTGACTCGGACCAACCCGTCGACCCGTCGATCTTCGAGCTCGACTTCGTCGACGCCTCGACGAAGTAGGCGACACGTGATCCTGCTGCTCGAAACGGTCCACCACGACGCTCACGACATACTTGCCGCGGCTGATGCGCTGGAACTCGTGCCCGACCTCGACACGTTCGATCCATCGGAGTACCCGGATGTGCGGGCGATCGTCACCCGCGGGCGCGGACAGGTGAACGCAGATGTGATGTCGGCGTTTCCGGATCTGGCAGTCGTCGCACGGTGCGGCGCCGGCCTCGACAACATCGACACCACGGCGGCCGACCAGTCGGGAATCATGGTCGTCCACGCACCTGGACTCACGACGTCGGCGGTCGCCGAGCACGCACTGATGCTGATGCTGGCGGTGGGTCGACGGCTCGCTGAGGTCGATCGAGCGGTGAAGGACGGCAACTGGTCGATCCGGGAGGGCTTCACGAGTGCTGAGATGCGAGGCAAGCGGCTCGGCATCGTCGGATTCGGCGCGATCGGTGCTCGGATCGCTGATCTCGGCCAGGCGCTCGGTATGGACGTGGTCTGCGCGACACGCCGTACCGAGGGCATTGCCGTGCCCCGGCTCGAGTTCGACGAACTGCTACGCACCTCCGACGTGATTCAGATCTGCGTTCCACTGACGGAGGCGACACAGGCAATGTTCGGTGCCGAGCAGCTTGCCCTGATGCGCCCGACGGTGGTGGTGATCAACACCGCCCGCGGTCCCATCGTGGATCACGCCGCGCTCGCCGACGCGCTCGACGCGGGCCGGATCGGGGGTTACGGCGCAGACGTGTGGGACCCCGAGCCGCCCGCCCACGGCGACCGCGTGCTCGCCCATTCGTCGACGGTGATCACGCCGCACGTCGCCGGTCTGACCGATGTGACGTATCGCGAGATCTGCGTGCGGCCCGCCGAGGCGGTCGTACGCGTCCTCAGCGGAAAACCGCCCGACCCGACTTCAGTGTTTGCTCCGTGACGGGCCACCGACGGATCTCATGAAGCGCCAGATTCCCCGACCGCGACAGTTCGCCGAGCTGTTGCGGTTCGAGCGGCCAACGTTCGATGTCACGGCTCGACGGCTGTCGCGCGCCCACACCATCGCCGACCTGCGGCGGATCGCGAAGCGCACGACCCCGAAAGCGCCTTTCGACTACACCGACGGCGCCGCCGAATCCGAGTTGTCGCTGGCGCGAGCCCGTCAGGCGTTCGAGGACATCGAATTCCACCCGTCGATCCTGCGTGACGTCTCGAGCGTCGACACGTCCTGCACGGTGACCGGGGGCTCGAGCGCGCTGCCGTTCGGAATTGCCCCAACGGGATTCACGAGGATGATGCACTCCGCCGGCGAGTGCGCCGGGGCGGCAGCCGCCGGCGCCGCCGGCATCCCATTCTCGCTCTCGACTGTCGGGACCACCACGCCCGAGGGCGTCGCGGCCGCCAACCCGAACGGCCGGAACTGGTTCCAGCTGTACATGTGGGCCGATCGCGACCGGTCGACCGACGTGTTGGCTCGCGCTGCGCGGTCGGGGTTCGACACCCTGCTGGTGACTGTGGACGTGCCGGTGGCCGGTGCGCGTTTGCGCGATCGGTACAACGGCCTGACGGTGCCGCCGACCCTGACCGCGCGGACTGTGCTGAACGCGATCCCACGGGTCCGGTGGTGGTTCGATTTCCTGACGACCGAACCGATCGGTTTCTCGACGTTCGAGCGGTGGGACGGCACGGTCGCCGAGTTGTTGGACTCGATGTTCGATCCGACGGTCGACTTCGACGACCTCGTCTGGATCAAGGACCAGTGGGCGGGCAAGGTGGTGGTCAAGGGCGTCCAGACCCTCGACGATGCGCGACGCTGCGCCGACCTCGGCGTCGACGGCGTGCTCTTGTCGAATCATGGCGGTCGTCAACTCGATCGCGCGCCGGTGCCGTTCCATCTACTTCCGTCGGTCGCACGCGAGATCGGCTCGGATGTCGAGGTGATGATCGACACCGGCATCATGTCGGGCGCCGACATCGTCGCCGCGGTTGCGGCGGGTGCTCGCTTCACGCTGGTCGGACGGGCCTACCTCTACGGTCTGATGGCCGGTGGACGCGCCGGCGTCGATCGTGCAATCGAGATCCTCACCGACGAGATCGTGCGCACTCTGAAGCTGTTGGGTGTCGGTTCGCTGGCCGAGCTCGAGCCCACTCACGTCTCCCAACTCCACCGGTTCGGGCGCCGAAACGGGACGTGAGGACCGGGAACCTTCGAGCGTCGACGCGGCCGCCTTGCCATTCGTCCGGACGAGCGTCAGCCGAGATAGGCCTTGGCAATGCCGCGTGCAGCGCGTTGGAGGTGCGGGCGCATCGTGACGAGATCCATCCGTTCCCGCGGCCCCGTCACCGAGATCGCCGCGATGGCACGGCCCGAGCCGCGGATCGGCGTGGCGAAGCACGTCATGCCGTCGGCGAACTCCTCGTCGTCGATCGCAAACGAGTTCGCGGTCACCCGCTCGAGTTCGCGACGGAACTCATCGGGGTCGGTGATCGTGTGTCGGGTCCTCGGCTGGAGCCCCTCCTGGATGACGCGGTCGACGAGCTCGGCCGGCGCTGTCGACAGGATCGCCTTCCCGAGCGCAGTGCAGTAAGCGGGGAACCGATGGCCGACGCGCGCAGGCGTGTCGATCCGTCGATGGCTGCCGATCTTCTCGATGTAGATGACCTCGGTGCCGTCGAGCGCCCCGAGATTCACGATCTCATGGGTGACCTCGTACAGATCCTCGAGAAACGGGATGGCCGTCTCGCGCAGCCGTGAGGTTGTCACCACGCGTCCGCCCATCTCGAACAAGCGAGTGCCGAGCCGGAACTGATCGCCGAGGCGCTGCAACCATCCGAACCGGACGAGCAACCGAACAGTGCGGTGGATCGTCGCTTTGGGGAGCCCCGTCCGGGCGGTGAGCTCATGCTGGGAGAGTTCGGTGTCGTCGCCGAACGCGTCGAGAATCAAGGTCATCCGACCGATCGCCGAGTCGAGGTATTCCTCCGGCGGGATCTTGTTCGGCTCAGTCGAACCCATCGCTGTACATCCTGACCGGCAGGGTGGACAATGTCGCAACCGAGTAGTCGAAGGGGGCACCATGAAACATGCGTCGGGTACGTTGTTGATCCGCGGCGGAACGGTCATCGACGGCACCGGGTCCGATTCGATTCCGGGAGGCGCGATCCTCGTCGAAGACGGTCGGATCACGTTCGTCGGGACCGCCGAGGCGTTGCCCGATCTGCCGGCCGATGTCGAGCAACTCGACGCCGGTGGCGGCACGATCATGCCGGGTCTGGTCGAACCGCACTGGCACGCGTCGTACTTCAATGTGCTCGAACTCGAAGATCTCGACATCAAGTATCCGGCCGAGATGGTCTCGATCCAGGCGACTTTCAACGCCCGGTTGGCACTCGAGTGCGGGTACACGTCGGCCCGTTCGGCCGGTTGTCTGTTCAACTCCGATGTGTGGCTCGCTGAGTGCATCGACACCGACCTGGTACCCGGACCTCGATTCGTGCCAGGAGGCCAGGAGATCTGCGGCGCAGGCGGACTGATGGACTGGAACCCCGAATTCCGCCAGATTGGCATGGAGGGTGTGATCCTGGTCGTCGACGGCCCCGATCAGGCGCGTTCGGCTGCTCGCCGACTGGTGAAGAACGGGGCGCAGTGGATCAAGACGTACCCGACCGGCGACGCCGCTGCGCCGGGCACGAACGACCATCACACGCTGTCGATGACCTTCGACGAGATGGCGGCCGTGGTGGCCGTGGCCCACAACCATCGCCGCAAGGTGTACGGCCATTGCCGCGCCACGGAGGGCATCAAGAATGCTCTGCTGGCCGGTTACGACTCGATCGAACACGGCACGTTCATGGATAAGGAGTGTCTCGACCTGATGCTCGAGCGCGACGTGCCGTGCGTGCCGGCGCTCTACTTCGAGCGCGCCTCGATCGAGAATGGGGCCGAGTTCGGTCTGCCACCTGACGTGATTGCCGGGCACCAGGAGACGCTGGAGGGCGGGATCGAAAGCGCCCGCATGATTCAAGCGGCGGGTGGCACCTTGGGTCTTGGCGGCGATTACGGGTTCGCCTGGAATCCCCACGGTGACTACGCAAAGGAGCTCGCTTTCTTCGTCGACGAGGTCGGGTTCAGCCCAATGGAGACGCTCGTCTGCGCGACCCGCAACGGCGCCAAGATCCTCGGCACCGACGGAGACGTCGGCACGCTCGAGATCGGGAAACTCGCCGATGTGCTGGTCGTGGACGGTGATGTGCTGGAAGACATCTCGATCCTCCAGCACCGCGAACGGCTCCGAGCCGTGGTGCAGGGTGGGATCGTGAAGGCGGGCACGATGGCACCGAACCGTCCGACCATCGTTCCGGCACCGTGATCGCGCTTGCCCGGCCGTGGCCGACGAACCCGTGGCCGACGCAGTTCAGAACCGTCCGTGTCTCGACGCCCGGTGCCCTGCCCGACGGTCTGCGGTTTGTCACTGTGCAGAGTCCGGCGCTGGGTGGACGGGGAGACCTGGCGATCTTCGTGCCTCCGGGTCTCGAACTGGGCACAACGGATCTACCGCTCGTCGTGCTGCTGCACGGCGTGTACGGGAGCTTCTGGAATTGGGCGTTCTGCGGTGGGGCACACGATGTGTTGTCGGCACTCATCGAAGCCGGTGTTGTCGCGCCGATGGTGCTTGCGATGCCCTCCGACGGTTTGGCGGGGGAGGGCACGGCGTACCTCGACTGCGGCGGCGCGGACTACGAACGGTGGGTGATCGACGACGTGCCGGCCTGCGTCGCCGAGGCGACCGCATGTATCGGTGACCGCTCACCGCTGATGCTCGGCGGTAACTCGATGGGTGGTTTCGGTGCGTTGCGGCTGTCAGCTCGCCATGCGGGTCGGGTCGCGGCGGTGTGTGCCCATTCGGCGATCACCGACCTCGACGAGCTTGCGCTGTTCACGCTCGACGACGTCGGTGTCGTGGTGGGGCTGCCGGACGCCGAACGTTCGGTGGTCAGCGTGATCGGGCGGCATCGCGACGTCATGCCACCGATCCACGTCGACTGTGGAACCGGCGATCCGCTGATCGGTCCGAATCGTGACCTACGCGACGCGCTCGAACGGCTCGGCGTCGATCACTCCTACGAGGAGTACGACGGTGCGCACGACTGGCCGAGTTGGCGCCGTCGCCTCGCCGTGAGTCTGCAGTTCTTCGACCGCGTCGCTCGTGCGACGGCTGCGACGGGCCGGCCATGCTGACCCTCACCCGCACGGCGTCCGGGCCCGTGCTCGATCGCGATGGCGACCGCCGGTTGCTCGCCGACGACTGGGACGACCTGTTCGGAGTCGACGGATTGGTCGATTACCTCGGTAGCAGTGATGGCGCCGCGTTCGATGCCGATCCTGCGCCATTGAAGCCCGTGAGCCGGCAAGAGGTCTGGGCTGCCGGGATCACGTACTACGCGAGCCGCGATGCCCGCATGGAGGAGTCTGAGGTGGCCGGCTCCGCCGATGTGTACCAGCGCTGCTACGACGCGCTCCGTCCGGAGCTGTTCTTCAAGGCGACAGCTCACCGGGTGGTCGGTGACGGCGACTCGGTCCGGATCCGCACCGATGCTCATTGGAACGTGCCCGAGCCCGAACTCACGCTCGCGATCACGAAACACGGCGAGGTGTTCGGGTACACGATCGGCAACGACATGAGCAGTCGCGATATCGAGGGTGAGAATCCGCTGTACCTGCCACAGGCCAAGATCTACGACGGATGTGCATCACTCGGCCCGTGCATCGTGGTCACCGACCGACCACCGCCGCCCGAGTGCGAGATCAGCCTGTCGATCACTCGCAACGGTGCCGGCACCGTGTTTGCCGGAGCGACCACGGTGGCGCGCATCCGGCGCACGTTCACGGAGCTCGTCGAGCACCTCCGCCGTGACAACTCCTTCCCGGACGGGTGTTTCCTGATGACCGGGACCGGCATCGTCCCGCCGGCGGATTTCACCCTCGAAGCCGGCGACGCGATCGAGATCTCGATCGACGCGATCGGCACGCTCCGCAACTGGGTTGTCCGAGGCGACGGCTGAGAACGCTTCCCCGACCGCGGTCAACCGGTTCGCGTCGACGAGTCGGCCGCCCGACGTGAGGCAGCGGCTGCGTGACAGTCGCCTGTTGATCTGCAACGATCGTGGTGGGACTGACCAGGGGAGTGGCGCGATACCGATGGCTGGTGAAATGGATCCGTCGGCTGCCGCCTACGACGGAGAGCTCGTTCCGTGGCTGTTCGAGCACTGGGCTGAACCGATGGTCGACCTCGTTGCGGCGCAGCCGTCGTCTCGCATCGTCGACGTCGCGTGCGGCAGCGGGCTGATCGTTCGGCACTTGTTGGGCCGCCTGGATGGCGCAGGTCGGATCCATGGTGTCGATCTGGATGCTGGGATGCTCACGTACGCCGCCACCACCGTCCACGACGAGCGGGTGACCTGGCATGAATCCGACGCAGCTGACCTGCCGTTCGAGACCGGCAGCGTTGACCGCGTGAGTTGCCAGCAGGGACTTCAGTTCTTCCCGGACCGTTTGGCCGCGCTCGCTGAGGTTCGCCGAGTGCTCGAGCCCGGTGGGCAATTCACCGTGGCCACCTGGGGCCGGGTCGACGACAATCCCTGGCCTGCCGCGCTGTCGTCGGCGGTCGGCCGGCTGCTCGGCAACGATGCCGGCGCGGGTATGGCGATCGTGTGTGCTCTTGGGGAACCCGCGGAAATCGAGGCGTTGCTGTCCGAGGTCGGTTTCGAGAAGATCATTGTTCGCGAGCAGGCGCGGGTCGCGACGCATCGTGATGTGAGAGTGGCGGCGGCAGGCCAGTTGGCCGCGTTACCGAGCGGATCAGCGATCGACGGCCTCACACACGAACAACACACCGAAGTGGTCGAGCTGATGTGTGAGCTGCTCGCCGACCACGTGGATGAAACGGGGCGGCTCAGCGTGCCGTCGACCTGCACTCTCACGCACGCGACGAGTCCCTCGAGCTGAGAGACAGGAGCCCACCGACATGAAGAAGATCCTGGTGAGCGGTTGCCTGAACGGTCGCCCGATCCGGTTCAACGAGACCAACGTCGAGGTCGAGTCGGCGATCTGGGACCGCTGGCATTCCGAGGGGCGGCTGGTGTCGTTCTGCCCGGAACTGGCGGCGGGTTTCCCGGTGCCGCGACCGCCCGCCGAGATCGTCGGCGGTCATGCGTCAGTCGTGCTGCGTCGACAGGCTGTCGTGCTCGAGGACAGCGGTACCGACGTGACAGAGATGTTCATCACCGGCGCCGAGCTCGCCGTCGTGCGGGCACTGGCAGCGGGGTGCGTGGCGGCTGTGTTGACCGATGGCAGCCCGTCTTGTGGCACCACGTATGTCTACGACGGCGGCTTCTCCGGCGGCACCACACCCGGGATGGGCGTCACTGCGCAGCTGCTCACCGATCGCGGGATCACAGTGTTTGCCGAGACGCAGATCGAGCAGGCAGACCGGTATCTCCGCTCGTAGTCACGGATTTGCGAGTGCGTCATAGCGGCGAAGATGGCTTGCCGTTCACGACGCGCATGGGCAATGG
This sequence comes from Ilumatobacteraceae bacterium, assembly GCA_037969115.1. GTDB lineage: Bacteria > Actinomycetota > Acidimicrobiia > Acidimicrobiales > Ilumatobacteraceae > JBBKWQ01. Next base: position 49,871 of record JBBKWQ010000282.1, read on the forward strand.
TGACCCGATCGGGGAGGACATCGTTGCCCTCATCAACGATGCCTACGATGCCAACACGATCAGCACGCCCTGGCAGCCCGGTGATCTGCTCCTCGTCGACAACATCCGCATGGCGCACAGCAGGGAGCCGTTCGACGGGGACCGCGAAGTGCTGGTCGCTCTCGCCATCCCGACACGCGTGACGACCGAGTACTCTTGCTGACAGGAGGGGCACAGTGGATTGGTACGTTCCGAACGAGCCGGTGCAGGTGAGAGCGCTTCGACGCGAGTTGCAGACCTTCCTCGAACGTCATTCAGCGCCCGATTCCGACGTGGCGGGTGCGAGCATCGCGGCATCGGAGCTCGTGACCAACGCCGCGCAGAACAGCGACGGACCGATCTGGGTGGCGCTCGACTGGGGCCTCAGCGAGCCGGTGCTGACCGTGCACGACCTCGGCCGCGGTTTCGATCTCGACACCATCGCCGAGCCCGATCCGGACGATCCGAGGGGCCGCGGTCTCATGATCGCCAGCCACCTCGTGTCGTCGTTGTCGGTCACGGCGAAACGAGCGGGTGGGAGCGAGGTCTCGGCGGTTCTGCCCGTGCGCCGGATCCCCACAGTCAGCATCGATCCGCCCCCGTCGCGGACTCCCTCACTGCCGTATCCGAGTGAACGACAGGCCAACGGCACATACGGTCGCGAGGCATTCCTGCAAGCGCTCGTCGTGCAACTGGCGCAAACGGTCGAACTCGGCGACGGTCCCGGGCCCGCCGAATCGATGGTGGCACAGGTTGGCACCGACGTAGGCGGTCGGATGGAGGAGGCGTTCCGCGCCGCCCGCGACATCGACGGCGACCTGTCGCTCGACGAGATCTCTGAGCTGCTGGTCGAACTGAAGTCGGCGATCGGCGGCGACTTCTTCGTCATCGAAGCCAACGAGGATCGGATCGTGCTCGGTAACCACCGCTGTCCCTTCGGCGATGCGGTCCGACAAGCGCCGTCGCTGTGTCGCATGACATCAAGCGTCTTTGGTGGCATCGCGCGCCGCAACCGTGGTGCCGCTGCCGTCGATCTCGAACAGCGCATCGCCGTCGGAGATCCGCAATGCCGCGTCACGGTGTGGCTGACCCGACCGGACGACGCGCGACTGCCATACCTCCACACGTACGGCGAGTTCCCACCCGCCCGCAC
>JBBKWQ010000283.1:0-10390 GCA_037969115.1 Ilumatobacteraceae bacterium
CCATCGGGATCGACCCGCTCCATGCGCTCGACCATGCGGTCGCGCGAGCGACGCGAGCGCGCCAGGTAGGCGCGCTCGCGTTCGAGCTCGGGAAACGGTTCGGCCGACGACATGGGGGATCCGAGAGTACTCGTTGGCCCCGACGTCAGGGTCCGGCGACGTTCTCGGGCAGACTCGCGAAGTGGACATGCCGCTGCGAATCGTCGAACTCACGAAATGGTTCGACGGTACGTGTGCGCTCGACCAACTGTCGCTCGACGTCCCTGCCGGAAGTTGCTTCGGGCTGGTCGGACCGAATGGCAGCGGCAAGTCGACCACGCTGCGTTCGGTCGTGGGTCTCGTGCGGCCGGACAGCGGCTACATCGAGGTGTGCGGCGTCAGCGTCGCGAACGATGTGCTCGCTGCTCGGAAGCAGATGGGCATCGTGCTCGACCCGCTCCAGTTGTTCGAACGGCTCACAGCACGAGAGTTCCTGCGAACGATGGGTGAACTGCGAAGAGTCGACGCCGGTGTGGTCGATCAACGCAGTCACGACCTGCTGCGAATCCTCCAACTCGACCAGGACGCCGACCGCCAGATCGCCGGCTACAGCCACGGCATGCGGAAGAAGACGGCGTTGGCCGCAGCGCTGCTGCACCGACCACGTCTGCTGCTGTTGGACGAGCCCTTCGAAGGCGTCGACCCAGTGTCGGCGCGATCGATGCGGGCCATGCTCGACCGGTTCCGCTCCGGCGGCGGCACGGTGGTCTTGTCGAGTCACGTGATGGACCTCGTCGAGCGGTTGTGCGATCACGTGGGCGTGATCAACCACGGTCGCGTCGTAGCGTCCGGGCCGACGGACGAACTGCGACGGGGCCGCCGGTTGGAGGACGCCTTCATCGACGTCGTGGGCGCGTCGGCGTCGGTCGACCAGGACGGCATCGACTGGCTGGGCTGACCGCGACCACGACCACGACCATGAGTGCATCGACCACCATCGCTGGAAAATTCGCCCGCCTTCGCTGGCGGCTGCTGCGCGGTTCGGTTCGCGGCAGCGGATCAGAAAAGGCAGGCGTGATCGTCAGCACGGTGCTCTCCGCCATCGTGGGACTGGCGGGTTGTGTCGCCATCGCCGGAATCGCCCGCAACACCGACGATCTCCCGACCACCTACGTGCTCTTCTGCTCGCTGACGACCTTCGTGATGCTCGGGCTCAGCGTCGTCGCCGGTGTGACGCAACCGATCGATCCGAGGGTGATCGCGGCTGAGCCGTTGTCGGAACGCGAGCGGGCTGTCGGCCTCCTCACGGCAGCCGCATGCGGCCCGCCGGGCATCGCGGCGTGTGTCATCGGCGTCGGAGCGTTCGTCGGTGCTGTCCGGAGCCCATGGTCGAGTGCGCCGCTCGCTCTCGCCATCGTCGGTTGGCTCATCCTCCTGCTCCTGATCTCGCGAACCACCACCAACCTGCTCGGACTCCTCGCCAACCGGTTTCCACGGGTCAGTCAGGTCACCGTCGGCATGGCGGGACTCCTGTTCTACGCACTGTTCCAGCTGGTTCCCCACGTTGCTTCCCGCATGGACGACGACGGCTTCCGGCGTGCGGCCGATGTCGCGGCGTGGAGCCCGCCAGGCCAGTTCGGTCGCGCGATCGCCACGGCCGGTACGTCGGTGCCTCGATCGTTCGGTCACCTCGTGATCGGTCTTGTCGCCGTCGCCGCGTTGGCGGCCGCGTTCTCGTGGTCGACCGTCAGACTCGCCCACTCGGTCCGGTCCGAAGCCGGTGGTCGTATCGATGCGAAACGGACTCGCGCATTTGCTCGCGTCGTTCGGCGTCTGTGCGGCAAGGGACCTCGCGGTGCGATCGCATGGCGGAGCCTCCAGACCAGGTTCCGAACGCCGCGAACGGTGCTCGAGACGTTCACCGGTGCCGGGGTCGGCCTCGCCGCCGTCATCGTCCCGACCGTCTTGAACGACGAGGTCGGTCGCGGGGCGGTGCTCGTCGGCGGCGCGGTTCAGGTCGCCGTGCTGTTCATGTCGGGCAACAGCTTCGGCGTCGACGGCCCGGCGCTCACCAACGAACTGCTCACCGGGGTCGACGAACGCGTGATCGTTGCCGGCAAATCGCGTTCCATCGCCATCGTCGCTGCACCGCTCGCCGTCATCGGACCGACCATCGTCGCCTCGCTGACGGGCGAATGGGACTACTTCCTCGCCGGCGTGATGATCGGCACCGGCGCGCTGATGGCCGGCGCCGGCGGTGCCATCGTGCAGTCCACACTCGTGCCGATCGCGATTCCCGAATCCGACAACCCTTTCGCAGGCGGAGAGAGTGGGCGTGGCGTGGTGGCCGCCGCCCTCCTGGTCGCCGTGCTCCTCGGCATGACCCTGATCACCCTGCCTGTTGCGCTCGCCCTGCTCTGGGCCACGTCTCGGGAATCCGTTGCACTGGTCACGTTGTTCGGTGCAACCACAGTGGGGATCGGGCTGGGTGTTCAGCGTCTCGGAGAACGGATCGCGACGGGCCGGATCGCAGGAAGAAACCCGGAGTTCGTCTCCGCGGTCACGCCAACACGCTGAGTGCCCGATGCTAAGATCATCCGATGGCCGTGAACGCCACGTTCATCGTGGCCGCAATCATCGTCGTCGTGATCGCCGTCGGCGTGATCGCCGTCGTCTTCTCGCGACGTCAGCGCACGCCGACCGAGACATCCGATCCGATGCGGCCGACGCGCACCGCCGAACCGGTCGTCGAGATGACCGGGCTCGAATCCGCGCTGAACCGGATCGAGGCGTCAGGCACGCCGATCCGGTCCGAGCTCGACTCGACGAGCAGCCGCCTCGACGATGTCCGGATCCCCGACGACACCGGGCCGCTGCTGCGACGCATGCTCGACGACGTCGAGAAGAAGCCGACGGGCGGCGGTGCCGAAACGGCAGCCGATTCCGAGGCTGCCGGTGATGACACGTCGTGAGCCACTGTCACGCGTGACGACGCGTCTCGCTGGCATCTCACCGAGTACGGTGTGACGATGGATCAGAACACGGTCATCAGTGCAGACGGAAGTGTCACCGACGAGGCCGGCGAGAACTACAGCGACGACATGCTCGACGAGCTGCTGGTCGAGGAGATCTCGATCGACGGCATGTGCGGCGTCTACTGAGGTCGACCTCTTGCGCGGACAGACTTTCGTGAGCGATGTGTTGAACTCGTCGCTCCAGCTGCATCCGCAGGTGGCGCTCAGACCTGAGCCGTTCGGCGCGCTCGCCTACCACTACGGCAACCGGCGGCTGTTGTTCCTCAAGCATCCCGACATGGTTCGCGTCGTCCATGAACTCCCGAACCACGAGACGCTTCGCGACACACTCACCGCGTGCGAGATCGACGAGAGTCGCTGGCCGACCTTCGAGCGAGCACTCTCGTCACTGGTCGAATCGGAGATGCTCCATGAGCGCGTCATCACTGGTTGAGCAACTGAAGGGCGGGCTCGACGCACCGATCTGTCTCACCTGGGAGCTCACTTACGCGTGCAACCTCGAGTGCGTGCACTGCCTGTCGTCGTCGGGCCGCCGCGATCCACGCGAGTTGTCGACCGCCGAGGCCAAACACGTGCTCGACGAACTCAGCGATCTCCAGGTGTTCTACATCAACATCGGCGGCGGCGAGCCGATGATTCGTCGTGACTTCTTCGAGATCGTCGACTACTCGGTGGCTCAGGGCATCGGTGTGAAGTTCTCCACGAATGGTGCCTTCATCGATGCCGACAAGGCCCGTCGCCTGACGGCGATGGACTACCTCGACATCCAGATCAGTCTCGACGGCACCGACGCGGCGACCAACGATGCCGTTCGCGGCGATGGGTCCTACGCAACCGCTCGCCGAGCGATGGACCATCTCGCGCATGCCGGGTTCGGGCCGTTCAAGATCTCGGTGGTCGTCACCCGGCAGAACGTCGATCAGCTCGACGAGTTCAAAACACTCGCCGACGGTTACGGCGCTCAGCTGCGGGTGACCCGTCTCCGGCCGTCCGGGCGTGGCGCCGATTCCTGGCACGATTTGCATCCCACCAACGCCCAACAGCACCAGATCTACCAGTGGCTGCTCTCGCACGCCGAGAACGTGCTCACCGGCGACTCGTTCTTCCACCTCAACGCGCTCGGAGAGTCGCTGCCAGGTCTGAACATGTGCGGCGCAGGGCGTGTGGTCTGCCTCATCGACCCCGTCGGCGACGTCTATGCGTGCCCGTTCGTCATCCACGATCAGTTCAAGGCGGGCAACGTGCGCGACGCCGGTGGCTTCGCTCGGGTGTGGAAAGAGAGCGAGTTGTTCGTCGAGCTCCGTGAACCTCAGTCGGCCGGCGCGTGCGCATCGTGTGGTTCGTACGACGCGTGCCAGGGCGGCTGCATGGCGGCGAAGTTCTTCACCGGCCTGCCTCTCGACGGCCCGGATCCCGAGTGCGTGAGCGGTCACGGCGAGCTCGCTCTGGCCGGCGCCGGCAATGTCGACGTGCCACGACCGATGATGGATCACTCGAAGCCCGCACGGGCGACGCCGGTCGCGCTCATACGGAAGTGACAGCGTCCACGTGTGGGTGTTGCTGACTCCGGTTGCCTACCTGATCGGCACGTTTCCGAGCGCGGTGCTGGTCGCTCGTGCCAATGGCATCGACATCACCACATTCGGATCGGGGAATCCCGGCGCCTCGAACGTCACGAGGGCGCTCGGTTGGCGACGTGGCATCTGGGTCTTCGTGCTCGACGCGCTGAAGGGCGGGATCGCGGCCGGGATCGGCCTGCTCATCGACGGGCGGACTGCCGGCTACATCCTGGGAATGGCAGCGTTGCTCGGTCACGTCTTCCCCATATGGAAGCGAGCCCGAGGCGGCAAGGGGGTGGCAACCGGCGGCGGAATCTTCGCCGTGATGTCGCCCGTCGTGTTCGTCGCGATGATCGCGCTGTGGTTCGTCGTGTCGCGGATCACGAAGAAGGCGTCGGTCGCCTCCCTGATCGTGGTCACGTTGTTGCCGTTCGCGGTCGGGATCGTGCGCAGCAGCTGGTGGGAGGCGTTCGCCACCGCACTCATCTGCGGGCTGGTCATCTTCCGACACGCACCGAACATCAAACGACTTCTGACGAGCAATGAGAGTTCGATCACATGAGCAGATTCGACATGACGGGAAAGGTCGCCGTGGTCACCGGCGGCAGCCGAGGACTGGGGCGCGAGATGGTTTTCGGGTTCGCCGAACACGGCGCCGACGTGGTGATCGCGAGCCGCAAGATCGAGAACTGCGAAGCGGTCGCGCGTGAGGTGCGGGAACGCTTCGGCCGCAAGGCGCTCGCCATTGCGTATCACGCAGCGGATTGGGATGGTGCTCGTGTCCTCGCCGATGCTGCGTACGACGAGTTCGGCACCATCGACGTTCTGGTCAACAATGCCGGGATGTCGCCGCTCTACCCGAGCATCGATGCCGTCTCGGAGGACCTGTTCGACAAAGTCATGGGGGTCAACCTCAAAGGTCCCTTCCGGCTGTCGGCAATTGTCGGGACGAAGATGGCCGAAGGCGACGGCGGCGCGATCATCTTCGTGTCGTCCACCTCGGCAACGCGTCCCTCTCCGCACGAGGTCGTGTACGGCGCCGCCAAATCGGGGATCAACAGCCTCACCACAGGGCTCGCCAGCGCGTTCGGACCAAAGGTGCGCGTGAACTGCATCGTGCCCGGACCGTTCCTCACCGACATCTCGAAGGCCTGGGACCTCGAACGCTTCGAGCAACGTGCCGAGTCCGCGTACGCGCTCGGGCGCGGCGGCGAGCCCCACGAGATCGTCGGTGCCGCGATCTATCTCGCGAGCGATGCATCGAGCTACACCACGGGGTCGCTGCTGCACGTCGACGGCGGTCCGGTCTGACCGTTCGGGTCGTGAGCGGTCACCCGGCCTGTACTAGTACTGGCTGATGGCGATCGACTTCTCCCTGTCTCCCGAGCTCGAAGCGATTCGGATGCGGGTACGCGCGTTCGTCGACAACGTCATCAAACCTGCCGAAGCCGAGATCGACGGCACGGACGGCGGTGACGGATTGACCGGGCGCGATCGGACCGGCAAGTTGATCGAGCTCCGCAAACTCGCAAACGCCGAGGGGATCTGGCTGCCACACATGCCCAAGGAATGGGGCGGCATGGGCCTCGGCCACGTCGAGCTGGCAATGGTGCAGGCCGAGGCGGCCAAGTCGTACTACGGGCCGTGGGTGTTCAACTGCCAGGCACCCGACGAGGGCAACATGCACACACTGCTCCACTGGGCGACGCCCGAGCAGGCGGAGCAGTATCTTCGCCCACTCTGCGAGGGGCGCACGTGGTCGTGTTTCGCGATGACCGAACCCGAAGTGGCGGGCTCCGACCCGACGCTCATCCAGACCCACGCGTACCAGGACGGCGACGAGTGGGTGATCAACGGTCACAAGTGGTTCATCTCGAACGCCCGCCGGGCGAACTTCGCGATCCTGGTGGTACGCACCGAAGAGAACCCCGACATTCCGCAGGCTGCCAACAGCGCGTTCATCATCGACCTGCCATCCGACGGCTGGAACGACGTGCGCGAGATCGAGACGATGCACGGCGGAACCGGCCACTCCGAGATCGTCATCGACGACCTCCGCGTGCACAACGACCAGATGCTGGGTGGACGGGGACAGGGGCACCTGCTCGGCCAGTACCGGCTGGGGCCGGCGCGGCTTGCTCACTGCATGCGCTGGATCGCTCAGGCCGAGATGGCCCTCGACATGATGGTCGACCGCTCGCTCAAGCGCTACTCACACGGCTCTCTGCTCGCCGAGAAGCAAGGCATCCAGTGGATGATCGCCGATTCTGCGATGGAGCTCTACCAGTCGAAGCTGATGGTGCTGCACGCCGCCCACAAGATCGACAAGCAGGAGGATTTCAAGGCGGAGGTGTCGATGGCAAAACACTTCGTTGCCAACAGTCTGAACCGCATCATCGACCGCAGCATTCAGGTGCACGGCGCGCTCGGGTACTCCACCGACACGCCCTTGGCGCACATGTACCAGCACGCCCGCTGGGCGCGCTTCGCAGACGGCGCCGACGAGGTCCACCAGATGCGCATCGCCCAGCGCACCATTGCCGCCTACACCGACGATGGAAGCACCCGTCGGGCGACGGGTGATCTCCCCATCTGAACAACCAGCGCGACGCGGCCTGGGGTCATCGGAGTTCGTCGAGCAGCGGGGAGAGGTCGAGATCGTCGAGCTGTGGCAGTTGTACGTCGACCACGTCGAGGAGCAGGTGTTGCCAGATGTCGTGACGGAAGAAGTACTGGCCCTCCCGGACCACGTAGTTCAGCAAGAAGAAGCGGTAGGTCTCGACGAGGAAGAGCACCTCCGCCCGCGTCAGCGGGAAGGTCTCGTGGTAGGCCCGCAGGAACGATCGGAATCGGGGCTCGAGAAGTGTGTGCGAACCGTAGGTGAACGTCGACCGGTCGCCGGTTCTGGACGACACACGCGACAGGAAGTAGAAGTCGAGCAGGCGTGACTCCACACGGAACCAGTCATAATCCCACCGACTGAAGAGCGTGAAGTCGCTGCGGTCTTCATCCGTGAACTCGACGGAGAAATTGCCCAGGTTCCAGTCGATCAATACCGGGATCTTCGGCCAGTAGTCGTATCCCTCCTCGTGGACCGCCATGAGGAACCGATGCGTGTGGCGACGCACCGCGTCGAGCCGGCTCGCGTCGAGGCCGAACCGTTCGCCGGCGTTGCGACCCGACAGCATCTCGTAGAGATTGATGGCATCCGACTTCGCGGTCTTCGACGTCGGTGGAATCAGACGGCTCACGCTCGAACATGCCCGATGAAAGCGCGCCACCTCCCTGCCGAGGGTCTCGATCTGGCCCGGCTCGAGAATCGCCGGAAGCCGGTCCTTCACCTCGACTTCGCGATAGAGCACCGCCCACATCTCGCCGTCGTACCAGATGTACGGACGGCCGTCTCGGGTGAACATCCGCGCCATGAAGTGCTCGTACGGCCCGCCTTGGAGCAGTTGGGTGCAGCGGTTCAGTCGATCGTGATCTTCGGCGAACAGGAAGAACGAGCCGTAGCTCGACGACTTGGCGATGACCGAATCGCCGTCGTCGAGCACCAGCTTGAAGACGCGGTTGGTCGACACCATCGCGCTCAGCTCGATCGTTTCGATCACGTGGCGGTCGTCGTCGTAATCGTGCCATGCGGCTTCGATCACCGCCCGATGGCGCGCCTCGTTGTCGATCACCTGCCGAGACTTGCACAATCCGAGAGCGCGAGGTCTTTCCGGTCCTTCGATTTCGTGTCAAGCTCGACGGCCATGAGCCGCGCCGTACCCGACCTCGACAACACGTACGTCCATCTGGGTACAGGCCCGGAGGTACAACTAATCGAGGTCACCCCGGATTTCTGGTCCACGATCGATCAACGCACCGACCTGCACACCGGTCGCCTGATCACCACCGCGGTCGTCGACGTCGACTGGGACGTCTGGGAGATGCATCCGGCAGGTGACGAGATCATCATCGTGTCCGAAGGTTCGGTGCACGTCCGACTCGACGACGGCAATGCCCAGTCGGGGATCGAGCTCAGCGCTCCGCAGTTCGTGTCGGTCCCGGCAGGCACGTGGCACACCGCTGACGCACGGGGCGGCGGTCGGCTGATCATCGTCACGTGGGGCGAGGGCACCCAGCACCGTCCACGCTGAGACCGGCCTGCTCAGATTTCGACTTGCGTGCCGACTTCGAACACGCGGTCCGGTGGGAGGCAGAAGAATCGTGCAGCGTTGGCTGCGCCCCGGTTGAGCAGGACGAACAGCTGCTCCCGCCATTCGTGCATTCCCGGTGCTTTGCCTGCGGTCACCCATTCGCGTCCGAGGAAGAACGTGGTCGACTCGATGTCGAACGTGAACCCCTTGATCTTCATCGCGTCGAGCGCGGCCGGAACGTCGGGCAGCTCGGTGAAGCCGAAATGCAGCACGATCTGGTGCACCCCCTCGGCAACCTTGGTGTGACGACAGCGCTTCGACGGCGGGACCCGAGGCACCTCGGCGACCTCGACCGAGACGAGCAGGGTCGTCTCGTGCAGCACCTTGTTGTGGCGCAGGTTCGCGACGAGCGCCGGTGGTGCAGCACCGGCGTCCTTGAACATGTAGACGGCCGTTCCCGGGACGCGGGCGACATGACTACGGATGGCCTCGCGACCCACATCACGAATCGGGCGGTCGCCGCGACGAATGCGAGCGGCGACGAGCTGACGGCCCTTCCGCCATGTGGTCATCTGAACGACCAATCCGAAGCCCACCACGAGCGGGAACCAGCCACCTGTCGGGATCTTCGGCACGTTGGCGGCCAGGAAGGCCAGGTCGACGATCAGGAACGGAACGAGCACGATCAACGCCTTGCGGGCGGACCAACCCCATCGGTCGCGTGTGACCCGGTAGAACAACAAGGTCGTGATCAACATGGTCGTGGTCACGGCGATCCCGTATGCCGACGCCAGTGCGCTCGACGACCCGAACGCGATCACCAGACCGACGCATCCGACCATCAAGAGCCAGTTCACCAACGGGACGTACACCTGACCGACGTGTTGTGGCGAGGTGTGCACGATCGCCAGACGGGGGAAGTAGTCGAGCTGAACTGCTTGCACGGTGAGCGAGAAGGCGCCGGATATGAGTGCTTGGGCGGCGATCACGGTCGCGAACGTCGCGAGGATCGCGAGCGGTGTGACGGCCCACAGCGGTGCCATCTTGTAGAACGGGCTCTCGATCGCCTCGGGGTTCGAGGTCAGCAGGGCGGCCTGTCCGAAGTAGTTGAGCAGCAGGCCGGGCAGCACCAGCACGTACCACGACAGCTGGATGGGATGGCGCCCGAAATGACCCATGTCGGCGTAGAGCGCCTCGCCGCCCGTCACGACGAGGAAGATCGAGCCGAGCGCGAGGAAGGCCTGCCAGGGGTTGTTCACGAACATCGTGACGGCGTACGACGGCGACACGGCCCGGATCACGCCAGGGTGCATCAGGATCTGGCGTACACCCATGGCTCCGATCACGGTGAACCACACGACCATGACGGGACCGAACACGCGGGCGATGCCGGCCGTGCCGTGCTTCTGCACGGCGAAAAGACCGACGAGGATCGCGATCGACACCGGGATCACCCAGCCGGCAAACGCCGTCGTCGCGACTTCGAAACCTTCGACTGCCGACAACACCGAGATCGCCGGCGTGATGAGCCCGTCGCCGTAGAGCAGGGCCGTGCCGAACACGCCGAGCGTGATGACGGCGGTCGACCGGCGCCGTCCGTCGTCATGTGACGGCATGACGAGCGCTGTCAGTGCGAGGATGCCGCCTTCGCCGTGGTTGTCGGCCCGCATGACGA
>JBBKWQ010000284.1:0-7240 GCA_037969115.1 Ilumatobacteraceae bacterium
CGCCGCTGTTCAGGCGTCTCAGGTGGCTCGGTGATCGATGGTTGTGGCAGTCGCGGCGGTGGGAGCGACGAGGGCGTGGGTGATGGCCAGGTCATGCAGCCATCGTGCGCGAAAGGCCAGCGTGTGGCCATCGGGACAATCCCCTACGGGTACGTGGGGGATCTGGGGTGGTTCGCGGTCAGTCGAGGCCGTGCTCGACGGCGTATCGGACGAGATCGGAGCGCCGACTCAGGTGCAACTTGCCGAGGATGTTCCGAACGTGGTTCTCGGCCGTCTTGGGTGAGATGCCGAGCTCGACGCCGATCTCTTTGTAGGTGCGACCACGTGCAACGAGTTGCAGCACCTCGCGTTCCCGTTCGGTGAGCGGGTTCGTGTCGGCCGCTTTGGCGAGGCGGCGGAACTCGCCGAGCACGAGCGCGGCCAACGACGGCGAGAACACGGGCTCACCGGCGGCCGCAGCCTTGAACGAGTCTCGGAGTTCGTCGATCGGTGTGGTCTTCAGCAGGTATCCGGCGGCGCCGGCTGCGACGGCGTCGAGCAGGTCGCTCTCGGCCTCGCTGACCGTCAGGATCACGATCGGGCAGACGAGTGCACACTTCTGTACGACGGCCACCCCGCCCCCGCGAGGCATGTGGAGATCGCAGATCACCAGGTCGGGCACGCGGGCGTTGATCACGTCGATTGCACCCTCGGCGTCGTCGGCTTCTCCGACTACATCGAAGCCGTCGCCGAGCTCCGACCGGAGGCCGGACCTGAGCAGCTCGTGGTCGTCGGCCAGCACGACGCGCAGTGGTTCGGTCACGACGGTGATCCTGCCATTCGGGTCGACGACCACAGGCAGATCTCGGTGCCGCTTCCGAATCCGTCGGTCGTGCTGGTGACGGTGGCGCAGCCGCCGATCGATTCGATCCGGGCCAGCACTGATTGGTTCAGACCGTGCGACGACTGGGTGACGGAGGTGTCGAAACCCCGGCCGTCGTCGCGCACGCTTGCGAAGACCTGCCCCCGATCGTCGGTCTCCGCGAAGACGACGACGCGTTTCGCATGGGCGTGCTTCAGCGCGTTCGTGACTGCTTCGCCGAGTGCTCTGGCGAAGAGCTCCTGATGCTCGTCGGTGAGTCGACAGCCGTCGTCGATCACGCTCACCGTGATCGACGTGTCGTGTCCACGCCGTGCCCGCTCGACGATCTGACGAATGCGCGTCTCGAGGTCGACTGCCGAGCGGCCGGCCGCCCCGAACAGATAGTCACGCAGCTCGCGGTCGGCTTCCCGAGCTGCGCCGGCGAGGTCGGGGTCGGACGCAGCGCTGCGGCGTTCGACGAGTGCGAGCGTCTGGAGCACGGTGTCGTGCATCATGCGCCCCACTTCGTCACGGGCTCGCCGATTGGCGATCTCGGTTTCTGCTCGCTTCAGGAGTCGCGCGTTCAGGCCGAACACCACGCCGCCGGCGGCGAAGAACAGGCTGGTGGCGACGAACGAAACGACGTGTTCGGTCCCGAATGCGGGGAAGTCGTTGAACTCCGCTCCGAGCCATTCGGCTGGTCCGACCAGGAGGCCGAGGATGCCGGCGACGACGGGGCCGAACGCCACTCCTGCTGTGGCCATGGCGAGCAACGGCCACTGCGTCGCAATGCTCTGACTGGTGGCGAACACGTGTCCCGGCTCGAACACGTAGCCGTCGACGATGCTGAGCGCGAGTGCGAGACCGACCTCGGCTGCGACGAACGAAGCCCTCAACAATCGAGACGCATCGGACCTGATGAACGCGGTGGACACGCCGGCAAGAGCCAACGTGGCACCGACGGCAGTCCACGCTGCGACGGGATGGCGCAGATCGTCGGCGCTGATGAACGCGACGATGCTGAACATCCACGCCCATGCCAGCCATCGCGCCACCACGATGGCCTTGAGAATCGTGAGCCCGGTGGGGAACAGGTCGGGCCGGGCATTGAAGGTGGGCAGTGTGTCCACGAACGACGAGGAAGTCCGCGGGCTCGCGCGCATCCCAGCACCGTAGTGCGAACGGGGTGTATCAATTCGGGCGACAACTCCGTCGAGGTAGGTGTGCACATCATTGATCGAAGCATCAGCGGGAGCGCAGCGGTGACCGACGAGCAGGCGTTCCGACGTTTCTACGATCGCGAGCACGCCGCACAGGTACGACGGTCGTATCTGATGATCGGTTCCAACGAGGCTGCGAACGACATCGTGCACGAGGCCATGCTGCAGGTGTATCGCCGATGGGGCGAGCTGAAGTCGCCCGGTGCTTACCTCAACCGAGCAGTCCTGAACGGTTGTCGCGAGCACGGTCGATTCCACTCGGCGCAGAACCGGCTGCACGTTCGGCTCGTGAACGAATCGCTAGTGGCCACGCCACGTCCCGTTGACGACGCGCTCGACGACGTGCTGGCCCGACTCCCGTTCAATCAGCGAGCCGCGGTGATGCTGCGTTTCTACGCAGGCTTCACGACCGAACAGATCGCCGACACGCTCGGTTGTCCCCCCGGCTCGGTCGGTCCGTGGATCGACCGAGCGCTCAAGAAGATGAGGAAGGAACTGTCATGAACGACGTCGAGCAAGCACTTCGTGAGCACTTCGCGGGCAGCGCCGCGGAGGCACAACCGCACCCCGACGTCGAGGCCGTGCTCGCAGGGGCGTCGACATTCTCACTCGATCGCAACGACCACGACGTGAGTGAAGCAGCCCGAGGACGCTCTCGATTCCTCGTCGCCGCCGCCGTTGCAGCACTCGTCGCCGGCGTGGTCGGTCTTGCCGTGTCGCAGCGCGACCCCGTCGAGCAGGTTCCCCCGGCGAGTGAAGTGCCGGCCCCGCCCGTGTACCGCTGGGCGACCGCCGAGTACACGGCGACGGCTGCGACGTTTGCGATCGACGTGGGCGGCAAGACGTTCGTGGCCGCCGACCCCGACATCGACGTGTCCGGCGATCCCGGTACGCCGTCGTATCAGTCGCTCGAACTCACGTGGCAGGAGCATGGTGTCGAGATGCGCTGGTACGTCTACTTCGTCAGTGACGGCAACGAATGGTGGTCGAACGAGTTCAGTACGTACGACGGTAACGATCCGGGGGAGTGGGTGACGTTCACCGGCGACTTCTTCCGCTCACCGCTCGGTCAAGCGTTCAACGGCGATGTCGATCTGACGGCCACCGCGAACGGGGTGACGAGCCACCTGACGATCGACGGATTGATGCTGCAACCGTTCCTCGAGTTCGGCCCGAACGGCGCGACGGTGCCGACCACTACGCAACCGCCCGGGGCCGACGACTTGGCTCGTGCCCGAGCCCTGGCGGCCGACGCGCCGCCGCTTCCCGACGACGTCCGTGACACCGGTCGCTGGTGGCTCCCGGAGGACGAACTCGTCCTCATGCTCGCCAGGACGACGCTCCACCAGGAGTGCATGGCGGCCGCCGGGTTCGACTCCGGCGCCGTTTCGGTCGACGAGTGGGCGACCTATATCGGTGCGTGGCAACCGCACGTCCTCTTCAGTGTCCGCAGCTCGGAGGCGGCCTCGGCCGGCTACCAAGATGTCGCCGGTCCGGAGTTCGAGCGGTTGTACTTCGAGTCGTTGACACCCGAGCGACAGCAGGCCTACGACAGCGCTGCGACGAACGAGTGCCGCGACGCTGCCGAGCAGGTGCTCCACGAGTCGGCCCTCGATTCGGGACTCATCGGTGATGCCTCCGAGTCACGGATGTGGGAGGCCCAACAGATGGCCCTGCTGGACCCTCGGGTCCAGCAGGCGCAAACCGAATGGCACGGCTGCGTCGTGACCGCTGTGAGCGACGACGAACCGACGCCGAACGACCTTGCGAGGAAATACCTGTTCGAGGGAGGCGATCCGGCCCGCTCCGTAGAAGTTGCCATCGCTGACTTCGAATGCCAGCAGAAGGTCGACCTCGAAGGCGTGTGGTACCGCACCGTCACCGAGTACGACCGGTCGCTGATGGGTGCCGATGTCGGCCTGTACGACGACCAGGCCCGGCTCCTCCAGCAGACGGTCGATCTCGCCCGTCAGGAACTGGCCGACCGCAACATCGAGGTGCCGACGATCGACTGACGGCCCCGACCCCCAAGCAAGGCCGGTCGAACATTCGTTCGGCCGGCCTTGCTACTGTGTCGGATGTGACGACAACATCCCATCTCGCCCCGGGGTCGTGCCCGGGTCGTCGGTAGCCTCGGACTGCAATGGCTCCCCGTAAGAAAGCCGCGCCCGCCGGACCACTCATCACGGTGCGAGGTGCTCGCGAACACAACCTGAAGAACGTCAACGTCGACCTGCCACGCGACCAGCTCATCGTGTTCACCGGTCTGTCGGGGTCCGGCAAATCGAGCCTGGCGTTCGACACGATCTACGCCGAGGGCCAACGTCGCTACGTCGAGTCGCTCAGTTCGTACGCCCGCCAATTTCTCGGGCAGATGGACAAGCCCGACGTCGACATCATCGAGGGGCTGTCGCCGGCCATCTCGATCGACCAGAAGTCGGCCAGCCGCAACCCACGCTCCACGGTGGGCACCATCACCGAGGTCTACGACTACCTGCGCCTGCTCTACGCACGCATCGGGGTGCAACATTGCCCCGACGACAACACCCGTCTCCAGCGGCAGACCCCGCAGCAGATCGTCGACCGCATCATGGAGCTGCCCGAAGGCTCGCGCTTCCAGATTCTCGCCCCGGTCGTGCGCGGCCGGAAGGGCGAGTACGACACGCTGCTCGACGACCTGTCGGGCCAGGGTTACGTGCGGGCGCGCATCGACGGTGAGACCGTCGACATCGACGAGTTCCTGAAGCGCGACGAACGGCTCGCGAAGTACGAACAACACAAGATCGAAATCGTCGTCGACCGCCTCGTTCTGCGCGAGGGCATCGAACGTCGCCTCACCGACTCGCTCGAGACGGCACTCACGCTGGCCGACGGTGTCGCAGAGATCGAGCTCGTCGCCCGAGAGGGCGAGGGCGAGAACGACACGCTCACGTTCAGCCAGCACCTGTCGTGTCCCGTCTGCGGGAACAGCTACGACGAACCGGCGCCGCGTAACTTCTCGTTCAACTCGCCGTACGGCGCCTGCGTCACCTGCGACGGTCTCGGCACCACGTTCGAGGTCGATCCCGAACTCGTCGTGCCCGATCCCGACATCTCGCTGAACGAGGGTGCGCTCGCGCCGTGGCGTACCGCGCACACCCAGTACTTCACGCGCATGCTCGAATCGGTCGGCGCCGACAACGACATCGATCTGGATGCGCCATGGG
Source organism: Ilumatobacteraceae bacterium (assembly GCA_037969115.1). Classification (GTDB taxonomy): domain Bacteria; phylum Actinomycetota; class Acidimicrobiia; order Acidimicrobiales; family Ilumatobacteraceae; genus JBBKWQ01. The sequence goes on from JBBKWQ010000284.1 coordinate 5,268, forward strand.
GCAAGCTCACCGCAAAGCAGCAGAAGATCGTGCTCCACGGCACCAAGGGCAAGCTCACCGTCAAGTACAAGAACCGCTACGGGCGCAACCGCTCGTACTCCACCGAGTACGAGGGCGTGATCCCGTGGATCAAGCGGCGCCACGAGGGCTCCGAGAGCGACTGGTCGCGCGAGCAGTACGAGGGGTACATGCGTGAAGTGGCCTGCTCGGCATGTGGCGGTGCCCGCCTCAAGCCCTTTACGTTGGCCGTCACCATCAACGACAAGCACATCGCCGAGGTCAGCGAGATGTCCATCGGCGAGTCTGCGAAGTTCCTGGCAGCACTCGAGCTCAGCGAACGCGACCGTCTCATCGCAGAACGCGTCACCAAAGAGATCAACGCCCGACTCGGTTTCCTCCTCGACGTCGGGCTCGACTATCTCTCGTTGGCGCGGTCTGCCGGCACACTCGCCGGTGGAGAGGCGCAACGCATCCGTCTCGCCAGCCAGATCGGTTCCGGTCTTGTGGGCACGCTGTACGTGCTCGACGAACCGTCGATCGGGCTCCACCAACGTGACAACCGTCGCCTCATCGACACACTCACGCGTCTGCGCGATCTGGGCAACACGGTCATCGTGGTCGAACACGACGAGGAGACCATCCGCGAGAGCGACTGGATCGTCGACATCGGTCCGGGCGCAGGCGAGCACGGCGGCGAGGTGGTGTACAGCGGCGAGGTCAAGGGCATCACCAAGGTGAAGGAGTCGGTCACCGGGCAGTACCTGAGTGGCAAGAAGTCGGTCCCGATCCCTGCCGTCCGCCGCATGCCGAGCCTCGAAAAACTCACCATCAAGGGTGCTCGCGAGCACAACCTGCGGAATCTCGACGTCGACATCCCGCTCGGTTGCTTCGTCGCCGTCACCGGCGTGTCTGGTTCGGGGAAGTCCACGATGGTGCGAGACATCCTGCTGCCCACGCTCATGCAGCGCATCTACAAGTCGAAGATGCCGGCCGGCAAGCACAAGCGCATCGACGGCATCGAGTTCCTCGACAAGGTCATCGACATGGACCAGTCGCCGATCGGCCGCACGCCACGTTCCAACCCCGCCACGTACACCGGGGTGTTCGACAAAGTGCGCAAGCTGTTCGCTTCCACCAACGAGGCCAAGATCCGCGGGTACATGCCAGGCCGATTCTCGTTCAACGTCAAGGGCGGTCGATGCGAGGCGTGTTCGGGCGACGGCACCATCAAGATCGAGATGCACTTCCTGCCCGACGTGTACGTGCCCTGCGAGGTCTGCAAGGGGGCCCGATACAACCGCGACACGCTCGACATCGAGTTCAAGGGCAAGAACATCGCCGACGTGCTCGACATGCCGGTTGCCGAGGCGATCGACTTCTTCGCCAACCAGCCGGGCATCTCGCGTTACATGGAGACGCTCATGGACGTCGGACTCGGCTACGTGCGACTCGGCCAGCCGGCGCCCACGTTGTCGGGCGGTGAGGCGCAGCGTGTGAAGTTGTCGGCCGAACTGGCGAAGCGGAGCACAGGCCACACCATCTATCTGCTCGACGAACCCACCACCGGTCTCCATTTCGACGACGTGAAGCGTTTGTTGACGGTGCTGTCCCGTCTCGTCGAGCAGGGCAACACCGTGCTCGTCATCGAGCACAACCTCGACGTCATCAAGACGGCCGACTGGATCATCGACCTCGGACCTGAGGGCGGCACCGGCGGCGGCACCCTCGTTGCCGAGGGAACACCCGAACATGTGGCGACGATCGAGTCGTCCCACACCGGGCGGTTCCTGCGAGACTTGTTCATGTGACCGCGCCGGCGCTCGAAGCGTTCCCCGACCAGCACGCCGAGGTCCAGCGCCGCACACTCAACGTGCTCAGGGTCGCCGTGCTCCCCGGCCAGGCCGCCGTCGCCAGCATGGTCGCCGTCGTCACACTGCTCGCCAAGGACATGCTCGGCTCCGACCGGCTCGCGG
>JBBKWQ010000285.1:0-11098 GCA_037969115.1 Ilumatobacteraceae bacterium
GCGGTCGGCTCCCCGAGCCCGTCGATCAGATGGAAGGAATCAGCCGTCGCCGAAGAGCAGGTTGTACTCGTCGAGGAGCACTTGGGCATCATCCTGGGCCGATGCCAGCCGTTCGGCCGGATCGTCGCCGTTCACGAGCACCGCTTCGATTGCTTCGGTGATCACGTCGCGGATGGCAACGAAGTTGCCGATCAGCGCGCCCTTCGTGGCCGGAGTGTCAGGCGAAGCAGCCAGCTGCTCACTGGCGATCCGCTGGTTCGGATTGTCGTCGTACCAGCCTTCAGCCTCGAGCGTCGAGATTGCCGCTTCGGTGATCGGGATGTACCCGGTCGTCTGGTGCCACGACGCAGCATTTTCGGGGTTCGACAGGAAGTTCACCCAGGCGATCGCGCCATCTTGGGTCTGCTCGTCGAGCCCGTTGATCACCCAGTTCGTCGCGCCGCCGATGAGGGCGCCGCCGCCACTGGCGTCGGCGTTGCGGGGCAGCAATGCAGCCTCGACATCGAAGCCGCCGGTGACGCCTTCTTCGGTGAGTGCGGTCGTGTCGGACGACGAATAGAGCAGGTACGGGACGTTCTGCGCTGCGAAGAGGTCATACGTACCGGTCCAGTCTCGTTGGGTGCCGGTGTAGGTGTAGAAGCCCTGATCGGCCATGCCCTTCCACCAGGTGACGTAGTCGACCATGGCCTCGGAGTTGATGAACACCTCGTCGGCGCGCCCCGAGCGACCGTTGTCGTTGTTGGCCAGCAGTGCGCCCTGCAGGGCGATGTCCTGCTCGACGAACCAGCTGTGGTTCGGCCAGGTGACGCACGAATCGGTTGCAGCGTCAGATGCCATGAACGTTGCACACGCGGCCTCCAGTTCCTGCCACGTGGTGGGCGTACCTTCGACACCCGCGGCGTCAAGCAGTGTCCGGTTCAGGAACATGATCGCCGAGGACGTATTCCACGGCATCGAGGTGTATGACCCATCGAGTTGGTAGTAGGTCGCAGCGGCGCTGACGACGTCGTCGAGGACGATCGGCACGCCGGCGACTTCGGTCCGCCCGTCGATGATCGCTTCGAGGTCGGCAAACACGGGCTCTCCGTCGTTCGAGATCGCGTCACGGGCTTCCTGGGTCGCCGCTTCGAAAAAGTGGACGACTGCAGGCGGCTCGCCGGTGTTGATTGCCTGGACGGCAGCTTCGAAGGCGTCGTTGTAACTGGCGAAGCCAGTGATTTGAACCGTGTAGCCGTCGACCTGCTCGTTGAATGCTGCTGCGACTTCGTTGGTCCAGTCGAGGCGGTAGTCCTCAAAGGCGATCCACACCGGGATCACGACATCATCGCCTGTGGCCTCGGCTGTTGTCTCCTCGGTTGGCTCTTCAGCTGTTGTCTCCTCGGTTGGCTCTTCGGCTGTTGTCTCCTCGGTCGTTGACTCCTCGCCGTCGGCCGAGTCGTCGTCGCTGCCACAGGCAGCAAAGACCAGAGAGGCTGAAAGTGCTAATGCCACGAAGCGTCGGCTCCGTCGTTGTTCACGCATTGTGTTCCCTTTCGGTGTGGGGTTGGGTATGGGAGAGCCGCGACCCAAGCGGCCCAGTTTGAAGAAGCATAAACGCATGTGAACGATCACTGAGAACCGACGTTCACGATCAGGCGTCCTCAACCGGTTATCGCAAGCCCGTCGAGGTGTCTTCGCCGGGGAGATCCACCGCTACCTCAACGTCGGCTCGAACCCGTCAAGCTGACCGATGCCTTCTCCGGCCGAACGAGCGCAGTGGCTTCGTGAGCGGACAGTCGTCGTTGGCGGTGTTCGGGACGGCGTCAGTCGTGGTCACCGGGACCGGACCACGTCCAGTCCGAGCAGACTTCCTCGCCGTCGGGGATGTCGCGGACGTCGATGATCGCGGCGTCGTCCGGTTGTGACGCCACGACGAAATCGCCCACCTCGACGCAGGTCTGTGAATACTCGACGTCGTCGCTCGGGGGAGCTTCCGTCCACCCGGAGGAGGCGACCCGCATTTCGATCGTCACGCCGTCGGGAGAGTACGGCTCGCGGCGAGCCACCCACACCGTTTCGTCGGTGTCGTTTCGGAAGTACTTCGACCCGTCGTCCTCGAAACAGCTGACGCACGTCGCGAGCAAGACTCCGGAGAAGACAAGACGCCGAAGGGTGCGTGTGTTCGCGACGTTGATCGAGGTGGTCACGACGAGCCGGCGACCGCGAGCGAGGGGGGTCGCCATGGCGTCCATGATGCCAGGGTCACCGCTCTCGACGCAGGCGCACTCCGACCCAAAGCCGAACCAGATAACGACAACCACCCCAACAGCGAGTTCCGGATCCGTCACGACCGCATCCACAACGGGCGCGTCAGCCTCCGCGTCGACGGCCACATGCACCACATCGGCCTCGGCCGAACCCTCGACGGAACCCGCATCATCCTGCTCATCCACGGCTACGACATTCGCGTCATCCACGCCGCCACCGGCGAAATCATCCGCACCCTCACCATCAACCCCAGCAAGCGATATCACGGCACCGGACGACCACCAGGCGGACCCAAAGGACCCCGAAAAATCCAACGATCCGGACCATGATGCAGGTCCGGACCGTTTCCGATGTCCCGCGACATCACATGGAGCGGACGACGGGAATCGAACCCGCATCATCAGCTTGGAAGGAGGAATCCAGCACCTCGCAGCCAGGTCCGCTGAGCAGCAGAAACGTGTTCTGAGCTGGTGGTTAGCGGAATGATTGCGACACCGATGATACCCGACATTCACCTCTGTTGTCCGTTGTTGGGGGCACGTTGGGGGCACGAGGATGCGTTTCCTGATCGTCGCGGATCGAGGGTGCTCCGTGGTTTCAATCTCGGAGATGTCGTAGCGGTGTTCGGGGCTGTCGAGCGCTTGTTCGACGAGCCTTCTCAGTTTCCCGGGAACGAACATTTCGTCCGGTGGGTATTGCCACCAGTCGGTCTCGGGAAGCGGGACGGGGCACCCTGAGGCTTCCCGTCGAGGTGATTGACGAGATGGGTTCGGTCGATCCAGACGAACTCGAGGGATTGGCGGTGAATCGGCCTGATTGAACTCACGTTGAGAGTCAGGGTGCGGTCTCATTTGACGATCGGCATCTGAGGCGTGCATCTCTGGCAAGGGACCCGTTCCGACCGTTTGTACGTGGCCAACGATTCCTTTGTGCTGGCTTGGCCGAAGTACCCCGGCGAGCACCTGGACGCGGGTCGAGCACGTCCACGACGAAGCGACATCCGAGGCTGGGTCACATCGACACGATGAGTGTTTCGACGGGAGTCGCGAGTTCGAACGCTGAGATTGGCAGGATCCCGCCAAGACGCCTGCATTCCCGTGCGGCCTGACTCTTTGAGCCCGGATTCCCTGCTGAGAGATCCTCCACGACGTTCGCCAGCGGGATCTGGTCGAAGCGCCGTCGAATCGCCTCAAAGCTCGGTCCGAACGACGTCGCCGCAACAACGCGACGGATGCCCCGGCCGGACGGCGCAGGCTGATGCAGATCAGCGCCGAACAACTCCCTGAAACGACTGCTGAGAGAGGCAACCTCACCAGATGAGACCTCCGAGCGGCCGTGGTCACCCCGAAGGCACTCCTCGTGGGCCCGTTCGACGAGCTCGGGTGCGGCGGTTCGTGAAATGCACACCGCCCGATGCGTCACCTGACACAAGACCGCCCATGCCGGCTTGCGGCCCGGAACCGCAACCTTCAACTCGATGGCGACGAGCCGACCAGCCTTGTCCATCGCCAAGAAGTCGATCGAGGGCTCGTTCCACCGCATCAACGCGTCGTTGATCGCCCAGGACGGAACCATGAGTTCCCAGGCAACCAGCAACAGATCCTCATCAGCGAGACCGATGCCACGATCCAACCAACGCTTCGTCAACTCCTGTTGGAGCACCCATTCGTTCACCACTCCACACTGACACGTCCTCGTTCAGACACCGGCACCACCGGATTTCCGCGAAAGTCCCTCGCTGACCACTGCGAACGGGAGGCCTCCGCCGCACGCGAGCCGATCGGGCGATGCACCGGGTGCAGTAGCGTTTGCCTGGTGAAGCTCATTGCTTGGAACACGCTTGCTCGGGTGGACCCGACGTCACCGCATCTCGCGGACCTACGTCCTGATGTGGCGGTCCTTCCGGAATGGGGCACTATCCCGATGCCGCCTCCGGCGTCGGCGACCTCATTCGTGGAGTTTGGAGAGCAGCACAAGCGAGGGCTCGCCGTTGCAGCCTGGGGCGACTGGTCCGTCAGCGCTCCAGAGCTTCCCGAGATCAACGGTGGCGTCCTCGGTGGTGTCCAGGTCGACGGACCAGCACCGTTTCGCCTGATCGCAGTCTGGGCATATCTCTCGGGATCACCGAAGGTGAACCCGGTCATCGAAGCGCTCGACGCGTGGGCCGACTGGACGTCGGACATGCCGCTGGTCGTTGCGGGCGACTTCAACACTGGCGGGTCGTGGCAAGACATCCGGACCGGTCCAATGTCGCACTTCCCGATCGTCGACCAATTGGCGTCGCTTGGACTCCATTCCGCCTATCACGCAAATCGAGAAATCGAACAAGGCGTCGATGAGGAACCGACCCACTGGCACAGCAGCGGCGGAACGTTCATGATCGATCACGTGTTCACTCCCCAGACCTGGGCCATCAACTCAGTAACGATCGGTCATCGCGGCCGATCCGACCACGCACCGATCATCGTCGACACCGAACCCACGTAGCGAATCAGATCGCGTCCCGCTCCTGAGACAAGTCACCCAAGTCCGATAGCGGATCCCGATCTGAAATGGCCGCCTGGATCTCGTCGAACCGGACCGGCTTCGCATCGATGCCGAACGAGCCCGCCCACTCCGGGACGACGCGCGATGTCCTGATTCAGCGGGCGTCCCGCCAGGCCACCAGCTCGCTCACCGGTCCGAGGTCGTAATCGGGACCATTGACCCCGACGGTGATCTGGCCGACGCCAGCCTCGACCAGGGCTTCGGCCGCTTCGAGACCGTTGCCGTCCAGCGCGACGGAGCGCTCGATCGCGGCGGGGTCGGTTCCCTCCTTCGCACACCAGTCGTCGAGGATGGCGCTTTTTCGGACGAAGGTCTCCAGGTCGCCGAAGCTGTGCCAGATATCGGCGTGACGGGCGGCGTAGCGGAGTGTCTTGGTCTCGCCACCGCCGCCGATGAGGATCGGAATGTCGCGGGTCGGTGCTGGATCGAGGGCGGCGAGACGGCTCTCGATCCGGGGGAGGGATTCCTCGAGCCGATCGAGGCGCCAGCCCGCCGTACCGAACTCGTAGCCGTACTCGCTGTAGTCCTTCTCGAACCAGCCCGAGCCGATGCCGAGGATCAGACGGCCACCCGAGATGTGGTCGACCGTTCGGGCCATGTCGGCCAGCAGGTCGGGATTGCGGTACCGATTCCTCAGAGCAGGCCGCCGGCGTCCGTTCGGAGCCAGTACACCACTCCCTCTACTCCGAAACCGGTTGCGTCGGCGACCGCCGACACTGCCGCGGATATACCGTCGGTAGCTTCGACGATCGCCGGGATGAACCCCAGACTGCCGATCTCGGGGACGGTGTCCATGACGTTGCTCACGTGCTTGCGTGTGATCCCTTGTCGATTGTTGTCCTCGTACCAGTGCATGTACTTTTTCCATTCAGGATCCAACTGTTCGGAGCCTCCGGGCAACGTGTTGTTCGCTTGGACGACCAACGACTCGAACGACACGATGGCCTGATACTTGACGTCATCGGCATGCAGCATTCCCGACATGTAGCCGAGATGTACCACTCCGAGGACCGGTCGGCAATACGTCAGCAAGTTACCGATCACAGCGCCCTTTCCTTTGGCCTTGTTGCGGACGTCGAACCCCTTTCCGATTGTTCCGATCAGCTCGAGACCCCAGATCCCCCATTGCACATACCACACGAGTCGGGCGTGCCATTCGCTCGGGGCACGCAGTGCATCTTTTTCGGCGCTCGGGTCGAGTGGTGGGAACTGCAACGGCAGTTCGGTCGGATTTCCGGACATCTGAGCGACGACGCTGAGCATGCGCTGTACGACGGCGACGACGACAGGACTGAGTGCAGGTGGGTCCTCGTCGGAGATGTCGGTGAGCTCGGTTTCAGATCCGATCTGCGTCAACGCGGTGCTGTTCGATTCGGGCGCCGTGTCGATTTCGGTCATCTCGTACCGCTGTTTGGCCGCCTTGATCTTGGCGGCGGCCTCGATCGCGTCCGCTGTCGTCGTGACGACGCCCTGGATGAGCTGGATCACGGCGTATACGTGGCCCGCCGTGGTCAGCGACGCGTTGGGCGTGGTGGTCGCCGCCGGCGGATTCACGACAGCCTCGGCTCTGCTGACGGGGTCCGTGACGATCTGGTTGTCGAGTCCGACCGGTGCCACAGCGGGAGATGGTCGGTGTCTCGACTCGAGCAGCGTCGTCGGAAGCGCGATCAGCAGTGTGGTGATGTTGCGGAGGCTCAGCGATGAGCCAGTGGCGTCGCGGTAGAAGTCGGCGAGCAGCGGAATGTCGGGGGTCGCATCGGCGGCCGACCGGAACGACTCGGTCATAGACCGGAGTGTCTCGAACACGCCATCGATGAGATCGTTGGCGATCTCGAGCGCGTCGACCGCTGTGAGGCTGGCGAGACGCAGCATCGCGGCTGCGAGGTCGTCCGGCGATAGGTGCGGGTTGGAGAAGATCTCTTTGATGTCGACGAGCGCCTCGGCGAAGACCGGTTCGAGTTTCTCTGCGAAGGGTCCGAGGGCATCCTCGGCCATCGACGTGAACGAACCGAGCGGCCCTTCGAATGCGGTCTTTTCGAACTCGAAGAGGACCGCTGCCGGAGAGGTCGTCTCATAGTGCACCAACTGGGAGATGATCCACTCGATCCATGCGACGGCTTCATTGTGTGCCCGATCGAGCTGGTTGTGCGCTCCCGTGAGCGGTGCGGGGATCTTCGGCATCGCAGCCTCGATGTCGGCCTTCACGGTGGTCTCGATCGAGCCGAAGAAGCGGTCTGCATCATCTTTACGCTCGTCGAGCCATCCTTCGAGGCCGGTGATCCCGGTTTCGAACCAGGTGGCAAGCTCGCGCTGCTTTGCCTCGACCGCGGGCCAGTGGGTCTCGGCTCCCAGCCACGCAATGAATGTGTGCACCTCGATGCCGAGCGCATGCCAAACGTTCGCGACGAACGTATTCAGATCCGCGACTCCGTCGTGGACGAATTTCCGGACGCCATCCTCGAAGTGTTGGATGATCACAACCAGCTTGGCGAATTCCTTGGGCACGCCACCGAACAGAGTGTCCAACCCCTGCACCACCCCGGCCTCTAGCCCGCGACCGCCCGACGCGAGCGCGTTGACCGGGGTGAGCCGGCCAGACGAAAGGGCACCCATCGCTCCGACGACGTCACCGTTCTTCAGGTTCTCTCCCAGCTCGTCGCAGCTCCGGCCGATCCTTCGTCCGACGCCGTCGGCCGCCGTTGTCACGCTGCCGACGGCGTATGCGCCGGTCTCAACGAGGTCGGTGCCGACATTGTCGACGGTCAGGACGGTGAGCCCCACCAATTCTCCGAGCGGGTCGATCGTCACAGCGTCGACACCGCCGGGATCGCCGGGCAGTCTGGCAGCCAGACCTGCGCCGTCCCGCTCCGACTGGGCGACACCCAGCGAGAAGTCCCGCCCGATGCTGAGTGCCTCTTCTGTGGTCAACGTCTGGTACGAAGGTCGACCGTCGGACAATGAAAGCGTCCAGTGCGGATGTTCCATGTTGGCCGCCGACACCTGTCGCCGATGGTGTACGCCGTAAGGGGTGGCGTGGTATGTGTATTGCGTCGTCCGGGTCAGGTTTGCGAGCGCCGACTGCAGACCGTCCGCCTGCTCGCGCGTCAGAGGCGTCAACAAGCCGAGCTCGCCCTGTCGTTCGTAAAGTTGGCCAGGCGGCATGTCGGCGATGCGTTGATGTGCCGCAACGTCGGGATGAACGATGATCCGGGCGTCCTCGTCGGAAGGCATCGTATTGGTCCTGACGAACAGCGTCGGCAACGTGAGCGCCGTTGCCGCGATGTTGAGGACCACGCAGGAGATCGCGTTCGGCGACGTGCGTAGGGCTCGAGTCGTGTCGACCGTCGTCCGGTCGCCTTCGATGTCGATGGTGATCGGGCCGTCAGCGGTGATCTCGAGTTCCGTCACCGAGGGCGGCACGCGCAGGATCGTCCGGTAGCTCATGTACTTCTCGATCCGCCCGTCGTCATCGAACCGGCGATCCTCGACGAGTGTCGATCGGCTCGTGATTCCCGCTTCGCTCGGTGTGTAGATGCGCCAGATTCGCATCGAGCCGACGTGCTGACTCGTGAACTCGCTGAGCAGCAGGTTCGGGAGATCCATGTGCAACTCTGTGAACCGGCCGGTCAGGCCGGCGGAATCGAAAAGCGTGACGCCGGTGCTCGCGCCGACGCGCATCGAGCCGATGTTCGCCAGTTCAGGCAGTGCGCCGAAGTCGAGGACGTCGGCATCCACGACCCAGACCTGGCCGCCGAAGTTCGGCTCGTCGTAGAGAGCGACCTCTCCCTCGATCGGGAGGGTGCCGCGTGCTGTGCGGACGAAGTCGGATGTGATGGCGTACGTCTGCGTCGCCTCGTCGTTCGCAATGACGAGTCCGACCTCGGAACGTAACGCTGCAGATGTCACTCGCCAGACGTGGGACTCGAAAGTCGTCTGGCCGGTCGCAGTCGCCCCAGGGAGCAGGGTCATCCAACGATGGGCCGCGCCGTTGAAGTCGATCCAGTCGATGTCGACGGTGAGCCACGAGTCGTTGCGGAACGAGAGGTCGACCGAGATCGCTGAGCGGAGCGAGCGGAGATGAACACTCGTGACCTCGATCGTCTGACGTTGCTCGCGGCCGACCGCGACGCTCAGGACCTCTCCGCTGTGACGGTCGCGGACGACCCACGCAGTGCCGACGGCCGTGGCGACCGAGGCGATCTCGCGACGGCCGAGCGTCTGGACTGCTTGTTGCTCGTCGCCGTTCTCGTCGACCCGATGTACGTCGACCTGTAGGGATGTCCGGTTCACGAACTCGATCGACGCCGGTGTGTGGCTCGGAGCCGAGACGATGTGGATCCGATGGGTCTGGCTGCGGGCGCCGCCTGCGATGAACATACCGACGACCTCGCCACTCAGATGCTTGCGGAACTCCCATGCGCTCAATGCCATCGTCGAGACCACGGTCGAATCGGCGGGTTCGAGTTCATGCTGCTTGGTGCGCTCGCCGGCGGAGTCGATAGCGAAGACGTCGACTCGAAACGGCGCGTCGTTCTCGAACAACACATCGACGGGGTCGGTTGTCGCGAACGTGCGAACGCTCTTCGTGGACACGCTGGTCACGGGCGTGTGGCGAGCGGCAATCGGTGTCGCAAGAAACATTCCGGTCTCGCGTTCGCGCACCACCCACGGCTGCCCGACGAACGAATCGAACCGCTCGGACGAGTGAGCGGCCACGACGCTTCGCGAGACGGCCTCGCCGTCGTGGTCGAACGCGATCGCCAGGAGCGCGAGCGGGGTCTCGTTGACGACCTCTATCGCTGATGGAACGCGTGGTAGCGACCCCGACGGGGCGCGCAGTCGCGCGACGTACTCCTGTTCTGCCTCCGCGGTGGCCACGTACATCGCCACTTCGTTCCCGGTGAATGCATCGTGGATGCGCCACGGTGTCCCCACACCCGAATCCACCACATCCGCGCCGCCGGGCGCAATCGTCACGATGGGTTCCCCTCGACCGTCGGGTCCGACGCGCTCGATCAGGATCGGGAACCAATCAAAGTTCACGAACCGGACCCGCTTGTCCTTCGAAACCCCGTCACCGAGCAAACGCGACTCCCCGATCGACACAGTGATCGGAGTCCGCGGCGCGTCGGCCGAAGCCAACTCGCGCCCACTCCGCGGATCGATGGCCGTCCAGTCCCACGCCGCGTAGTTCTCCTCCAGGATGAACTCCCGAGGCGCCAGCGTCGCGATCACCGACGTAACACCGCTCGCCTGTACGCGGCATACCTCGGCATCAAGGAACGCATTGTTCTCGAAGCCGATGAGGGTATTCGGGATGTCGAACGCCTGCACGACCTCGTCACTCGGAATGAAGATGCCGAGCTCCAAGCCACGCTCCACCGTGCGCGCCCGCCAGGGCACAGTCGGCTCGACGGCAGCACTTTGAAAGGAATGGTCGCGCGGACACGTCGCGACGTGCTGCTCGTCGCCCGATTGCAAGATCTGGAACAGATCGACATCGAACGCGACCGCGTTGTGAAAGGTCAACACGACCCCGCCAGCAGGGCCAACCACGTTCCCGCTGGGAGCACGAACCATCTCGCTCGTGATCTCGATCAGCCCGCTGTCGTCGCTACTGCCTGCGCTACCGTCTACGACGTCTCGTCCACTCCGAACGTCGACGGCGATCCACTTGTCGGAACCGAACATCTCGCTGCCAACCGAGCGTCCGGGTTGGAGCGTGGCGACCAATACCCGGCCGCCGCCCTCGACTACCTCGCGAAAAAGATCGAGTTCGAGGCCGGTGACGTTGACAAACTTGATCGCGACACGTTCGGCGGAAACCGCCCCGCCGAGTGGGTCGCTTCTCCGGCGTGAGCCTCGAAAGAGACCGATGATCCATTCGATGATGCGCTTGAACACGCCGAACCCCCGTCTGCGAGAAGCAGCAACCTAGCCGACCCGGGCTGACCCGAATTCGAGTCCGTTCTTGCCCCTAGAGCGTCTCCGACAGGGATCGTCATGCGTTCAGTTCGTTCGGGATGCGACAGTGATTATGCAGCGTCCTCGGGGTGCCCCGATCTCCAACAGTTCGCCGGCAGCCGAGTGGTCGGTCGTGCTTGTGCCAGTGCGATTACCGGGCGCCCTCAAGCGGTGGGGTGACTCCCGAGTCGTGGGATTCGAGCTGCTCTGCGTTCACCACGCCGCCGCCGATCCGACAACGTCCCTCTCCATGGTTGGTCTACCTGACCGCAGCTCGCCTCCGATCAGAGGCCCACCGAAACAGGAGTAGATTCGTCGATCTAGGCAGAGCTGAGGAACA
>JBBKWQ010000286.1:0-28664 GCA_037969115.1 Ilumatobacteraceae bacterium
CCGCCAACAGACAGTCCGCGCCGGACTCGGCGCCGCCGGCGTCGCAGCGCTGGTCTCGGTAGGGATCGTGGCGTTCGCAGCGAGGGGTGCCGAGGACGCGTTGGTGTCGAGCTCGGTCCCCGACACCTCCATCGACGAGCCGACGACCGTCGATGTCATCCCGGTCGTGACGACACCGAACGACACGGCTGAGTCGACCGATTCGACGCTCGACACCGCGACGACGGACGACACGAGCAACTCGTCCGACACAACCGTCCTGCCCGTCGCACCTGACGGTGTGCCCGACGCGATCTACACCTACGCCGACGACACCGGGATCGAGCAAGACGTGTTCGATCCGGTGACACTCGAGTTGATCGATACGATCCCGTTCGCTTCGGCGCCGAGCGAGGCGCCCGAGCCCGACGCCGTGAGCGCCTCGGGTGCCGTCAATTACGGCCTCCGGACCGACGCCGAGATCCAGTTCGACGACTGTGGCCAGTCGCCGATCGAGATCTGGGTCAACGGCGCCGCTCCAAGTGGTCTCCCGGCGACGATCAACGACCTTGCGGTGTCGCCCGACGGCCGAGTCGGCATCGTCGCTGCGACCGACTGCCCGGTTGATCGCCCCCTCGCCGCCGACTTCGCTCCCGAGGGCTCGTATCCGATCACCGTGTCGACGTTCGACCCCGACCACCCGGACATGCCAGCGCAGACGCTGTTCGAGCTCGACGGTGGCGTCGAGATCGTGCACACGAACTCACTGGTGTTGAGCGACGACGGCTCTTTCCTCATGCTGTCGAGCGTCGACCGCGCACGGGCGGGGCAGGAGGGAATGTTCGGCTTCACGAAGTTCATCGACGTAGCGACTGGCAACATCGTCGCCAACATCGACCTCCATGCCGGCACCGACGACCTGCCCAGAGGCGACTGCGGTTTTGGCTACATCGACATGGAGTTCGTGTCGTCGACGGCGATTTCGTACGTCGCGATCTGTCCCGACGACGGACTCGCCGTCGTGATCCACGACCTCGTCACCGGCGAGACCGCAGAGTCCGTGAACCCGCAATACGAGGGACGAACCTACGAGACACTGCCGTCGGCGATCCTCACCGTCGATCGCGGGACGTACACGAACCCGGGCTCGGCGTGGTACCTGCTGTGCGCCGAACGGGAGACGTTGCTCGCCGACGGCTCGATCGAGTTCGGATCGCCGACGTCGCGCCCCTGCTGGGTCGGCCACAGCAACGAACCGATGAGCGAGATCCCGACCAGATCAGCGGTTGCTGCGGCCAGCTTCGAACCGCTCCCGTGATCACGACGCCACCACTCACTACGTCGCGATTTCCGTCATGCTCGAGCCCACGGGCCGAGACCGGATTACCGAGCGGTTTGTCGGCCCCTGGAACGTTCGGTCACGGTGTCGAGGCGTCGGAACGCGGGGCTGGGCAAGGTCGACGGGTCGAGGTCGAGCTGGGCGTCGACGTTGTCTGCAAGCTCCGGGGTGATCGGGCGGATCGCGTGGGTGATGAGTCGCAGAGTGTTGACATAGCTGCCGAGTAGGTCGGCGAGTTCGTCGGCGCGTTCAGGTTGACGTGCGAGCTTCCACGGTGCCGTCGTTTCGATGTGGCGGTTCAGCGCGTCGATTGCATCGACAATGAGTGTGGTCGCTTCTCGCCGGTCGAAATCACCGAGGGCTCGCGCGACGATGGCTGGGAGCTCGGTGGCACCGGCGAGAGGTTCGCGATCGGTCGGGATGCTCGTGATCGATTGGTGACGGTGTCGAAGGGCGGCGATGCGGTTGACCGCGTTGCCGAGTCCGTTCGCAAGATCGTCGTTGGCCCGGTCCACGAGTCGTTGCGTGGTGAAGTCGGTGTCGTTGGTGGACGCGATGTCTCGAGCGATCCACCAACGCAACGCGTCGGCCCCGTAGTCCGCGACGAGATCGATGGGTGATTGGCCCCCTCCGGCAGATTTGGACAGCTTCGTGCCGTTGACGGTGAGGTAGGGGTGGACGTGTATGCGCGTCGGGATCGGCTCGCCTGCCGAGAGCAGGAATGCGGGCCAATAGACGGCATGGAAGCGGGTGATGCCTTTGCCGACGACGTGCACGCGGTGGGCGGAACTACGCCACCACCTGTCGTAGTCGGCGCCGTCGCTTCCGTAGTCGAGTGCGCTGATGTAATTGGTGAGAGCGTCGAACCAGACGTAGATCACCTGTGTCGGATCGTCGGGAACAGGGATCCCCCAACCCCGAGCGCGTTCGATTGAACGCGAGACACTGATGTCGCGGACACCGCCGCTCAAGAACGCCAGAATCTCGTTTCGGAACGGAGCGGGATCGATCTGAATTTCGTCGCTGTCGATCAACTCGGCGAGTCGTTCGCCGTATCGCGAGAGCCGGAAGAACCAGTTCGCCTCGACGACACGCTCGAGAGGTGTGTCGTGTTCGGGACAGTGACCGTCGTCGAGTTCGTCTGGGTCGTAGAACTGTTCGCATCCAACGCAGTAGAAGCCTTCGTAGTCCCGCCGATAGAGGTCGTCGTTGTCTGCACAGGCGCGCCACAGTCGTTCGACCGCCGGTCGATGCCGAGGGTCCGTGCTGGTCTGAATGAAGTCGTCGAAGCTGATTGCCAAAGGCTCGGGTAGCTCAGCGAACCGTTCCGCATGGCGATCGACGAACTCCTGGGTCCGCTCACCGGCCGCTTCGGCTGCGAGCACATTCTTGAGGGAATAGTCGTCCGTCCCACCGATGAACCGAACCGGCTCGCCCAGCGACCGACGAGCGCGCGCAGCGAGGTCGGCTTCGATCAGTTCGAAGGCGTAGCCGAGGTGGGGCGTGGCGTTGACGTAGGGGATCGCCACCGTGATGAACGTGGACATGTCGGGACTCCTGTCGGAACGGGACCCCGGTTTCCCGATCGAGCGATCACTGTCGACCCTCGGGAAGTACCCGGGGGTCGAACGGAAACGCTTACTGTGCGCGCGCCGGCCCCACGAGGGGCCGCATCATGAAGCACCAGAAGATCGAACGCATGCTCCCAGAGTAGCGGACGACCGGGCCCGCATGCCCGTCGAATAGTCGTGCGCTTCCGGCGGTTCGCCCGGAAAGGTTCGCTGCCAGCGCCTCGCCGAAACGCGCGATCCGGCACTTTCGGACTGTCGTGACAACCGGCACGAGGGTGCGAGCAGCTCGACAGCATCCCGACCGTCACGAGATCGGCTATCGAGGTCTGCCTCTGGATGCCGATAAGCAGATCATGAACCGCCCGTTCGACAGTCTCGCGGCGTCCAACCGTGGCTCTGCGTTGCTGGTGGGCGCCGGCGCGGCATGTGGCGCGGCGTTGGCTCTGTCGACCATGTACCTCATGGCTCGGTTCTGGATCGGTCCTTGGCTCGATGCGCTGCCGGAACGCGACACAGACATGTTCGGTCGCCCAGAGGGTTGGCTCGTGGCCCTCGCAACGGTCCTGTTCGGGCCACCCTTCGTCGTTCTTGCGGCGTGGCTCGGGACGAAGCGGGCTCGAACCTACTGGAGTCTCGAACGCAGCCGACCCGGGTTCGTGCGGTTCGCTGTGCTCGCGTTTGCTCTCGGGTTGCTCTCGTTCGGCGGCATGGATGCACTTGGCACCGGCGGCACATTGGTCGTGGTGTGTTTGGCAGTGGGATCGGCAGGGTTCGTGGCGTGGATCTCGAGCCGTGCCCGTCCAAGCAAGTCAGCGTGACGACAGCACACAGAACTCGTTGCCCTCGGGATCTGCCAGAACGACCCAGACCGATCTGGATCCGTCCGACCAGGGCTATCGTCGCCGACAAGGGAGTGAATCGGTGCGAGCAACGAACATCGACGAGGCAGTCCGAAGTGCCGCCACACAGCGTCCCGACGCGCTTGCGCTCGCCGACGCACCGAATCGAGAGGCCATCTTCGAGGGCAATCCGCTTCGACTGACCTGGCGCGAGGTCGACCGTGCCGTCGACAACCTTGCTCGATCGTTGAGCACTGCCGGCGCGGGACCTGGGGCTCCGGTCGCGATCCAACTCCCGAACATCGCCGAGTTGGTGCTCACCATCCTCGCGTGCGGACGTGCGGGTGCGATCGCGGTGCCCTTTCCGGTGCAGCACCGGCGCCACGAGCTCGAATACGGGCTGGTCACGTCGGCTGCTCGTGTGATCGTCACGGCGGCACGACCCGACCGTCCAGACCAGCTCGAATCGGTCGCGGCGGTGGTAGCCGACCTCGACCACGATGTGCATATTGCGACGTTCGGCTCGGCGGCGAGCCCGGGTGGCACGCGTCTGACGGTCGAGACGAGCGGCGCGGCGTACCAAGGCGAACCGGGCGGCCCTGATGACGTCGTGACCATCTGCTGGACCTCGGGCACCACCGGGACTCCCAAAGGAGTGCCCAGGACCGCTGCGATGTGGCTCGCCTCGGGACGATTCCAGGTCGCCCAACTCGATCTCACGAGCGACGATCGGATCCTCTGTCCATTCCCCGTCGTCAACATGGCCGGGATCGGAGGCATGCTCGTCCCCTGGGCCATTGTGGGCGCCGCCCTCTACCTTCATCAGCCGTTGGACCTGCCGGTCTTTCTCGATCAGCTCGCATCCGAAGCGATCACCTACACCGTCGCGCCGCCGCCCCTCCTCAACATGTTGTTGTCGAACCAGGCGATGCTCGACGGCGTCGATCTCTCCAGCATCCGCAAGATCTCCTCCGGCTCTGCGCCGCTCGATCCGTGGATGGTCGAAGGGTGGGACCGGTTGGGGATCGAGATCGTGAACGTCTTCGGTTCCAACGAAGGTGCGGCGATGCTCTCGACGAAGGCCGCCGTGCCGGACCCTGCAGAACGAGCCCGCTTCTTCCCTCGGCCGACCCATGAAGGTATCGAGGTGCGGCTCGTCGACCTCGACACCGACGACGACATCGTCGAGCCCGGCCGCACCGGCGAGCTCCGATTCAGCGGACCGACCGTGTTCGACGGATACCTTCACTCGTCGGGCGACGAGTTCGATGGCGCCGGCTTCTACCGCACCGGCGACATGTTCGAATGGGTCGCAGCGGCATCGTCCGAACCACGGCTGTTGCGTTTCGTCGACCGGGCGAAAGACATCATCATCCGAGGTGGCATGAACGTGTCGGCGGCCGAACTCGAAGGTCTCGTCACCAGCCTCGAGTCGGTCGCAGAATGTGCCGTGGTCGGCTATCCCGATGCGACCTTGGGCGAACGCGTCGGCGTCTTCGTCGTTCCGGCGGCGGGTGGCGAACCAACCCTCGACGGCGTGATCGCTCACCTCCGCGAGATCGGCATCGCGAGCTACAAGCTCCCCGAACGAATCGAGATCGTGACCGCCTTGCCCCGCAACCCCGTCGGCAAGGTCACCAAGACCGACCTCAGGAATCGGTGGATCGATTCGACGTGAGCGCCCGGTCGGGCGTCACAGCGCGATGAAGCCCAGCCGTGTGACCGGGCGCTTTCGCCGCCCGATCAGGTGCCGAGATGCTGCTCGATCAGCTCGGTGATCGGCCACGCCCCGTCCGACGTGTTGGAGATGACGGTGTGGGTGATCTGCAGCGCGGGTTGGTCGACCGATCTGAACGAGACGCCGGCGTCGTAACCCTCGAGATAGCGCGAGTGGCGCGCTGGACGGAGCCAGAAGCCGAGCCCGTAGGTCGTCCCTGCCGACGTCTCGCCGCTGGACGGCGTCGTCATGAGCGCAACCGACTTCGCGGTCACGACGCGCCCGGTCCGAAATGCGTCCCACATCCGATGGACATCGTCGAGGGTCGAGTAGATCCCACCATCTCCGCTGCCTCGAACGGGGAGGTGGAGGGCGTTCGTCCTGAGACCTGACGGCCAGAGGTATCCGACGGCCGTGTTACCCGGCAGCTCGTCGGTTCGCAAGAACTCGGTGTGCCGCATGTCCGCGTGGTCGCACACGTGTCGCTGCACGAGTTCGTGGAACGGCGAACCGGTTGCCCGCTCGGCCAGCAGAGCCAGCAGGACGAAGCCGCCGTTGCAGTAGCTGAACCCGCTGCCGGGATCGAACTTGGACCGGTGCCCGTCCAACACGTCGAGGTAGTCGTCGGTCGTGACGAGTTGGTGTACCGGAATCGGCATCACGTAGTCGTCGATGGCGTGATCGCCGTCTTCGTCGAGGTAGTCGCCGATTCCCGATCTGTGGCTCAGCAGGTGTTCGACGGTGACCCGCTCGTCGACGAGATCGAGATCGGAGCCGAGCAGCTCTCGTGCCCTGGTCGCGAGGGCAAGGGTGCCGTCTTCGACGAGACACATCACGGTGAGGGCGGTCAGCCCCTTGACGGCGCTGGCAATAGCGAACCTCGTCTCGATCGTGTTCGCAACCTCGTGACCACGATCGGCCAGGCCGTACGCATGGTCGATCAGAACCTCGCCGCGGCGTTCGATCCTGATGACGCCGGAGAAGCTCGCATCCACGGCCGTCCGCTCGATGGCCGTTGCGAGTTCGATCGTGTTCGTATCCATCGGCTCTGCCGATCGTGCAGCGTCGGACGGCGGCGCCAGCCGGTCTTCAGCGCTCATGACACCATGCCCTCGCGGTACGCGAACGCGGCCGCTTCGCCTCGGTTCGACACGCCGAGTTTGCGAATGATGTTCGACACGTGCACGCTTGCAGTCTTCTCGCTGATGAACAGCGTCGACGCGATCTGACGATTCGTCGCACCAGTGCTGAGTGTTGCGAGCACCTCGCGTTCGCGAGCGGTGAGTCCGTGGCCCTCGGAGGCCACGTCGGTCAGGCCGACGTCGACTCTGGCGCGCCTCGCGAACGCTTCGATGAGCCCTTGAAGTGGCCTGGCGCCGAGCGATGCGACGACCGCGTGCGCCTCGGTGAGCAGGAGCGAGATCTGCGTACGGTCGTCGGTTGCCGACATCAGGGCCTCGGCATTCCTGAACCGGGTGTAGGCGGCGTGATACGGCATGCGCATCCGATCCCAAGCCGACGTGGTTGTCGCCCACCCTTCGGGGTCTGGCGAACCCGCAGCCCTGGCGAGTTCTGCTCCACATTGGATGGCGAGCGCCCCGACCTCGCGCTTCCAGCCGTTGGTGGGACCCGGTCGGGCCAGCAGATCCTCGATCTGCTTCACCAACGATGCACAACGCGTGAGCGCCAGATCGAGCTCGTCGATGCTGCCGTTTCGTCGGGCGGTGTCGGCGGCATCGGCCTCGCAACGACATCCCACCGCGAGCGCGTACGAGCTGGCGATCGGTCCGTCCAGATCGGCGGTGACGTCGAGCGCAGCGTCAACTGCTCGTCGTGCTTCGACGTGGCGGCCCTCCCAGGTCTCGAGCGTTGCGAGATTCACGAGTGGCCAGCCCTGTTGCTCTTGATCGGTGAAGACATTGCGCGCTGTCTTCGACTCGATCAGTCGTCTCGCCGACTCGAACTCGCCACGCTCTGCAACGATCTCGGTGAGAACGGCGTCGTCCCCGCCTGTCGAATACCGCTCGTTCGCCTCGTCGATCGTTGCTTGCGCATCGTTCCAGCGGCCCAGCTTCATCAAGATGTCGGCGGCGTTCGCGTACAGCTCGGGCAGGAGGTGCCCCTGCCCGAGCCTCGGCAGTTGCACCGTTGCTTCTCGAAAGGCGACCAGGCATCGATCCCACTCGCCGGCGTCGGACAGGCATGCCATCGTGTTCCAGTAACTGCGCATCTGTTGGTGTGCGTCGCCGCATCGCTCGGCCCGCGTCAACGCCTCCCGAATCGTGGCCAGGCCGAGCTCGACATCGTCGATCACGGTGGCCAGTACCCCGAGAGTGTTGAGCGCGTCGGCTTCAGCGAGGATCGAACCGGTCGCCCGTGCCTCGTCCACCGCCAGGCTCGCGAAGGACCTCGCCTCGATGTACCTTCCGTGGGTCATGAGCTGCCCGGCGACACCGGCGAGCACTCTGGCGCGATCGGCGGACGGCGGTTCCTCCGGCACGAGCTCGAGCGCACGTTCGACGATCTCGAGTGCTTGATCGTGTTCGACCGTGTCGCGCACATATCGTCCGAGCCGTTCATGCAGGATGCCCGCGACTCGTGGCTCGGCGAACGGGTCGACGAGCGAGATCGCCTCACGAGCGAGCCTGGTGGCGTCGTCGGCATCGCCGCCCAAGAACGCGTCCTCCGCGGCCCTGCCCAGCAGATCGGCGAACTCGACTCCTGCGTGGTCTTCGGGCGCCGGTGTGCGATCCCAGTTGGCGATGATGCGAGCCAGGTGGTGGTGGGCTTCGGCGAAGGCGAAGATCGCTTCCGCCGCACTCGCCGCGCAACTCCACGCTTCGATGGCGCCGGAGATCTCGCCGGCCGCCTCACGGTGATGGGCGAGCTGTGCGAGCAGTGCTGCGCGGTTTCCTGTCGTCCGATCGAGCTTCGCTGCAGTCACCCGGGCGAACGCCGCGTGGAACTGGGCTCGCTCGCCGGACAGCAGGTCCGCCTGAAGAGCCTCTCTCAACAGTGCGTGAGCGAACTGGGTGCCTGCTGGGGCGGCCACGAGCAGCCGCTTGTCGAGTGCCTCGCGGATGTGGTCCCTGATCTCGTTCACCGAAATCTCGGCAATGCCGGCGAGCGACTCGTCATCGACCTGGTCCTCGGCGACCGACAGAATCCTGAGGGTGCGGCGCGCTGAGGGCGTGACGACGTCGGCCCTCACGAGAAGCAGCTCTCTGAGCGAGTCCGGGAGAGTCCGGCCGTCGAGGCCGTGGGCGGCGACGAGTTGCTCCACGAAGAACGGATTGCCCTGGGTACGCCTCATGACCGCGTCGAGCGTCGGCTCCGATGGTGCGCTTCCGGTGAGGTTCTCGATCAGTTCGGCGACGAGGAGGTCGGTGAACGGGTTGACATCGATGTGCTCGACCCTCGGATTTCGTGAGAGCTCGGCCAGCACGGGACGCAGCGGATGGTCGCGGTGGACGTCTTCGGTGCGATACGACATCACGAGCAGCAATCGGTCCGTCCGAAGGTTCGGGATGAGAAACGACAAGAGGTCGCGAGTGGATCGATCGGCCCAGTGGAGATCTTCGATGACCACGACGGTCGGGGCGGACTCGGCGAGACGTGAGACGAGTTCGAGGAGTGCTTGAAAGAGGTGCGTCCGACTGATGGGTTCGGACGTCGCCAGCGATGACGAAGACGCGATCGTGACGAGTCCTGCCGGAACGAGATGTCCGAACTCGGAATCGGAATCCAGTGACCGGAACATCTCGACGATCGGAGCGAATGGCACACCCTGTTCGCCGAGCGGAAGGCACGATCCGATGAGCACACGCGCATCGATGTGTTCGACGAAGTTCGTGAGCAGGCTGGACTTTCCCACACCGGCCGCACCTGCGACCAGCGCGACGTGGGTCTCGGCCGTCGACGCGCGGTCGAGTAGTGCGCACAGACGCTCGAGTTCGTCCTCACGGCCGATGAATCGACCCGCAAGTGGCTTGCGTGTCATCAATCAAGTATCGCGCCCGGAGATGAGGCGGCCGAACCGATTTTCGAGGCGGAAATACGCACTTTGCCCGATGTGGCGACGATCGCCTTAGGTGCAACGTGAAGATCATGAGATTCCTCCGCAATTCCAACTCGAACACGTCCATGACGGTGACCGGTTTCAACCAGGGTCGTGTCTGGCTCGGCGACGACACGTCCGAGGAAGACGGCCGATCGGCGAACTGGTGGAACGACAGCTTCTCGTACGCGATGCGGACGGGACTCGCGCGGTCGGTCGACCAACCGAACGCGTCGTGCGGCTCGTGAACGTTCAGATGTCGGCTGCTGTCGGCACCGGGCCGAGCTGAAGGAACTGCAGCCATGTTGAGCGTTCCCCAAGGCGTCGGCGAGGTCGTGGCAACAGATCCGCGTCGATCGTTCGTTCCCGTCGTCGCTGCGATGATCGCTCTCGGTGTGCTCGACATCGTCGGGGCAATGTTGGCCCGATCATGGTCTGAACACCGTTCTGCGATCGCGATGCTCGGCGGGCTCATGGTGTTCGGGTTGTTGTTCGTCGTCTATGGCAAGAGCCTCGACTACGCCGAGCTGAGCACGGTGACGGTCGGGTGGGTCGTACTGCTCCAGGTCGGCGTGGTCGTGCTCGATCGTTTGCAGGGCGTGTCGATCCCTCCTGGGAGACTGACGGCTATCGGGCTCATCATCGCGCTCCAGGTGTATGTGATCATGAGCGACCTGGGCCAGCACACTGCAGGGTGACGCCGTGCCACCGTGCGCGCTGCATGCGGTGCGATCGGTCGGCGGCGATCGTCAGTCGCAGTAGAGATGGACTCCAGCGGCGATCCAGTCACCCATGGCGATCGTGGAATCGAGGTCGGGGTGTCGCACCACGATGACGCCGTCTGACAGCACGGTCGCCTGCCAGTCGCGCCGACGCTGACCGAGCGGGACGAGATCGAGGTTGACGACGTGTTCGCCCATGGTGACCATCATGTGGGCGATGCCCTCGATTCGGGTGATGGTGCCCTGCCCTTGTGCCCGCTTGATGATCTGGGCGACGTTGAACTTGCGCTCGGTCGGCTGACTGAACGTGCCGTGGCAGACGGCCTCGGCCCAGCCAGTGTAGAGATCGGTGTCGCAGGCATAGTTCATCATGTCGGTGAGCCGTCCACCCGGTGACCGGGCGCCGATCTCGCCGAAGACGACCTCACCGCTGTGCGTGCGATACCACTCCATGTGCGTGAAGCCGCTCTGGAACCCCATGGCGTGTATGACATCGCGACCCAGCGCCACGCCGTCGGCGATGAACGGGTCGGTCAGGTCGCGCCAGGCGATGACCTGAGGGCTGATCCATTCGACCTGTTTGCCGATCAACGGATTCGGCCGGTATTCGCACACATTCTGGAAAGCGATCGAACCGGACGCGCACACCGTGTCGTACGTGAACTCGTCGCCCGAGATGAACTCCTCGACGCTCACCTCGGGTATGTGCAGCAACTTGCCCAGCACATCTTCGAGTTCGGCATCGTTCTCGATCCGGTGAGTGTCCATGGAACCGGCGCCGGCAATGGGCTTGATGATGATGGGGTAGCCGATCTGCTCGGCCGCCTCTCTGCATCCGGCCCGGGTGGTGGTGCGCATCGACCGCGGCGTGCGCAGACCGGCCGCCTCGACCATCTTCTTCATCTCACCCTTGTCGCGGAACGGCACGGTCTGCTGAACGGTGAGTCCCGGAGCACCGATCGCCTCGCGGAGCCGGGCGGCCATCAACATGGTCGGTTCCCACAGCGACTCGACGAGGTCGACATTGCGGCCTGCGAGTTGACCGAGCACGGTGCGGATCGCAGCGTCTTCGTCGGCCCACGATCCGATCTGGATGTAGCTCGACAGATCTCGTTTGGTGCGTTCCGGCAGTCCGTCGACGTGTTGATCACCGACGCCGATCACGCGGGCACCCACGGCGGCCAGGCCAGACACGAACAACGGGATGTCGTTCGGGTAGCTCGGCGACAAGAACAGGACGTCCATCAGCCGCACTCCACCTTGATGGTCGACACGATCTCGCGGAGCGCGTTGTCGACAGCCTCGGTGTCTGCCGCACGCACGATCACGTAGCCGTCACCTTCGTAGGTCTCCGCCGGCATCCGACCGACTTCGGGGAGTCGCGACTCGACGACCAGCGCGTGTGTGGCCGCGCTCACCCGGTCGATGCCCGTGACCGACGTGATCGTTCGCCCCGCACCCTGCGCCCGTAGGTAGGCGGCGCCGACGGCGTAACGGCGCTGGGGAGGATCGAACTCGCCCAGCGTCACCAATCGAGCCCACGCGGCATACATGTCGGTGTCATACGCCCACGACATCAACGAAGCGATCTGCGCGCCCGGCGGGCGTGCGCCGACCTCGGAGATCGCAACTGATCCGTCGGTGCGAAGGAACCATTCGAGATGTGAAAGCCCGGTTCTCAGTCCGAGAGCCTGAACGGCGCGTGCACCGAGGTCGCGGATGGGGGCGAACTCATCACCGTCGATCTCGCGGGGGAGTACCACGCACCACTGAATCCACGCGTTCTCCAACACGGTCAGCGGAGTCGGGCTGTAACGACCGATCGAATGCCACACGACCTCGCCGTCGACCATCACGCTCTCGAACGTGAACTCCTGCCCGACGAGGAACTCCTCGAGGAGCACCGGGGAATCCGCCGCCGGTGGGCTATGTGCCAGCCAGCGTTCCAACGCGTCGGAGTCGTCGAGGCGGAACGTGTTCCGGGCACCCATGCCTGCAAGCGGCTTGACGACCACCGGCTGTTGCCAGCGCTGCATCACCGAGCGGGCGCCGTCGGCCGATTCGACACGAGCATGCCGGGCGCAGGGGATTCCCGCGGCGTCGAACACCGACTTCATTCGGGACTTGTCGCGGAACTGCTCGGCGACCTCGACGCCCATTCCTTCGATGCCGAGCCGCTCACGCACCTGAGCGAGCGGTACTTGAAGGTTTTCGAGGATGGCGGTGAGCGTGTCGACGGTTCCGATGCGGTTCCGAACTTCGGCGACGGCGGTAGTGAGCTGACCGACGTCGAGGCAGTCGCCGATGTGCCAGTGTCCACTCAACCCGGCCCTGACGCTGTCTGGGAATCGTTCGAGCGGGTCGCTGCTGATCACGGTGACCTCGGTACCCGGAACTTCCACCATCTTCGTCAGAAAACGATTGGTTGCTTCGAGTACGTACGGGGCGACGAACACGACCTTCACCATGAGGTGCGACCGTACCGCATCCCGCTCAGGCCTCTTGTTTTCACCGATGTCGACCGGGAACGAGTACAAATGTGGTCGTGAACGTGATCTTGCTCGAGCCGAGCTTCCCCGACAATCAGAAGCAATTCGCTCGGGCGCTGACCGAGGCGGGGGCCAGCGTGATCGGCATCGGCGAGCGCCCCAAGGACGGCCTCGACGGCGACGTGCGGGAGTGGCTGTCGCACTACGAGCAGGTCGACTCGGTCGTCAATGACGAGAGCGTCGCCCGCACGGTTCGTTGGGTTCAGGACGGGTTGTGGGTCGATCGTCTCGAGGCCACCGTCGAGGCCCACATCATGACCGCTGCCCGCGTCCGCGAGGCGTGCGGCATCCCCGGCACGTCGGTCCGCACCGCACATCTCTGTCGAGACAAGCCCGAGATGAAGCAGGTGTTGCGCGACGCGGGCGTGCGCTGCGCCCGTTCCACCGGAGCCACGACGGCTGACGAGGTGCGAGCGTTCGCTGCCGAGGTCGGCTACCCGCTCATCATCAAGCCGCCAGACGGTGCAGGTGCATCGGGAACACATCGAATCGACGACGACCACGAACTCGAAGTCGCGGTCGCGACCAGTGGGCTGGCGCACGGCGCTGCGGTCGCGGTCGAGGAGTTCATCGACGGTCACGAGGGCTTCTACGACACGATCACCGTGAACGGCGAAATCGTTCACGACTTCGTCAGTCACTATTACCCGAATGTTCTCGCGGCGATGCGGACCCGCTGGATCTCGCCGCAGTTCGTCGCGACCAACGAGGTCGATTCCGCCGACGGCTACAGCGAGTTGAAGGAGATGGGTCAGCGCGTCATCGAAGCGCTCGGTATCGGCTCGTCCGCGACGCACATGGAGTGGTTCGCCGGACCGAAAGGCCTCATGTTCTCCGAGATCGGTTGTCGTCCTCCCGGCGTGCGGGCGTGGGACCTCTACGCCGTCGGCAACGACATCGACATCTACCGAGAGTGGGCAGAGGCCATCGTGCATGGCCGGGCAACTCGCCCCGCATCGCGGCGGTTCTCGGCGGGAATCGTGGCGCTGCGACCCGAAGCCGATGGAACGATCTCGGGCTACTCGGGTCTCGACGAGATCCAGCGCAAACACGGCGATCTCATCATCGATGCCCATCTCCCGCCGGCGGGCACCCCGACGCAGCCGGTGGAAGCGGGCTATATGGCCAATGCATGGGTGCGTGCCCGCGACGAGCACTTCGATCATCTTCGGTCGGTGCTCGACGAGATCGGTCGCACGGTCACCGTGCACGCACACTGACGGCGTCGTCGATCATCATGAACGAAGCAAATAGCGCCTTCACCGACATCGAGATCACTCCGACGACCGTACTGGCACCGCGGCTCACGCTCGATCCCGCCCTCACACCCGAAGCCCTCGACCGGCTCGTGTTCGACCGAGGGTTTCCACTCACCACCGAGGGCGTGACCACGTTCGCGTTCCGGGGTGACGCAGACTCGGTCCGGCTGATCCATTTCGGGATCGGGCTGCCCGACGACCTTTCCTTCGAGCGACTGGGGGACTCGAAGTGGTGGTTGCTCGCGCTCGGGCTGCCCGACGGAACCCGACTCGAATACCAGATCAAGATCATCGAGGGCGGTCACGAGCACGTGATCGAAGATCCGTTGAACCCACACGAAGCTCGTAACCCGTTCGGGCAGAATTCGGTCTGCCGGTCGTTCGGCTACACCGTTCCGCCGTGGGCCCTGTACGACCCTGCCGCCGGAAGGGGTTCACGTCGGTCGCTCACGATTCCGAGCGCGGCGCTCGGTCGCCCGGTTCCCGTGACGCTCTATCTTCCGGCGTCGTTCAGCACCGAACCGGAACACCGTGTTCCGCTCGTGATCCTGCACGACGGCACCGACTACCTCCACTATGCGGAGGCTGCCACGGTGCTCGACAATCTCATCCACCGTGGTCTGGTACCGGAGTTCGTCGTCGCCTTCTGCGACCCGGTC
Source organism: Ilumatobacteraceae bacterium (assembly GCA_037969115.1). GTDB lineage: Bacteria > Actinomycetota > Acidimicrobiia > Acidimicrobiales > Ilumatobacteraceae > JBBKWQ01. The sequence continues at coordinate 14,692 of JBBKWQ010000286.1, forward strand.
GACCGCCTCACGGAGTACGCCGATGACGAGCGTCACGCTCGATTCATCGCCGACGAGCTCGTGCCGTACCTCGAGTCGCACCTGCCACTCATCGGGGGGAGAGACGCACGATGCCTCGGAGGTGCGAGCTTCGGCGCATTGGCGACGCTGGCGACGGCGTCTCGATATCCGGATGTCTTCGGTCGGCTGATGTTGCAGTCCGGGTCGTTCGCAGGCGCGAGTGGGGAATGCGTCGAGCCGGTCGACGACCTGTGGAGTCCGGTCTACGAGTTCGTGCGCGGCTACGTGTCTTCACCGGTGAAGGCCGCTGACAAGGTCTTCATGACCTGCGGTCTCCTCGAGCCGATGATCACCGAAAACCGCGCGATCCGACCGGTCTTGAAAGACACCGGCATGCAGGTGGTCATGGGCGAATCGCTCGATGGGCACACGTGGGGAAATTGGCGAGATCTGCTCGGTGTCGCGCTCCCGTGGCTGTTCGCCGACTCGTTCCGGCCACGCGAAGTCAGGCCATTCGAGCTCCCGGTACCGCCTGCTAGCTTTCGACCGACGGAATCCGAGGGAGATCCATGGCAGACCAACGACGCGTGATCGGGCTCTCGGTCGGCGCCGATCTGTGCTGGCCGATTTGCTACGAAGAGGTGCTCAACCGCCTCGATCTGACGGTGAAGCTCGGCGGCGACTCGATTCGTTTCGACGTCGAACGCGTCACCATCGAGCCCTTCTACCTGCGACAACCCGTTCGCTACGACGTCGTGCTCGACCGTCTCACCCACTGGTACGGCACGAGCCGTGAGTGGATCAAGAAGGCGGTCCTGATGAACGGGCTGTACGTGTTCAACAACCCCTGGTCGATCCAGTCGAACGAGAAACACACGTCGTATTGCGCCATGATGCGCCTGGGCATGCCCATTCCCACGACGTGGATGGTCCCGCCGAAAGCGTACGAGCCTCAGCCCGACCTCCAGATCACGCTCGAGCGATACGCCAAGATGTTCGACCTCGCCGAGCTGGGCGCACAGGTCGGGTATCCGATGTACATCAAGCCGTACGACGGCGGTGGGTGGGCAGGCGTGAGCCGCATCGACAACGCCGACGACCTCCAGCGCCTCTACGACGACAGCGGCACGTACCTGATGCATCTGCAACAGTCGGTCGATCCACACGATCTCTTCATCCGATGCGTGGGCCTCGGACCACAGGTGCGTGTGGTGCGCTACGACGCCGGCGCACCGTTGCACGATCGCTACACCGCGGACGACGGCGATCTGCCCGACGACCAGCGCCAGCACCTCATCGACACCACGCTCACGATCAACTCGTTCTTCGGTTGCGACTTCAACTCGTGCGAGGCACTTCGTCAGGACGGCGAGTGGTTTCCGATCGACTTCGCCAACCCGTGCCCCGATTCTCAGGTGACGTCGTTGCACTACCACTTCCCGTGGCTCATCGCGGCGAACCTACGGTGGTCGCTGTTCTGCGCGGCGACGAAGCGCCCGATGAGGCCCAACCTCGACTGGCAGCCCTACTTCGACATCGCCGACACCGACGCCCCCTACGAGGACAAGCTCAAGGGGTATGCCGCGATCGCCCACGAGCGGCTGCAGGTCGACGAGTTCGAGGCCTTCTGTGGTGAGCATCTTGCCGATCTCGACCAGGTGTTGTGGGACTTCTTTGGTACCGAAACGGCCCGCGATGCCGTGCGTCTCAAGGTGTCCGTGCTCTATCCGGAACACGAGGTCGATCAGTTCACCGACATGTTCTGGTCGCGCATCCAGCGATGGCGCGAGGACTCGAAACCGTGACCAAGGTCGTCGACCAGTGGCATTCGCCCCACCTCGACCGTTCGGTCGAGATCGCCTGCTGGGGCGACTTCGGTACGCCCGTGCTCGTGTTTCCCACGGCTGGCGGCGATGCCGAGGAGATCGAACGTTTCCACGTGATCGATGCCTGCGCCGAACTGGTCGATGCCGGTCGCATCAAGATCTATTCGTGCGACAGCATCAACGGCCGGGCGATGCTCACGGCGGAGGGCGACAGTCAACACCTCAGCTGGATCCTGCGGCGTTTCATCGAGTTCATCGGCAACGAGCTCGTTCCGGCGATCCGCGCCGACTGTCGCAGCGACAGCATCCAGATCATCACTGCCGGGGCATCGATCGGCGCGTACAACGCACTCGCGTCGCTGTGTCGTTACCCGGATGACTTCACCACGGCCATCTGCATGAGCGGCACCTACGATCTGGCCCGATTCATGAACGGTCCGACCAACGAACATTTCCACTGGGCATCGCCCTTGCATCATCTCGATACGCTCGACGACGACCACATGGCGAAGCTGCGAGAGCGGTCGGTGGTGCTGGCGTGCGGTGAGGGCGCGAACGAGGACATCGGTGAGTCGTGGGCGGCGGCACATGTGCTGGGCTCGGCGGGCATACCCAATCGAGTCGACTCGTGGGGGCCCGACTGGCCGCACGACTGGCATACGTGGCGGGCGATGCTGCCGCGCTATCTGGCGGACTTGGTGTGACGGAACCACCGATCGTGAAGGGGAGCTGAGCGTGGGAGCCCAGACGGCAACTGGAGTCGCCGAGCGGCGTACGGCGGTGAACTGGATGTTGCGTGACGTGCATGCGCTGCAACACCTCCTCGACAGTGGTGCGTTCGAAACGGGAAACCCGCGCATCGGGGCAGAGCAGGAGTTCTTCCTGGTCGACCGTGCGTGGCAACCGTCCGCAATCGCGCTCGAACTGCTCGAGGTGATCGACGAACCGCATTTCACCACCGAGATCGGGGCGTTCAACCTCGAAGTCAACCTCGACCCGCAACCGTTCGGCGGGATGTGCTTCAGCGACATGCACCGCCAGCTCGACGACCTGCTCGCGTTGGCTCGCCGGGCGGCGCGACAGCTCGAGAACGACATCGTGCTCACGGGCATCCTGCCCACCATCCGCACGAGCACGCTCGCACTGGCGAACATGGTGCAGAACCCGCGGTACTTGGCGCTCAACCAAGCGCTGCTCGAGATGCGCGGCGAGCACCTCGACCTGCGCATCTCGGGGGCCGACGAGCTCAACATCCGGCAGGACTCGGTCATGGCCGAGGCGTGCAACGCCAGTTTCCAGGTGCATCTCCAGGTGGCACCGGACGAGTTCGCCACCCTGTACAACGTCGCCCAGTTGTTGGCCGGGCCAACGCTGGCATGTGCCACCAATTCTCCGATCCTGTTCGGCAAACAACTCTGGGCCGAGACCCGTATCCCGCTGTTCGAGCAGTCGGTCGACACACGTCGGTCTGCTCATCATCTCCGGCAGCGTTCCGGCCGCGTCACGTTCGGCACGCAATGGGTGAAGAACTCGGTCACCGAGTTGTTCAAAGAGGACATCACTCGGTTCCGTCCACTGCTCGCTCCCGATTCACACGACGATCCGTTCCAGGTGTTGGCCGACGGGGGGGTTCCCGATCTTGCGGCAGTCCGCTTGCACACGGGCACCGTGTGGCGCTGGAACCGGGCGTGCTACGGCGTGATGGATGGGGTGCCACACCTGCGCATCGAGAATCGGGTGCTGCCATCGGGTCCCACCACCGCCGACGAGATGGCGAATGCGGCGCTGTGGCTGGGGCTGATGCGTTCGGTCGGCGCTCAACATCCCGAGGTCAGCCGCATGATGCAGTTCGACACTGCTCGGGCCAACTTCGTGAACGCCGCTCGTGAGGGATTGTCGTCGTCGCTGTTCTGGCTCGACGGTCGCGAACGCCCCGCTCCCGAGCTGCTCCTCGACGTGCTGTTGCCGATGGCCGTGGAAGGGCTCGCCGGTGCTGGTGTCGATTCGGCCGACAGTGAGCACTACCTCGGCATCATCGAACGCCGGGTCAAGTCGGGCTACACGGGTTCGAGGTGGCAGGTGTCGTCGATGCTCTCGATGCGCCAGCAGGGCTCGATCGGTCAGCGTCTGAACAGCCTCACAGCCGCCATCGCTGCTCGCCAGCAGGTCGGCCAGCCCGTGTCGGAGTGGACGGCGGCGAGCCTCGAAGAGGGCGGGAGCTGGGAACACAACTTCAAGACGATCGAGCAGATCATGGCCACCGAGCTCGTCACCGTGTCCGAGGACGACCCCCTCGATCTTGCTGCCAACCTGATGGACTGGAATCGTCTCCGGCAGGTGCTGGTGGAAGACACCCAAGACGGCATCATCGGCATCTTGTCGTACCGAAGGCTGCTGCGTGTCATGGCGGCCAACTCCGACGAACGTCGCTGGGAAGACCTCTGCGTTGCCGACGTGATGCAGCGCGACCCGGTGTGCGTGCCGCCGTCGATGGTGCCGCTCCGAGCCCTCGAGATCATGCGGTCGTTCGGTGTCGGATCACTCCCCGTCGTCGACGGCGGTGTGCTGGTCGGACTCGTGACCGAGCACGACTTCATGAACATCGCCGGCATGTTGATGCTCCAACAGCTCGAGCATCCACCTGCCGTCAGCGACGACGAATCACCTTGATTGCTCGATCTGACGATTAGCAACAAGCATGATCCATTGAGATCTATTGTTGATCGATATGGAACTCAAGGTTCGGCAACTCGAAGTGTTCCGTGCGGTCGTCGAGACGGGTTCGGTCACGGCAGCGGCGGTGAGACTCCATTGCACGCAGCCGGCAGTGAGCATTGCGCTGGCGAAGTTCGAGAAGGCCTCCGGGCTCACGCTGTTCGATCGCGTGCGCGGTCGGTTCGTGCCGACACCCGAAGGTGAGGCTCTGTACGCCGAAGTCGAGCGGGGTCTCGTGAGCCTCGGCCGCATCGCCAGCAAGGCGAACGAGTTGCGCCACGGCAGGGTCGGACATCTCAGCATCGGCACCGATGGCGCGATCACGCTGGCGGCAAAGGTCGTCGCGGCGTTTCAGCAGAGTCACGGCGACGTGACGATCGATCTGTATCTGCGTCCGTCGAAGGAGATCGTGACGTGGATCTCGAACCGCCAGCTCGACATCGGGATCGTCGAGGGCGTGGTGCAATGGCCCGGCGTTGCCTTCGAGCCCTTCTCGCAACCGTGCGTGTGCCTCGTACCGGGGGACCATCCGCTCTCCTCGATGTCGGTCATCTCTCCGTCCGACCTGGCAGGCGTTCCGCTGATCGGGATCGGCGAGCACCATCTCGTGGACATACAGCTCGCCGAGATGCTCGCACGAGAGGGGGTCAAGCCGACGAAACGGATCAACGCCGAATACTTCGAGACGTGCAAACAACTCGTTCGCCACGGTGCCGGCGTCGCCGTCGTCGGCGTCGCCAGCCACGAAGCCGGATTGGGAGACGGGATCGTCGCGTTGCCGTTCGACCCGGTGTTGTCGTACGACATGTCGATCGTGACGCCGGCGCGCCCCGGTCCGTCGGCGGTGGCTCGACTGTTCGTCGACGACCTTCGTGCCGAGCTCGAGTCGATCCGCATCGACTGAATCGTCGACACAGCAGTATTAACGATATTCATGATATGAGCACCAGAATTTACTGGTTCTGATGCGGGCGAAATCGTACGGTGGACCGGCACCCGGTACCGCAGGGATGTCGACCGGACGTACGAGCAAAGGATCACGCCATGCCCCTCGCAGAACTGTGGGTGAACACCCGCATCCGTTCCACGCCGTTCAGTGATCGGGTCGAAGCCATCGGTGTGCAGGCGTATTCGGTGTACAACCACACGTTGCTGCCGCTCATGTTCCGGTCCGTGGTCGAGGACTACCGGCATCTGAAGCAGCACGTGCAGCTGTGGGACGTGTCGTGCCAGCGCCAGGTGGAGGTGCGGGGCCCCGACGCCGAACGTCTCGTGCAACTGATGACGCCACGCGACATCTCCACGGCGACGCCCGGACGGTGCATGTACACCCCTCTCGTCGACTCGGCGGGCGGGGTGGTGAACGATCCGGTCGTGCTCAAGCTGGCCGATGACTGGTTCTGGATCTCGATCGGTGACTCCGACGTTGGTCTTTGGGCCGACGGGTTGGCCACGGGTTTGGGGCTCGACGTCACGATCACCGAGCCCGACGTGGCGCCGCTCGCCGTGCAGGGTCCGAAGGCTGAAGAGCTCGTCGCCCGCGTGTTCGGCACCGAGGTGCACGACATCAAGTTCTTCCGGTTCGCCGAACTCGACTTCCACGGTCATGCACTGCGCGTCGCCCGCACGGGTTGGAGCAAGCAGGGAGGGTTCGAGATCTATCTCGACGAACCTGCGCTCGGCGGCCGGCTCTGGGACGACCTCTGGGCTGCGGGGGAGGACCTCGAAGTCGGCGCCGGTTGCCCGAACGTGATCGAACGCATCGAGGGCGGCCTGTTGTCGTACGGAGGTGACATCACCCGTGCGAACAACCCGTACGAGTGCGGATTCGACCAGTTCTGCCAGATCGACCGGCCGATCGAGTTTCTCGGCCGACGAGCCCTCGAGCACATCGTCGAACAAGGCGGTCCCGACCGTCGCATGCGCGGCCTGCGAATCGATGCCGACGCGATGCCGCCCTGCAGGTCCGGATGGACGGTCACCGCCGACGGGGTCGACGTCGGGCGCGTTACATCGGCGGTGATGTCGCCTGACCGGGGGTGCGGCGTCGCGATCGCAACGATCGACGCGTCGCACTGGGAACCGGAAACTCGCGTCACCGTCCACTTGGACGACGACGACCGAAGCACGGCCACCGTGAGTGCGCTTCCGTTCGATACCGAGATTTCAACGGCTCCGGCCTGACGCCTTCCAACCGCCGCGTCTCAACCCTGCGCGGCAGCCGGAACACGCTGAGTGAGTGCAGAATCAGTAACGTGGCGCCATGAGCAACGGGTCGGGCGGATATGAGATCAGGCTCCGGCGCGTTGCTTTGCGTCTGTCGCGGCGGGCTGCCGCCGAGCGGGCGGGTATCTCCGATCGCTCCTGGGGGCGGTTCGAGGAGGGCGCACCGATGAACGTGCGCAGTCTCCGCGCGATCGAGTCGGTGATCGGCCCGCTCGAGGAAGAAACGAAGTCGGAGGTCGACCTCTTGACCGAACGAGTGAGCAAGCTCGAAGAGCAGGTGCGCCGACTGTCTGCCGAGTTGGGGCTCGACTCCGGGATCAGCTGAACGACAGGAGCCGTCGGTTCAATCGGCTCGCTGGGTGCCGACTTTGAGGTCTTTGAACGGGACCTTGGTGTCGACGGAGATGTCGCGGGGGAGTCCGAGCACCCGGTCGCCGATGATGTTGCGCTGGATCTCGTCGGTGCCGCCGGCGATGCTCGACATGAACGAACTGACCACGGCGGTCTGCAGTGTTCCCGGACCGTCGTAGTCGGCGTCGTCGTCGACGGTGACCCACGCCTGGCTCTCGGGGCCTGCCATCTCCATAGCGATCTCGCGGAAGCGCCAGGCGATGATCGAACCCGCGAGCTTGCCGAGTGAACCGCCCGGGCCCGGCGCCTTGCCGGACGTGAGCTCGGCGCGCGTCCGCATGGCCACGAGCGACTTGGTGGTCTCCATGCAATAGATCCGCATCAACTGCTGACGGACGACGGGGTCGTTCAGTCGCCCACTCGATTCGGCGGCTTTGAGGAGCTGACGATACATCGGCTGATTGATCTTGCCGGCGCCGGTCGTGCCGATGGCGACGCGCTCGTACATGAGCATGGCGGTGGCCTGACGCCACCCGTTGTTGTACTCGCCGATCAGCCAGTCGACCGGGATGCGCACATCGGTGAAGAACACCTCGTTGAAGTGCCGGGCGCCGTCGATCTGGTGGATCGGACGGATCTCGACGCCTGGTGCGTCGAGGTCGACGATGAACATCGAGATGCCGGCGTGTTTGGGTTGTTCGGGATCGGTGCGGGCGATGATGATGCCGTAGTCGGATTCGTGGGCCAGTGTCGTCCACACCTTCTGCCCGTTGAGGATCCACTCGTCGCCGTCGCGGTCGGCCTTCATCTGGAGGCTGGCGACGTCGGACCCGGCACCTGGTTCCGAGAACATCTGGCACCAGAGCGTCTTGCCCGAGATGTTGTCGGGCATGAACCGGAGCTTCTGCTCATCGGTGCCGAACTCGCTCAGCACCGGCAGGCACATGCCGTGGCTGATGATGAACTCACTCGCCATGAACGGGTAGTTCGTGGTTTCGGCGCGGTAGATGCGTTCGTGGTCGGCGGTGAGCCCGGCGCCGCCGTACTCCTTCGCGTAGGTCAGCCCGGCGAGCCCGGCGTCGTGGAGCGCAGCCTGGAACTTTCGACCGGCCGCGAGGTAGCGGCGACCGGCTTCGACCGTGTTGGCGGCGAGGAACTCGCTGACGCGGGCGCGGAAGGCTTCGGCGTCTTCGGGGTTGAGTGCAGCAGATTCGCTATCGGCCATCGTGGCTCCTCGGTTTGCAATCCGTACGGGACAAGAATGTATAGTGACATACAATCATGGTCGCTACAAATGCTGCGGAGAAACACTCGGCGGCCGACTCGTCTCGCCACGAGCTCGACTCGCCGCCGTGGTTGCGCGTCGAGGGCACGCTCATGGCGACCGCGAATGCGATCCGTTCGGTGTACGACGAGCGCATGGCCGTGCTCGACCTCACGCTCAGCCAGGCGAGTCTCGTCAGCTATGTGGCCGACTTCGGGCCGGTCAGCCAGACTCGTGCCGCCGAGCATCTCGACCAGGGTCGAGCCGTCACCGGTACGCACATCGACAAGCTCGAGGAGCGCGGCCTCATCGAGCGTCGCCCCGACCCGGCCGATCGTCGAGTGTGGCTCATCGCCATCACAGCCGCCGGCCTCGACGTGTCCAAATCGATCGCCGAACTCGACGTCGTGCTGCGCAGCGAGCTCCGTAGCGGAATCAGTCGACCAGAACGCCAAGCTCTTGCCGGGCTCCTTCTTCGCCTCCAGCGCAACATCGCTGCGGCGAGGCTGTCCGCCGCCAACGATGTCCCTCATCCCCAAACCCCACACGGAGAATCAACATGACCAATGCTGTCATCGTCGACGCCGTGCGCACGCCAGGTGGCAAGCGCAACGGTGTGTTCAAGGATTGGCACGCCGCTGATCTTGCCGCGCATGTGCTCAAGGCGTTGGTGGAGCGCAACAACCTCGATCCCGCCCTGGTCGACGACGTCATCATGGGCTGCGTCATGCAGGTGGGCGAGCAGTCGCTCAATATCGGTCGAACCGCCGTGCTCGCCGCCGGGTGGCCCGAATCCGTGCCCGCCACCACGATCGACCGCCAGTGCGGTTCGAGCCAGCAGGCCCTCCACTTCGCGGCGCAGGGCGTGATGTCGGGTGCCTACGACATCGTCATCGCCGCCGGCGTCGAGGGGATGACCCGCACACCGATGGGTGCGTCGGTCGTGCAGGGCGCGATGGGCATGCCCTTCCCGCCGAGCATGGAAGCCCGATACAGCGAGACCGGCCTGCCGAACCAGGGCATCGGTGCCGACATGATCGCCGACGAGTACGGCATCACTCGTGAAGACCTCGACGCGTTCGGCGCCGAGAGCCAGCGGCGCGCCGCTCAGGCCACCGCCGAGGGACGTTTCGAGAACGAGATCATCCCGGTGCCGGTCGAGATCGACGGCAAGACGGTGATGATCACCCGCGACGAGGGCATCCGTGAGGGCACCACGCTCGAGGGGCTCGCCAACCTGAAGCCGGCGTTCAAGGAAGACGGCAAGATCACCGCCGGCAACTCGTCGCAGATCAGCGATGGTGCGTCCGCCGTGCTGGTGATGAGCGAAGAGAAGGCGGCCGAATTGGGTCTCAGGCCACGGGCCCGTTTCCACAGCTTCGCTGTGGTCGGCACCGATCCGGTCACGATGCTGAAGGGGCCGATTCCGGCTACCCAGAAGATCCTCGAGCGGTCGGGCCTGTCGATCGACGACATCGACGTGTTCGAGGTGAACGAGGCGTTCGCGTCGGTCGTGCTCGCCTGGCAGAAGGAGCACAACACCGACCTCGCCAAGACGAACGTGAACGGCGGAGCGATTGCGCTCGGCCACCCGCTCGGCAGCTCCGGCACCAAGCTCATGGCCACGTTGGTCAACGAGCTCGAGCGTTCCGACGGCCGCTACGGCCTGCAGACCATGTGTGAGGGCGGCGGACTCGCCAACGCCACCATCATCGAGAGGGTCGCCTGATGCCGCGCATGGACCTGAGCGGAGCGTCCGCCATCGTCACCGGTGGCGCGTCCGGTATCGGTGAGGCGTCGGCCCGCCAACTGGCGGCGCTCGGTGCTCGCGTGGTCATCGCCGACCTCCAGGACGAGCGCGGCTCTGCCGTGGCTTCCGAGATCGGTGGGCTGTTCGTGAAGTGCGACGTGTCGAGCGAGGAAGACGGCATCGCGGCCGTCACTGCGGCGTCCGAGATGGGACCACTGCGGGCGTTGGTGAACTCCGCCGGCCTCGGCCGGGCCGCCCGCACGGTCGATCGCAACAACGATCCGGCACCACAGGACATGTTCGACTTCGTGATCAAGATCAACCTGTTGGGTTCGTTCAACATGTTGCGTCTGTCGGCTGCGGCGATGGCCAAGACCGATCCGGTCGACGACGACGGCAGCCGCGGCGCGATCGTGAACATGGCGTCGGCCGCTGCATTCGACGGCCAGATCGGTCAGGCGGCCTATTCGGCGTCGAAGGGCGGCATCGTCGGAATGACGTTGCCGATCGCCCGTGACCTCTCGGCGATGGGGATTCGCGTGAACACGGTGGCTCCGGGCTTGATCGATACGCCGATCTACGGCGAGGGCGAGGAGTCCGACAAGTTCAAGGCGCACCTCGGCCAGTCGGTGCTGTTCCCGAAGCGACTGGGGACGTCGGAAGAGCTCGCCTTCATGGTGATCGACCTGATCACCAATCCGTACATGAACGCCGAGGTCGTCCGTGTCGACGGCGGCATCCGGATGCCACCGAAATGAGCGACACAGCGGCCGAGCCCGCCGTAATGACCGAGCAGCGCGGCCGGGTGTTGCTCATCACGCTCAACCGTCCGGACGCGATGAACGCGATCAACGGCGCTCTGTCGGCCGGCTTGGTGGCCGCTGTCGAACAACTCGACGCTGACCCGGGTCTCACGGCCGGCGTGCTCACCGGCAACGGGCGTGGGTTCTGCGCGGGCATGGACCTCAAGGCGTTCGCCAAGGGTGAAGACATCGGGCCGATGATGCAGTTCATCCAGCAGGGTTCGCAGAAGCCGCTGATCGGCGCCATCGAGGGTTTCGCACTCGCCGGCGGTCTCGAGCTGGCGCTCACGTGCGATCTGCTGGTGGCCGCATCGGGCGCGAAGTTGGGCATTCCCGAAGCCGGTGTCGGTCTCTTCGCCGCCGGCGGCGGACTGCTACGCCTGCCGAGCCGGGTCGGCTACGGCAAGGCGATGGAGATGGCGCTCACTGCCGACCCGATCACCGCTGAGGAGGGGGCGCAATACGGCCTCATCGCTCGGGTCGCCGAGCGTGGCGAAGCCGTGAACGTGGCCATGGAGTTGGCCGAGCGAATCGCCAAGAATGCACCGCTGTCGGTGGCTGCTTCGAAGCAGCTGATCCAGGCAACCCAGGGCGCCACCGAGGAGGAGTTCTGGGCGATCCAGGGCCCACTGCAGATGCCGGTGTTCACTTCGAACGATGCGAAGGAAGGCCCGAAGGCTTTCGCCGAGAAGCGTGCGCCCAAGTGGTCGGGCACCTGACCGGCTGATCCCGTGGTGACGTGATCGAGCCGGCCGGTCTCGTCACGCGTCAGTCGGTGTCGACCTCGACGGCGTCGAGAAAGACGTCGACATCGGCATCCTCGCCGCCGACCAGCCACACCAGGCCGGCGTCGTCGTCGTCCTTGTCGTCGTCATCGTCTTCCCACGGCATGACGCCGTCGATGCCGTAGCGATCGACGGTGATGTCGTCGTCACCCTCGGTGACGGGCGCGATGATGGACAGTTCGACCACGGCGTCGCCCGGGTGTTCGCTCAAGATGTCGATCAGTTCGCTCACTCGCATGGCGCCTCCCCGGCTGGGTGTGTGGTAGTTCACGGTGTGTTGATTGTGGTGGTGTTGGTGACGCTCAGTCGAGCCAGGCGTCGGCGTGTTCGAGAAGGAACAGGCTGACATGTTTGCACCGTTCGAGTGCCTGCGACACAGCTTCGTCGTTGGTGAGGTACACGTCCGCCAGCTCGAGATTGATTCGGGCGACGATCGACAGACTGCGTTCGGGTGCGTCGGTGACCGAGTGGAACGAGTCGATGGCCGACACTTCGAGCGGTAGGTCGACACCGCCGATGCCGGCCACGTCGGTGGCGAGCTCAAGCAGGTTGGGCGGGAGCGGGAGCGGCGGCAACGTCCAGGTGAACAGCAACGGGAAGTTGAACCCGGTGGGCGGGTCGGCGTCGATGTCGTCGGCCTTCACGATCTCGTCTTCGAAGCCGAGCAGAGCACGCGGGTCGACGTCGAGCGAGAGGTGGAGATCGATCGGCCCGGCGCAGGCTTCCTCGGGGTGCAGATCGACTTCCCAGAGTTGGCGCAGCGAGTAGGTCTCGACAAAGTGGCGCTCGTCGTGGACGTGGAATCCGTGGTCGATGGCCTGGCTCTTGAGATCTGCAACGAATCCCGCTACGTCGATGACTGCCACGTGTGAGGACACTACCGTTCGGAACAGTGATCGAACCTACGCATACCGCGGCACTTGCGACGTTCTTCGAGGCGGCAGATGCCGTCGCTGCGATTCTGGCGACGAATACGGACTGGAGCGCGTCGGGCGTTCGCGACGGGCAATATGCCGTCGACCTCGATGCCGACGTCGCGTGTCTCGACATCTTGTACGGCGCGGGGTATCGGGTGTTGTCCGAGGAGAGTGGTGTCACGGGTCCACCGGGTTCCGATTCGGCGCCGATCGTCGTCGTCGATCCGCTCGACGGTTCGACGAACGCGTCTCGCCACGTTCCGTGGTTCGCGTCGGCGTTGTGCCTGGTAGATGGCGATGGGCCGGCGGTCGGTGTGGTGGTGAACCATGCGACCGGTGATCGTTTCCACGCGATTCGTGGGCACGGAGCAGAACGCGATGGCCAGGTGATTCGCCCCAGTGCCGTGACGAACATGCAGGAAGCGATCGTCGGGGTCTCCGGTCTGCCGACGCATCATTATGGATGGGCGCAGTTCCGGGCTCTGGGTGCGTCGGCCCCCGACATCTGCGCGGTTGCATGCGGCGTCACGGATGCGTGGTGTGACATGTATGACAACGGCCATGGGGTGTGGGATTACCTGGCGTCGATCCTGATCGTCACGGAGGCCGGGGGAGTGGTCACCGAGGTGATGGGGCGCGATCTCGTTGTGCTCGATCATGAAGCGCGGCGAGCCCCGGCCGTGGCGGCGACACCTGTCTTGCTCGATGCGGTGCTTCGAGAACGTCGCTGACCCAGTCGATGTGGACGTGCCCGCGATGCGATCGTCGGTTCGGCGTAGCCGGTCGGACTCACGTGTGTGCCCCTGCCATGGCGATCGACGAGTACTTCGCCGACCGTGAACCGCTCGACCGGGAGATCTTCGACGCCGTCGCCGCGGTGCTCGCTGATTGTGAGGGTGTCGACGTCGAGGCCGTGTCAGTCGGTGTGTTGTTCAGAGCGCGACGCACGTTCGTCGAGTTGCGACCGCGTCGGGTCGGTCTTGCCGTGTCGATCGTGCTGTCTCATGGGTTGGCGTCGGGCCGAGTGAGCCGTCGAGTTCCACTGGGAGCTAGTGGTGTTGCCAACTTCCTCACTGCGAAGTCGGCGACCGACATCGATGACGAGGTCACCGATTGGTTGCTCGAGTCGTACGAGTTCTGCAGTTGAGTTCCAGCGGTCGCCGCCAGCGTCGCCGCTAGGCTTCCCGACTTCGGGCGCATAGCTCAGTTGGCTAGAGCGCTTCCCTTACAAGGAAGAAGTCGGGGGTTCGAGTCCCTCTGCGCCCACCGCGAAAGTCCTGGTAGATTGAGGAATAGCACGGAAGCAGTACCCGCTCAGTCGGCTTGGGGGTTCGTT